>JAHDDT010000009.1:4240-21325 GCA_020629195.1 Hellea sp.
GTGATTGTCCATGACGGACGAGAACGAGAGAGGTCATTTAATTAATTCCTTTTTGTTTAAGTGTCCCCCGCTTTGAGCGGGGGTCTCCAACAATTAAGTCGGTTCTTATATTGCAGGGGATCCCCGCTCAAGGCGGGGAACAGATAATATGTTATTTATAATATAGTGACTAATGCGCATCATTCCAATTTTTCGCCGCAAGCGCTTCAACCACGAGCGGCACACTAATATTCACCGCTGGCATAGCTGCATTTTCCATAGTCGGGATCACGACTTTAATTAAATCATCAGCCTTATTTTCTGGCACTTCGAAGACCAATTCATCGTGAACCTGCAGGAGCATTCTTGCGCCTTCAACGCCCGCTATCGCGTCTGGCATTCTTATCATGGCGCGGCGCATAATGTCGGCAGCTGCGCCTTGGATGGGGGCGTTAATCGCTTGGCGTTCCGCAAAGCCACGCACCGCTTGGTTACGGTCTTTGATGCCTTTGATGTGGCATTTGCGGCCAAAGAGCGTTTTGACATAGCCATATTCATGGGCTTCAGACTTAGCCGCGTCCATATAGGCTTTGATACCCGGGAATTTCTCAAAATAGCTTTTAATATAATCACTTGCTTCGGTGCGAGAGATCCCAAGATTATTCGCGAGACCAAAGGCGGAAATGCCGTAAATAATCCCGAAATTAATCGCCTTAGCACGGCGGCGTGTGGCGGCGTCCATGTCGGCAATAGACACGCCAAACATCTCGCTCGCGGTAAGCGCGTGAATATCGACCCCATCGGCAAAAGCTTGTTTCATCGTTGGCAAATCCGCGACATGGGCCAGCAGGCGTAGTTCAATTTGCGAATAATCTGCCGCGACCAGAACATGGCCTGTTTCCGCAATAAAGGCGTCGCGGATTTTGCGGCCCTCTTCGGTCCGGATAGGGATGTTTTGTAAATTGGGATCAGAGGATGAAAGCCGTCCTGTTGTCGTGGCGGCCAAAGAAAAGCTTGTATGCACCCGGCCCGTGCGATCATTAATTTGCTGAACTAGCGCATCCGTATAAGTTGATTTGAGCTTTGAATAACCACGCCAATCCAAAATCGTCTGAGGGAGTTTTTCACCCTTCTCTGCCAAATCTTCAAGAACACCCGCCCCTGTTTGCCACGCGCCTGTTTTTGTTTTCTTTCCGCCTTCTAAGCCCATTTGGTCAAAAAGAATTTCGCCGAGCTGTTTGGGGGAACCGAGATTAAATTGCGTCCCAGCCAGTTCATAAGCTTCGGCTTCGAGCCCTGCCATTTTTTGCGCGAACATGCCCGAGAGTCTGGCAAGTTCAGCACGGTCAACTTTGATGCCGTGATTTTCCATTTTGCTAATTACTGCAGGGAGCGGGCGCTCTAATGTTTCATAAACAGTTGTGACTTTTTCAGCGACTAATTTAGGCTTTAGAAATTTCCACAGGCGCAACGTTACATCGGCATCTTCCGCTGCATATGGCGTCGCCTCTTCCAGACTAATTTGATCAAATGTCTTTTGTTTTTTGCCCGTCCCGGCAATCTCTTTAAACGGGATGGGCGTGTGGCCAAAATGCGTTTCCGACAGATAATCCATTCCATGTCCATGTAGGCCGCCCGCGAGCGCATAGGAAATTAACATGGTATCATCATAAGGCGCAGGATTTAAACCGTAGCGCTGAAACACGCCTAAATCATATTTGAAATTCTGCCCGACTTTTAAAACATGCTCTGCTTCCAATAGCGGTTTTAGCATCTCAAGGACTGTGTCCATTTCAATCTGCTCAGGCCGATCATCACCAAACATATCTCCGCCGCCCACATGACCGAGCGGGATATAACACGCTTCATTATCCGCCACAGCTAGGCAAATGCCCACCATCTTCGCCGCAGCGCTATCAAGGCTATCGGTTTCCAAATCTACCGCAATCGCGGGCACCTCAAAACCGCGCTTTATCCAATGCTCAAGACGCTCTACCGTCTGGACACATTCATATTTAGATTTATCGAAGATAATGTTTTCGGGCAGAGATTTCTCTGAGGGCGGTTCAAAGGCGGGCTTGCTGTCATCTTTACGGATACCGTCCGTCTCCCCTTCGCCCAAAGCCGCGCGAACGCGGTTCGTGAGGGTACGAAATTGCATCTCTTCGAGGAAATCAAATAATACCTCAATATCAGGGTCGGAAACGGCCAAATCTTCGAGCGGCACGTCTAGCTCAACATCTGTTTTTAACGTGACAAGTTCGAGTGAAATCCGCGCATTTTCAATGTTGGCCATCATCTTTTCACGGCGACCCTTTTGCGGAATTTCATCACAGCGTTGCAAGAGCGTTTCCAAATCACCAAATTGTTCGAGCAGCACAACAGCCGTTTTAACGCCAATCCCCGGAACGCCCGGAATGTTATCAACGCTGTCCCCCGCCAGCGCTTGAATCTCAATCACGCGATCGGGGCCCATGCCGAATTTTTCAATCACTTGCGGAATGCCGATGGATTTATTCTTCATCGTATCCAGCATGGAGACTTTGTCGGAGACAAGTTGCATCAAGTCTTTATCCGAACTGATTATAGTGACTCTAGCCCCTTTGGCCTCGGCTTGGCGGGCATAGGTCGCGATAAGGTCATCAGCCTCGAAGCCTTCCTTCTCTATCGCCGCCGCACCAAAAGCGCGCGTCGCATCACGTGTTAGCGGAAATTGCGGGATTAAATCTTCGGGTGTTTCGCTACGGTTGGCTTTATAAAGGTCATAAATATCGTTGCGAAAGGTATAGCTGCCCTTATCGAAAATCACTGCAAAATGTGTCGGGCGCGCGGCATCGGTTTGGCCGCGTAAAAGTTTAAATAGCATATTTGAAAACCCTGCCACCGCACCAATGGGCAGGCCATCACTTTTGCGCGTGAGAGGCGGCAAAGCATGGTAAGCGCGAAAAATATAGCCCGAACCGTCAACCAAGACGACATGGGAATTTTTATCAACTGGAGCCGTAACAGACATGAAGAATCCTCAGTGTTTCGCTATTTTGACCGTGTGACTGTTTTTATTCAATAGGCGGCCCTAATTTAGCCGTATATATCTTCCTCTAAAGTCTGTAATAGATCGATGAACACATCTAAAAAGGTTAGGAACACGTGTATCAGTCAATCGACGACCCCCAAGACGAGCTTGACGCGCTAGAACGCAGCGATAGGCGCATGGTTATATGGCTTTTGGGTGTCATTTGCTTGGCTGTCATTGGCGCCCTGATATATTGGACAAATGCTGGGCCAAAGGATGACCCTATTGATGACAGTTTTTTACGCGCGGAACAGGCGACCTACCGCAAAGCCGTGGCGGAAATGACAGCGCCGATGCGCCGCGCACGGCTTCAAGACTTCCTCACAACTTACCCTCAAAGTGATTATAAGAGTGCCGTCGAAGCACAGCTCGACGTTATTAATCAGCATGAGACGCAGCTCTGGCAAGAGGTCAATGATATTGTCTTTGCGCCCCGTATCCCTCAAGACGAAAAAATGGCAGCTTTAGAGGAGTTTGACGCCAAATGGGGCGGTGCCCTTTTAGGGGGACGCGATGATGATATCAGCGCCCTTCGCAATGACCTCATGCAAATGGAAAATAACGCGAATATTCCTAGCCGAAAACTTAAGGATTTGAAGAGCCCCATTCCTGAGACCGTTCCGGATATGCAACTCGCAGGCGGCCCTAGAGCTGCGCCCGCGCCGCGCATCGTGCGCCCCGCCCCGCCGCCGCCAGAACCTGTCACTGTGGTTAAGCGTAATATCGTGCCGCCCAAAGTCCGCCGCAACATGCAGCCCCGCTATCCGCGCAAAGCTCTGCGGCGCAAAGTTGAAGCGCTTGTCGTGCTGAAACTAAATATTGATGAAAAGGGAAAAGTGGCGATGACAGAGCTCGTCGAGGTTCAAGCTGATCGCTATGAGAAAGATTTTATCCGAGCCGCAGAACGCGCCGCAATGCGGACACGATTTACACCTCAAACTATCGATGGAAAACCGCAGGCGGCGGTCGGAATCGTCAGACGTTACCGTTTTGACCCCAATGCCGAATGATCAATCAAGGTCTAATGATCAATGATGAGCGTGATCCACGCCGTCATTTGAAATTGCAAAGACACGGTCACAATATTTACAGCGCACCTGATTATCCTGTCCCATGTCTAAATAGGTCTTAGGATGTCCCAAAGCTCCGCCTCCGCCATCGCAAGCCACACGGCGCGTTGTCACAAGAACAACATCATCAGCATTAATTTCAGAATTTGACATAAGAGACGTCCAGTATCAGTTTGCGTGCATTCAATTAAGCAATCCTCAGCCTTTGGTCAATTGATTAGGCGTGAGGTTCGATTTTCATTTTTCAAATTAAAACAAAACCGCCTTTAGGTCTCATCAAAACTAAACAGGCTCACACCTCTTCTGCGCTCATCAAAACTGAGCGTTTTATTGAGCGGGGCGTGGGCGCGCTGGCGGCAGTGGGGACGCTCGCACAGGTAACAGTTAATCCCTATGGGTGTGGGCTGGGGGGTCTCTAAATTATATTGCTGCGAATAAACTAAGCGCGGGGCATAAGCGATATCGCAGCCTAGTCCAATGGCGAGCTTCTGTGCGGGCGCATTATAAGTTCCATCACTGCGGCTGATCATTTTGGCGATAGAGAAATAGGTGGTCTCATCTGGCAGCTGTATCATTTGCGTAACTGTCTTACCCGGCGTTTGAAAGCATTCGTGAATATTCCAAAGCGGGCAGGCGCCGCCAAATTGGCTGAAATGAAATCGCCCCGCGCTAAATCGTTTGGAGACATTCCCTGCCACATCTATGCGGACAAAGAAAAAGGGAATACCGCGCGCATCAGGTTTTTGCAGGGTGGTGAGGCGATGCGCCGTTTGTTCAAAGCTCGTCCCGAAACGGTGGCAGAGCAAATCAATGTCATATTTTGAACCTTCGGCCTCTTTCAGAAACCGCGCATAGGGCATGAGCACAGCGGCGGCGAAATAATTTGCGAGGTTCGTCCGGCAAAGCCCTTCGGCTTCTCGTCCCGGCAAATTAGCTGAGGTCACAATCTCATCAATAAGCCCGCGATGCTCGAGCATGCCAATCTGAAAGGCGAGCTGAAAACGGCGGCCAGATTGCGGGAGGAGCTCTGAGAGATTGATGCGCTTTGAATGGCGATCAAAGTAGCGGAGCATTTGCGGCATAATCTCGACGGGGACAACGCGCACTGTAATGCCGTGTATTTCCTTTAATCGGTCCGTCAACGCGGCCGCAATAAGCGGCTTGCTATACCCAATGTCTTTGGCGAGGGCCTCAGCGGCGGCATCCAGCGCGGGAAAGTAGTTTTTTTGCGCATGGATAAAGCGGCGCACAGCTTCGACAGCTTGTGATGACTGCTCAAGCAGTTCTACTCTATCCCGGTCGGGTGCGTTTTCACTCGCCCGCAGCGCCATATCGCGGTGCTTGCCGTAGAGTTTTAACAAAGCCCGGGCCGCGTTAGGACTGACATTGACAAAATCCTCAGCCTCATTTTTGGACAAAGCCTCGCCTTTAAAAAGAGGGTCGCGCATCGCATCAAACACTTCGGCAACCAAATGAGCATCCCCTGCCCCTGTGAAATCAGCTATATCGAAATCATAAATCTCAGCCATTTTCAGAAGGACTTTGGCCGATAAAGCCCGTTGATTGCGTTCCATCAAATTCAGGTAAGATGTTGAAATGCCTAGGTCTTCGGCCATACGCGCTTGGGTAAGGCCCAGCGTTTTGCGAAAACGCGAAAGGCGCGGCCCTATCAATAATTTCTCAGCTTTAACGGCCATAACTCTAGCTCATTGTTTTACAATATTTACAATTATAACATAATTATTTTTACAAGTATTACAAAAATACCTATAATTTACAATTACTTATAGACTTATATCCGTATTTGTAAATATCGTGTGGCCACTAACTCAAACTAGGAGGTCGCTATGAACGCACCCGCTAAAAATATGGATCAACCTATCCCACGTCACCGCGTCCTTGCCAAGGTGGTGGGAAAGACTGCGGAACGGTATGACGAAGTGTTGACGCCTGATGCCTTGCTGTTTCTTGCAGACCTTGAACGCCGTTTTGGACCACAGCGCCGCATTCTTCTGGAAAACCGCAAGTTACAACAAGAGCGTTTTGACGATGGCGAGTTGCCTACACAGCCGCTTGAAACGCAACATGTGCGCAACTCTGTTTGGGAAGTTGCCCCCTGCCCCGCAGCTTTGCAAGACCGCCGCGTTGAAATTACGGGACCCGTTGACCGTAAAATGATGATCAATGCGCTAAATTCTGGCGCGAAAATGTTTATGTGCGACTTTGAAGACGCCAGCAGCCCAACATTCGCAAACATGATCGAAGGACAGATCAACATGCGTGACTACGCACGGGGCACGCTCTCTCTAAAGACTGAGAAAAAGTCATACGAACTCGGTGATGAAACTGCTACTATGCTTGTCCGTCCCCGTGGCTGGCACCTAGAAGAAAACAACATCACCGTTGATGGTAAGCCAATGAGCGCCAGTCTTGTTGATTTTGGCCTCCATATTTTTCACAATGGCAAAATTCTGGCCGAAGACGAACGCGGGCCGTTTTACTACCTCCCCAAAATAGAAGCCTATCAAGAAGCGCGGCTATGGAATGATGTCTTTAATTTTGCCCAAGCCGTGCTTGATATTCCTAATGGGACAATCAAATCCACGGTTCTGATTGAAACGCTACCTGCGGCCTTCCAGATGGAGGAGATCCTCTATGTGTTGCGAAATCACATTACGGGCTTAAATTGTGGCCGTTGGGATTATATTTTTAGCTACATTAAAACTCTGCGCAATCATAAGCAGTTCCTGCTACCCGACCGCGCACAAGTCGGCATGGATAGAGGCTTCCTCTCAGCTTATGCGTCACGATTGGTCGAGGTCTGTCATAAGCGCCGCGCTCATGCGATGGGCGGTATGGCGGCCCAGATTCCTGTTAAGGGGGATGAAGCGGCCAATGACGCCGCCTTCGCCAAAGTGCGCAATGATAAGCTACGCGAAGCTCGGCTCGGCCATGACGGCACTTGGGTCGCGCATCCCGCCCTCGTCCCTGTCGCCATGGAGGTCTTTGACGCGGAAATGCCGTCCAAGCACCAGATTCATAAAAAGCGCCAAGCCCCGCGCATCACGGATGAAGCCCTGCTCTCCCCGCATAGCGGAACTGTAACTGAGGCTGGCGTGCGTACAAATATCGAAGTCGGTATTCGTTATATTGCGGCGTGGCTTTGTGGCCGCGGCGCTGTGCCTATCCATAACTTGATGGAGGACGCAGCAACGGCTGAAATCTCGCGTTCGCAAATCTGGCAATGGCTCGCCCATGGCGCCACAGTTCAAATGCAAGGCGGCTTTACGGAGACACTCACAACCCGTCTCTATGAGCGCCTCTATAATGAGGAGCTTGGAAAGCTCGCCAGTGAGCTTGGCCCCGAAGGGTTCGCACAAGGCCGCTTCCCTGAAGCCGCACAAATTTTCACGGAAACAGCCACGGCCCAAGTGCTGCCTGACTTCCTAACAATCCCCGCTTACGAAATATTGGAGAAATAATATGACTTACTCAGAGACACTTGCAAAATTGCAGAAACGCTACCCGAGCGGTGCGCCTGCCGGGATTAATCTCGAAGACCTTGCGCAGTTAAAAACGCAAAACACTTTCGAGACCCACCTGGATATTGCCAAAGCTATGGCGACGGAAATGCGCAAGGATATGGCGCGTTACGATAATGACACCAGTAAGTTCACACAGTCGCTTGGCTGTTGGTCTGGCTTTCATGCCATGCAAATGATGCGCGCGATTAAGCGCCAAAAGGGCACGCTAGACGGCTCTTATGTCTATCTCTCAGGCTGGATGGTTGCAGGACTTCGCAACCGTTTTGGTCACCTACCCGATCAATCCATGCACGAGAAGACCTCAGTCGTGGATTTGATTCAGGAGATTTACACCAGCTTGCGCCAAGCCGATGAGGTCGAATTAAATGATTTGTTTGCGGAATTAAAAGCCGCAACCACTCAAAAAGACAAAGACGCCATCATCGCGAAAATCGACGCCCATGAAACCTATGTCCGTCCGATTATCGCTGATATTGATGCCGGCTTTGGTAACGTCCACGCGACATACTTGCTCGCCAAGGAAATGATTAAAGCGGGCGCTTGTTGCTTGCAGATCGAGAACCAAGTGTCTGACGCCAAGCAATGTGGTCACCAAGATGGTAAAGTCACGGTGCCGCGTGAAGACTTTGTCGAAAAGCTCCGCGCATGCCGCATGGCCTTTGAAGAGCTCGGCGTAGATGACGGCGTTATCGTTGCACGTACAGATAGCCTCGGCGCGGGCCTAACGCAGAAAATTCCTGTCTCCAAAGAAGTTGGCGATGCCGCTTATGAATATACAAAGTGGCTCGAGACCGAATCCGTTACGGATATCAATCCGCTGACCGAAGGTGATGTTGCGCTCTATATTGACGGCGAGTTACGCAAGCCGGTGCGCCTGCCTAATGGCCTCTATAAATTCAAAGACGGCACAGGCGAAGACCGCGTGGTTGAGGATTGTATTTCGTCCTTAAATGATGGCGGAGCGGATCTGCTCTGGATTGAAACAGCGACGCCTAATGTTGCGCAGATTGCTTCTATGGTGGCCCGCGTGCGAGAGAAAGCGCCTCATGCCAAGCTGACCTATAATAATAGCCCGAGCTTTAACTGGACGCTAAACCTGCGCAAACAAGTGCGCGAAGATTGGATTGAAAGCGGCAAGATCAAAGCCGGCGATTATCCTGATAATACGCAGCTTATGTCCGCCGCTTATGACGAGGATGCGCTAGGGCTTGAAGCCGATGCACGCCTGCAAGCTTTCCAAACGGATATCGCCCGCGAAGCCGGTGTCTTCCATAACCTCATCACGCTGCCAACTTTCCACGGCACGGCTAAGGTTATGAATGACCTCTCTGAAGGCTATTTCGGCGAGCAGAAAATGCTCGCTTACGTGAAGAACATTCAGCGAGAAGAAATCCGTACAAATGTTTCTGCCGTGAAGCATCAGCATGAAGTCGGTTCAAATCTTGGTGATGATTTCAAAGAGATGACAGGCGGTGAACGTGCGCTCAAGGCGGGCGGCGAGCATAACACCATGAACCAGTTCGAAAACGCAGCATAGTTTGATTTGCAGTCCCGCAAAATCAAACAGCATAACCCCGCTCCCTAAAGCGGGGTTATGTATGTGGGAACGCTTCCACTTATTATAAGAAACCTCGGAGCTTCAATACGGTTTTGAAAAACCGCATAGTCTCAAATGTCCAGTACCTCCAATGGATGTTTGAGACCCTTTTATTAAAAAAAAGAGATAGCCTGCTAGGCTCTTATCACAATTTCGGTAACCGTCTCAGCCGCTCTTAAAATGGGATCCCACTCGGGTTTACCTTTGGCTGCTAAGCAGCCGTCGATTTGTGCTTTTACATAGTCGGGCAATCTTTCTGTAGCCTGATTAATTTCCGTCATCACACCCTTTACGTCAAAGCAAACTGGCCCATAGGACCAATGGGCATAATCCGGATTATCCTGCCATTGTGTCCCTTGATCTGTCAGGAAGATGCAAGGCTTAGGCTCAGATAAAAATTCATAGACTTGGCTGCTGACATCTCCCAGATAAATATCAGCAGCGCGTGTGTAGCTCATATCTGTGGAACGCTCACTTCCCAAATCAATATGAATATTTTCAAATTTTGCAAAAGCTTCTATCTCTTTCCGCTCCGTCATATTTTTTGATTTGAACAAACGGATATGCGGGGCAAAAATAAAATTAACATCCGCCCGGTCAGCAAAGGCCCTTAACAATTCGCGGCCAAATTTTAGCCAAGAAGATAAAGTCTCGTCAAAATGCGGATTATATAAAACGGTTAAGCTATCGTTGGGAAATATCTTTGGGCTCTGCGGGAACATGCGCTTTACAGCTTGGGGTTTGATATACCCCGTAACGTGACAGTTATCATCTCGCACGATCCCTAATTCAATCATACGAGATTTATCTTTTTCACCTGCTACCAGAACGTGGTCAAAATGCTTTATACGCTTGTCATAGCTTTTGGCGCGATCTCCAGCTCCATGCGGAATATGTATAAATGGTGGTAATCGTTTTGAGACATATCTCAATATGGTCGAGGTACGCTCTGCGACGATCAAAGCATCTAAATTTTTCCATATTTTTAGATGGCCCAAAAGAAAACCAAGCTTAGGTGAAATCCATTTTCCGATAGGTCCAATTTTTAATAGCTCGATACGTGTTCGTGTTGCGCCCAAAGCCTTCAATACTTTATCACAAAGATCGTATTCTTCGGAGGATGTAACAAAAACTTTGACGGAGAACTGCTCATTTTTCTCAAGCTCTGCCGCCACTGGTATAAGGTGGAAAATGTGATGTATGCCCCCCAGGAGAAGCAATCCAAGAATCTTAGACTCAGATAATTCAGGAACGGTCAGGTCACGTTTCAACGCTAAAATTTATCCTTTGCCGCTCTTATCTCCCCAAGCCTTTGAGCATTCTCTGCGCGCATGAAAGGATTGGCCGCTTTCTCTGCTGCGACGCTCGTGGGGACAGTTGGCTTTCCTTGATCTCGCAGCTTTTTTGCGTGTTTTACATACTCCAATAAAGCTTGATTATGCGGCTCTACTGTAAGCGCAAATCGCGCATTCGACAGCGTATATTCATGGGCACAATAGAGCTGTGTCTCATCTGGCAGCTCTGCAATAGCAGACATAGAGCCGAACATATCTTCAGGCGTACCTTCAAAAAGGCGCCCACACCCCAAAGCAAAGATCGTATCACCAACAAAAGCTGCCTTTGCAGCGGGCACATAGTAAATAATATGATCAACCGTATGGCCAGGCGTGAAAACGACTTGAACTTCATGGGATCCAAATAGGAAAACATCCCCACCCGAAACCCCTTTATCAAGACCTGGAATGCGGCCTTCAATCTGGTCAGGACCTGTAATCTTAAGGCCATATTTTTCTTTAAGCGTCAAATTCCCACCCACATGATCAGGGTGGTGATGTGTGTTCCAAATTTGAGTAAGGGTCCAACCCCGCTCAGCACAGGCCGCCTCTATTTTGACGGCTTCAGGCGTATCAATGGCAGCCGTTTCCCCGCTCTCAGGGTCATGGATTAAAAGCCCATAATTATCTGACAGGCAGGGGAATAGGGCGATCTCTAGAGTTGATGTCATGCGCGTTTATACGGCTTATTCTCCGCGAAAAACAATGCGCTTTTGCTGCGCTCTCGAAATAACAGGTTCGCCATTAAGGGTCTTGGGCTCGTACCGCATTGTTTCGATAGCTCTAAGAGCTTCTTTTTCGAAGGCCTCATTATGACGCCCACTGTGATCATTTGAAAGAATACTCACATTCGTCACCCGTCCATCAATTCCAATATCATAACCCACAACAATCGCGACATTGGCAAAATAATCACGGCGTGACGCTTTACTTGGATATACCGCACTCGCATTTCGGGTCATTTTAGCTTCAATAATGACATCCTTCATGACCGGTGTTGGCGCAGCGACTTTAACTTCGGGAACACTCACGACCTTTACGGGGGTTGGCTCTGTCAATGTGTATGACGGTAGAGGCTCACTCGCTGGCAATGTATCTGTAATGATAGGCTGCGCAGGAACAGCAGTCTGCGTATCATAAAAGTTAATCGCGGGAGTCAATTCCGCCACTCGCGTAACAGGCTGAACATTTAACAGGGCTTGAGCTTGGGCTTCCGCTTCCTTCTGGGCTATATCCTGCTCACGCTTGACCTTTTTTAGCTCTGTCAAAAGCGAACCTGTTATCTTGGCACTTGTATCTGCCATGCCAAAAAGCGATTTGAACTCTTTGATGGCTTCTTGAGTCTGTCCATTTTGAAGCCCATCAAATGGGCCGCTGTAAAAGCCCAAATCAGTGAGGCGTATTTGAACATCTTTTGTCAGCTCAGGATAATTGACCGAAGCCGCTCTTGGCGGGGCCAGCTTAACGGCCTTCCGCGTGGTTGTTTTCGCCTGATTTAGTATCTCAGTAGTGTTAGCCTGAACTGCCAGTTTTGTAGATGCCACTTTTGAGACAGGTGTTTTGACCTTAGTTTTTACCATCACTTGAGGGCGCATATCTGGCAATTCAAAGGCAAATCCAACTGGATCCACAACATTTGCAAGTTTTTCAACGGATAAATCATTCTCGGCTGAAATTTCCGGTATTGCCGATTCAACAGATACCTTCTCCATAACCCGTTTATTTGAGCTGGTTTCAACCTCAATCTTCGGAGTTGTCTCAATGGATGTCACCTCCGGCTTTGTTGAGGGAGTGTCTTGAACTATTTCTCTCGCTGAGAGCTCTTTGGTGACGGGCTGTTCAACTTGCGTAACGGCGCTTGCCACTTTTGTGGGAGCTGGCGTAGTTGATTTTACCCGCAATTTAGGGGGAGATGACTTACTTATAGCAAACGCGCCGCCCAAAATTGCAACACCACCAATGATAGCACCCAAAGCCATGAGGCTTGAGCCATGACGACGAACAAAGCTCGGTGTTTCATCAATGCCGGCTAATAAAACGGCATCAGATTTCTCTTCAGCCTTACTCACCACAACGTCTTCAACTTCGACACTGATTTCAGCGTCTTTTTCTCGGGACAAACGACTTCTGCGCCCGCGTCCAAACCTCTTACCTTTACGGCTAGCGTTTTTAGTAGCACTATGAGACAGATCCACATCAGGAATGGTTGAGGCCTTAGAGGTAACTAATGGCGCCGACTCCAGGTCTAACTCTGTGATGTCTTCAGGCATTCCTCCTGCTTCTAAATGCTCAATGGCACTTCGGTGGGATACCTCACGAGCCTGGCTGTCCTCTAAAGCCTGCTGCGTGGCTTCGATTTCAAGGCTAAGTGCGTGATCTCTTTCAGCTTGAGCCGCTAAAGCCTGCTCGAGAGCCTCAATTTCAATTTTGGCTTGGTCAAGTTCAGCTTGCGACTGATCATAATTCGATTTCAGCTTATAAGATTTTTCAGACGCCTCAGCCACTAAGTGACTGTTTTTAGATAGACTTTCGGACATAGCTGACAATTTACCAGACAGCGCTTCTTCTTCTTGGCGCACCTCATCCAGTTCTTCACGGCGTTTTTGCGCAAAAGCCATAGCCGCCTCGGCCGCTTCTTGAGCATTCTTGTAAGCGAGATCAGCTTCTGAAAGACGTTCTGATACGGCTCTACGATTATCGCTCAGAATATCAGATTCAAGCTGCAAGCTTGATAAATCAGCCGTCAATTTATCTAGCTTGGTGGCGCTTTTTTCATAGCTGTCAAACCGCTTAGCAAGCTTACCTTCAACCCGCTCTGCATTAGCCCGGCGCGTATCCAAGTCTTCAGTTTGAACCGCGAAGTTTTCGGAGCCTGACTTAGCTTGCTTTTCCAAATCTTCCAGTCTGTCTTTTAAGCGTATTTCTTCATTGCGGGTAATATCCAAAGCCGCTTCATAACGCTCAAGTGCAGCTTTTCGTTCGGCTTCTTTTTTTGCAGCAATTTCGCGTTTTCGGGCCTCCTCGATGCGGCGGGCTTCCTCCGCCAGACGTGCTTCTTCGGCGCGGCGCTCTTCTTCTACGCGGCGCAATTCATCTTGTTTCAAACGTTCAGCTTCTTCAAAAGCTTTTGCCGCACGTTCCATCTCGGCGATGCGGTCTGCTTCCATTTTTAACGCGGCTTCCGCTTCGCGTGCGGCTTCCAAAGCTTTGCGTTGGGCCTCCTCTTTAGCGGCTGTAGCCGCCTCCATTTTGGCTTTAAAGTTTTGAGCGGCGCGCTCGGCCTCTTCAGCTCTGACTTCAGCTTCAGTGCGTGTTTCTTCGGCAATATCTGGCTTAGGGCTTTTAAATCGGGACAACAATCCGCCCTTTGAACTTGCCGAAGCTTTGGCTGTTTCACTCGCAAGACGCGTTTCGATTTCTGACGCTTCCCAAATAATTTCTTTTTCGAAGTCCAGTTCAGAGCACCGGAGAACCAAAACATCGCCTGATGAAATTGTTGCAGCAAACTCCGCAGGGATATCGATTTCAGTTCTTTTTCCATTTGGGCGGCAATCAAGCAGGGTTACTTTTTGCTGATCTGTCCAACCGACTGGGGATAGCCATTCTGTCCCATTTTTACTGAGACTGATCAAAAGCTGATCATTGTCGCAAGTTTGCTCAATAAAAATAACGCTCGCGCCATTTGTCGTAGCTATACCTTGAAGTCCCATCGCTGTCTCCCAACCCATTCTTCGGAAAACTTAAGACAGACAGATGTTATAGCCGCAAGAGCCGCCTGCGCATATTGTGGATAAGCTGACCCTTCATCCACAACATATTGGCACTAGGCCTTAATTAGATATCTTATCGGGTTCATATTTTCCGATAATTCCCATTATAATTGTAACCAGAAACGGCCAGATCATCAGCACCATAAATATGGCAATATTGGCATTTCCGCCCTCAGCGGACAGATGATAATGGCGACCCGATAAGGCATAAGCCAGCCAAATAAAGGCGCTTAGGACCACGCCTGTCCACAAGGCGCGGCTAACAGACTTACGGGCAACCATAACCAAGCCTATCAATACAAAAGGCGCGGCTGCAAATCCGGCATTAAATAAAAGCAGACCCGGTGCATCAAATATGCGATCCGCGCGACCAGTCGTTCCGAAAACAATAAGGTCAGCAATGAAAGGTAAAGCCGCCACAAGGGCGGCCGTTATGAAAGATGATTTATTGAGAGGTTTTTTATCCGTAGCCATAAAGGCTCATAGCATTATTTGATTTTGACGGAAGCCATAAAGCTCTTACTTTTCTCAACGTCTTTTGGATTTCCGTGAACTTCGATACTGCCCATTCCTGCCGCGTCAGCACTCACGGACTCTGAAGCGTATACTGAAATTTCGCCCATACCCGCCAAATCAACATCGACATCCTCGCATTCAAGATCTTCGGCACGAAGCTCACCCAGACCTGCCATATCGACGTCAAGGCTTCCGCAGCTTCCGAAGAGTTCCATATCGCTAATACCAGCGATTTCAATATCAAGACTATCGGCTTTGATGCCTTTAATCTCGCCTGCGCCAATGCCTGTAATGTCCAGTCCTTTAAGGGCCGGCATGGTTATCACAGCCCGAATACCGCTATTATTGTTATTTTTACGCCCGTTCCAGTTGATGCTTTTCTTCTTGTCCTCGTCCTGCGCGAGCACAAGCGTTGAGCCCTTCAAATAGACCTTCATATTCTCGACGTCTTTATGCTTGCCCGAGGTAAAGACAGAAAACTCTTCCCCGACTTGTACGTCGAGTTCATAGACGCCCGTTATACGGATTTTGTTAAAGTCTTTAATGTCGTGTGTTTCTTCAACGCGACCCTTATCATCTACCTCATGGGCTTGGGCGAATGTTGTGGCTGTCATGAGCATTGCAGTGGCACCCGCAGCGGTCATGATGGTTTTTGTGAATTTTTTCATAATCGTCTCCTTATTGTTTTTCGATAATTGAAAACCACGCGAGAGTCAATATTCTTATTGAAAAACGATAAGTCGCATTAAGGCGTTTTACGTGAGGCGAAGTTACCGCTCGCCCATAAAATTAGAGCAATCAGAGGAAATTGCAGCATAACACGTATCCACAGAGCTGTTGAGCTCGCAACACTTTCACCCATCGGGATATTATACATCGCCATATAAATATTGGCCGTCAAAACAGCCAAAAGAAACGGCGCGAGCCAAAAGCCAGCCTGTTTGCGGTAACGCGAAACAAGAAGCCCCACGGCAAAAATCATTTCCATGATACCTGTTACCCAAACAATGAGTTTCGGAAACGGCAAGAGCGGCGGCACAATCGCAGCAAAGCTCTCGACCTCAACAAAATGCATGATACCCGCAACGAAAAAGAAAAGAGCGAAGACCCAGCAAAGTCCAGTCTTTAAATAATCCAAACTTAACCCTCGGCTTCCATTGCCGCCAAGCGGTTAGCTTGATCTTCGCTGATGAGGGCGTCGATCACATCGCCGAGTTCGTCGCCAGCGACGATTTTATCAAGTTTATAAAGCGTGAGGTTTATGCGGTGATCCGTGAGCCGCCCTTGCGGATAGTTATAAGTGCGAATGCGGGCAGAACGATCACCAGAGCCGACTTGATCTTTACGGTCTTCTGCGCGTTCAGCGTCTACCCGCTGCTTCTCCATATCATAGAGTTTCATTTTAAGCAGACGCTCGGCATTGGCCCTATTCATATGCTGAGACTTCGCGTCACACACGACAACTACACCTGTGGGTACATGTGTCATACGCACAGCGGAGTCGGTCTTATTAACGTGCTGTCCCCCTGCCCCTGAGGCGCGCATTGTATCAACGCGCACATCTGTCATGGAAAAGCCAATATCAATATCTTCGGGTTCGGGCAGAACAGCAACCGTTGCGGCGGAGGTATGGATACGGCCTTGTGTTTCCGTGACGGGTACGCGCTGAACACGGTGAACACCCATTTCGAATTTGAGCTTGCCGTAAACCCCTGCCCCTGACACGGAGGCAATGATTTCTTTATAGCCGCCCATATCGGCAGGCGAGTCGCTCTCGACTTCAACCTTCCAGCCTTGGAGCTGCGCATAGCGAGAATACATGGAAAAGAGATCGCCAGCAAAGATAGCGGCTTCATCCCCGCCTGTCCCTGCGCGAATTTCAAGCACGACAGATGCGTTATCATCTTTGTCTTTGGGCAGGAGAAGCAGCGAGACATCTTTTTCTAGGCCTGGTAATTTATCCTTGAGCGCTTGCAATTCCTCTTTCGCCATGTCGCGCATTTCTGCACCCATTTCAGGGTCATCGAGCATGGCTTGCAGGTCTTCCATCTCGGACCGCACAGATTGCAACGCACGAACGCCCTCAACAACAGGCTTAAGCTCGGCGTAGTCCTTGCCAAGCTGCACAATCTCATCACTATCCGTGGTCGCGCCCATACGGGCTTCGATTTGCTCGAAACGATCAACGACTTGGGCGAGTT
>JAHDDT010000009.1:21425-36799 GCA_020629195.1 Hellea sp.
GTCGCGCCCATACGGGCTTCGATTTGCTCGAAACGATCAACGACTTGGGCGAGTTTTATATCAGGGATGTTCATGGCGCGTCGATAAGCCTTTAGAACTCTGACGACAAGCCGAAAAACAGCGTTCTCGGGCGGCCCGGGAAATAACGCTCATTGCCAAAAGCGAAATCCGCGCGGTCAGCATAGCGTCTATCAAAGAGATTATCGACGCGGCCAAAGAGGGTTACGGCGTCGGTGACATCATAGCGGCCGCGCAAGACGAAAATGTCATGACCGGGATATTTGGCTGTATTGCCGGGATTGGTAAAATAGCTCCCAACATGACGCCATTCGATTTCGGCCTCTACGCCTTCACTTGGCGTCACCGTAGCACGCATATGGACGAGCGAATCAGGTGCCGTATCGACACGGTCGCCCGCGGTAATATTATTCGCCGCAGAACCTACAGTTTCTGTAAAATCATATGTGTGCTTAGCGAGTGTCCCGTCGCCGGAAATGCTGAGCCAATCTGTTATATCGCCCGTAAAACTAAGCTCTACCCCGCTGTGACGCGTCTTACCATTGACCACATTAAAGCCATTGGCATTGCGGAAAAAGAAATTATCTTTCCACATAGTGAAAGCCGCAAGTTCGGTGTTGAAAATTCCAACGCGGCCTTTGAAGCCAGCTTCCAAACTATCCAGCGTTTCAACATCCGCTTCGCCTGCCACTTGATTGAGCTGTACGGAATAAAGGTCTGTGACTTGTGGGGCGCGGGAACCTCTGGCGGCGCGGGCATAGACCATATTTCCGTCATCTAAATAATAGCGCAGAGACGCTTTGGGGGTGACCGTCAGGAAATTATCACTGCGATCGGCCACGCGTATGAAGCGACCCGAGCGGCCATCACTGGCTTTATTGTCATAAGTGTAATCCGTATATTCAGCGCGTGCGCCGACATCGAGCGTCAGATTTTCAGCGAACTTAAAATCTTTCTGCGCATAGACAGCGCCGACAAAACTCTCGACCTCATAGTCATAATGCAGCCCTTGAACGAAGGAGAAACGGCTTGGGTTCTCTTGAAACTCATAGAGAAAGCCCTTTGTATATTCGACGTCGGCGCCGATGTTGAAACTGTCATCATAATAGGCACTTTGCAGGCCGACAGAGCTATGGCCGTTTTTCTCAAGCGCTTGTCCCGGCACAAAATGGCGGAGGAAACGCAGTTCCGCACGGCGCGCATAGGGCGTAAGAGCGAGTGTTTTACCGCCCTCTATATCGCGTTCAAACCGCGCCTGTGTGCGATAGCTTTTACCATCGCGAAAGGCTTCGGGGTTGGGATTGGTGAAACGGATATCATCATCCAGATAAACGTCATCGCCTTGGATGAAACCTGCAGTCTCTTGGTTCAAATTATTAAAAGATGAGAGCCAATCAATTGACCACGGGCCAAAATAATTCTGATATTTTAATTGGAACTTCTGCTGGTCGAAACCGCTATCCTCACGGAAGCCGTTGTCCGAGACGAGAGAAACAGAGGCCCTAATATTACCTTGGCTTATTGCGGCTTGAGCAGAGATTAAGCCATCATCACTGCCCATCAATTTCATGCTATTTATTTCATCAACAGACTCGGATTGCACATTGATGAGACCATGGACAGCATTAGAGCCATAAAAGGCTGGGCCTGGCCCTTTGAAAGCTTCAACTTTGTTGGCAAACTCCGTTCCTGCCTCAAATAATCCATTCACATTGGCAAAACCTGCTGCGCGTAAAGGCACGCCATCTTCGAGATAAAGAAATGAGCCTGCGCCTGCACCGCCCGTCAAAACAGGAGAACGAATAGCTGTGAGATGTTCTTGGCCGCTACCGCGGTGAATATTGATACCTGCGACACGGTTTAAAGCTTCTGCGGGATGGACTAGCGAGATAGCCTCCAAAGACTCACGATCAATTATGTCAATTGTACCAGCTATGTCTTGCTGGTTCTTTTGACTATCATAAATACCCTCAACGAAAACTTCATTCAAACGTATATCAGCCGAGCCGATAATCCATCCATTCTCAACGTCTTGTCCCCAAGCCGGAACAGCAAATAATAACGGTATAATCGCAAGATATTTCATCCATGCGCTATGCCCGAAAATACGGCCTACTCAAACAAAAAGATTGACGCAGAGGCCCATCGCTTTGAAAAGCGCGATATGAAATTAGGAACGTGCTATTATCCCGAACATTGGCCACAAGAGATGTGGGAAAACGATGCTGCGCGCATGGTCGAGATAGGCATCACCCATGTGCGTATCGGGGAATTTGCGTGGTCACGGATAGAGCCATCTCGCGGAGACTTTCACTGGAATTGGCTCGACAAAGCGATTGAGATTTTAGCCGATGCGGGTCTGCAAATCACGATGTGTACACCCACAGCGACACCACCAAAATGGTTAGTGGATGTAACCCCTGACATGCTTGCTTACACAGAAGACGGCCAACCCCGCCGCTTTGGGTCACGCCGCCATTATTGCTTTTCTTCAGAGACCTACCGCGCGGAGAGCCGCCGTATTACCGAGGCCGTTGTGACGCGCTATGCGTCCAATCCCGCCATCACCTCTTGGCAAACGGATAATGAATATGGTTGCCATGATACGGTGGAGAGCTACTCGCCCATGGCCCTCAAAGCTTTTCAGGCATGGTTGAAAGATAAATACTCAACGATTGAAAAATTAAATGCCGCTTGGGGCACTGTTTTCTGGTCACAAGAATATAGCCGTTTTGACCAAATCCAATTTACAGCTCGCACGGTCACCGAAGCCAACCCCGCGCACCGTCTTGATTTTCAGCGTTTTAGTTCTGACCAAGTGATTAGCTTTAATAAAGAACAAGTCGACATCATCCGCGCCCACACCAAAGCCGACATCACCCATAATGTCATGGGACATTTCACGGCCTTTGACCATTATGAGCTTGGCGATGATATCGATATCACGACATGGGACAGTTACCCGCTGGGCTTTATGGATCAAGAATGGTGGACGGAGGCACAGAAACTCCGCTGGATGCGCAGTGGTCATCCCGATTTTGCCGCTTTCCATCATGACCTTTACCGTGCTTGCTCCAACGGACGCTGGGGCGTGATGGAACAACAGCCCGGTCCCGTGAATTGGGCCCCCAATAACCCAGCCCCGCGCGATGGTATGGTAGGATTATGGGCGCTAGAAGCCGCGGCCCATGGTGCAGAATATTGCTCTTATTTTCGCTGGCGTCAGGCGCCCTTCGCGCAAGAACAGAACCATGCGGGGCTTTACGATTCCAATAATAATCTCGCTCAAGGCGGCGCGGAGGCCAAAGCCGCACATGACGTTTTAGATAAGCTTGGCGAATTAAAACCGCATCAGGCCAAAGTCGCTCTCATATTTGATTACGAAGCCAAGTGGATGTTTGACATTCAGCCCCAAGGTACGGGCTGGCATTATGAAAAACTCTGTTTTGAGTTTTACACGACGTTACGCCGCTTAGGCTTATCCATTGATATCATTAGCCCACATCATGACCTGACGGATTATGCTCTGGCTGTTGCGCCAAGCCTTCCCGTTATTCCCGATGACCTCTTTGCCCGCGCCAAAGTCTCCAAGACAAAACTGTTCTTTGGTCCGCGTTCTGGGTCTAAAACATCCGACTATCAAATTCCTAAACAGTCGCCATTTGAAGGCCTCAAACATATCCGATCTGAATCTCTGCGCGAAGGTGCGGTTCTGGATGTCGATATGGATGAACAATTTTACCGCGCGAAAATCTGGCGTGACTTTGTGCAGACAACCCAGAACAGGCAAGCCAAGTTTGATGATGGTTTTCCAGCTTTTATTCAGACACAAAATTATGACTATCTTGCCGCTTGGCCTGAGCCGAAATGGCTAAGAGCTATATTGCGCAGCGTCGTGACAGAGCTAGGTCTTGAAACGGTCTGGCTGCCCAAAGATTTGCGCCTTCGCCGTAGCGACGACAAAGTCTTCGCCTTCAATTATGGTGCTAAGGATACCGATCTCTCACGCTTTGCGAAAGACGTTGAATTCATCCATGGGAGTTATCAACTCGCCGCTGCGAGTGTCGCTATCTGGAAAGATAACGCATAGCTCTAGTCGGTTAATTTTGCGGTTTTTTACCCGTCTTAGAAGGCTTGGATGAGGCTGAGCTAATATTTAGGGGCATATTCTGGCTCACAATGTTCAAGTCACGCTGCGGGAATGGTATCGAAATTCCAGCTTCTTCAAGCACTTTATTGATGTCGGTATGAATCATATGTCGTACAGGCACCCTGTCTTCAAAATTTCGTAAGAACGCTCTGATCTCAAAATCAAGTGAGCTATCCCCAAACCCCAAAAATAAAACTTGCGGGGCCGGGGTTTCCAAGATTTTTGTATTTTGCTTCAGCGAAGCCAGCATAAGTTCCCGTGCTTTATCTGTATCAGAACCATAAGCAATACCAACGGGTACAGTGACCCGTGTCACAGAATTTGACAGCGTCCAGTTTGTAACGCGTTCACTTATAAGCGCCTCATTGGGAATGAGTATCTCCCGGTTTTCAAGGTCTGCTAGAGTTGTGGCACGAATTTGAATGCGCGAGACTGTCCCACTTTGTTCACCAATGGTAACGTAATCGCCAATGCGTACAGGCCGTTCAAATAAGATAATAAGCCCTGAGACAAAGTTCGCGATAATTTTCTGAAGGCCCAAGCCAATACCAACAGAAAGACCCGTTACAATCCAACGCAGTTGCGACCATTGAAGACCTAATTTATCGAACCCAATAATTACGCCCACGGCTATAATAATATAGCCTAATATTGTCGTAATCGCATAACGCGATCCAGCTTCTATACCCGCTCTATTGAGAACAAAAATTTCCAAGAACCCTGGTAAATTTTTGGCGGCTATGAAGGTGAGTGCGAGAATAACAAAAAATTGAATAAGATTCCAAAGCGTGATCGGAACGGCAATATCTTTCATAACCCCCGTATCATCCAAAATTTGTCCTGTATAAGAGCCAATTTTAACCTCGTTAAAAATTGACAATGCCGGCAGCAAATCAGACCAGATCACCCACATCAACGCGGCAAAGACCAAGACAACAACGGTATTGAGTAATTGAGAGGATTGGCGGCTCATCGCTTTAACATCAATCTCGCTAGTATCGACGGGCGGTGGCGGCGCGACCTCTTCCCCGCGTTCTTCTGCCTCTAATTTTTCTGCACGCGCTTTGGCGGCAGCATCGCGTTTTTCTATGGCCTGACGGAAGGCGAGCTGTCTTTGTGCCACAAGAACTGTGCGTTTAATGAGGCCTTGCACAACATATGTGAGTAAGAAAAGCCAAGCCGAGAAAAACAACCTTCCCAAGAGTTGACTGGCCGTATCGTAATATCCGTACAAAGCTAAACCGCCCGCAACCATGGGCAGCGCAACGACAATAAATGTTAGTGGATTTCTATGTTTTCTAAAGAAACTGTCTTCAGCAAATTGCGAAGACAACACATCACGGCGGTTCCATAAAACTTTAAAACCAAAATAAGAGAGCGCAACAGCAGTAACAACAAAAGCGAATACGCTAAAACCTTCATAGACATCAGGATCAGTGCTTGAGCTTGTCAAAATAATCAGGCCCGTAAATAACCCTGCCAGAGGAATGAACCATCTGAACTCTTTATTGACGCTTTTCCGAAATCCCGCCGGCAACTTATAATGCGCCGCAAATAAAGATTTATCGCGGTCCCAAGCCCGCCACGTCAGCAGAAATAATGAAAATAAAGATACATATAAAAATGTATCCGCAAGCCCTGCAATGAATGGCTCCGGAGATGAGCTCGACTCAAAAATGAGCCAGAACATCATGAATAATAACGGGAACGGTAAAGCCACAATAATGCAGGACAGAATGACAGAGGGTGTATGCCAATAATTATCTTTCTGAACGCGTCCTACTTTTTGGGCACGATCCAGAATATCTTCCCAAAGACCTTTGCGGACATAGATGCAGGTAAGAATAGCCAGAAAAAACATAATGGCCAAGAACCAATATCTCTGAAGCTGTGAGATAAAGACATCAAAAGTTAGCGCAATGTTTCGAGGTGAAAACACCGTGAAGACACCCTTGCCAACTTTAGCTGGCCACTCAAAATCTATCGCTGGCACACTTGGCACCCAGAGTAATTTCTCGTCCAGCATCACCTCAAGCTTATTAGAACTTTCAAGTAAGGCTTCCTGCTGTTGCGCTAAATTTGCGATTTCAGATCTGCGGGATGACGCCGCTGTGATAACGCGCTGTAGAAGCTCACGGCGCTCAATCTTTAAATTCTGCAGAGCTTCCTTATCTGCCGCCGTAAACTCTGCAAGGTCAGGCCTTAAAATACGAGCCTCCGTCAAAAGAGCGTCCGTATCAACGCGCCCAAATGGAATTTCTCTTAAACTTTCTTGCGCAATCAAGCCCTCTTGAGTGACATCAACACGTAAATCCCGTGTCTTTCTGATATTCGCTTTGAGAACATTTACAGGCGTTAATTGGTTGGAAAGCCGTCTTAAAGTCGCGCCTGCGCGTCTGTCTAAATCTCCATTATCGATAAGCTCTTCTGCCACGCGTAAGTCACTCTCAACAATATCAAGACTAGAGCGGGTCGCCGCCGAGCGTTTAGAGATATCTGCCGCACTGGAGGCCAACTTAACAATTTCTTCGGTCAGAAGAATGTTCCGTTCAGCCAATTCAGTAACGATCGGATGCATATCCGCATAAGCGCCCAAACGCATTTTAGCGTCTTCTTCTAATTGCGCCGCTTCATTGAGACGCCTTTGCCCTGTTTTTTCTGACAAATATTGTACTTCGGACGTCAGTTTTTGAAGATTAAGGTCTACCAATGTGCTTCGTAGAGACACAATTTCTTGGCGTTTAGACAGTCCCGCTATTTCTTGCTCCAAGGCAGTAATTTGTGTCCGGCGAAAATATCTGCGGGCCTGAAGGCTTTTACGATTCGCGCGAGCGACAGCATCTAACTCACCCTCGCCTAATGTAATGAGACTTGTGGTTATATCTCCAATTTTAGATCGTGCCTCATTTAGCTCTTTGGGCGCTGTCAGTTGCCGCGCGGCAATATCTTGAAGGCCAGTTTCATACCCTTCCAGTTCAGAACGTAAGGCGCGCAAATCGCTCTCTTTTGCAATTAAATCCTGCTCGAGCTTAAGAAGAGTCTCTTCCCGCATGGGCTCTGGGATTTTTTCAGGCTCACGCGTAAGCTCTTGCTGAATCTCCCCAACCGAATTTCGTAACTCCAAAACGGTTTCGGGTGAATTTTCTAGTTCGGTCTGAAATCTCGCACGATTTTCTAGATTCTTAGCGGCGCCTGATAAGGACGCAATTGCGGTTTCAAGATAAGATTTAACTTGACCCTGCTGTTCTTCAGTCAGCTGTTCTGCGTCTTCGACCTCAGCTATTTCAGCTTCCAAACTGGTGGTCGTGAAATCGGGCGCCTCAGTAAGTTGTGCCTCATCAGTTTGCGCATATGCTATCGGCGAAACAATAAATAATAACATCACTGTTAATATGAGTGCCGAATTTGAGAAAAGTCTTTTCATAGCGTTTTGATAAAACATAAGCCGTGATATGTCTGCATGAATTTTACGCAACGGACAGCTTGCACATATTATAGTTTGCGGTCAAAAGCGGAGTATGAAAGTTGAAACTTTTTCAATTCAGGGACCTGTGCTTTTCACGCCCAAAAAACACGGGGATAGCCGTGGTTTTTTTGCTGAAATCTTCAAAGCAAAAATCTTTGAAGACGCCACAGCTTTTAAAGCTGACTTTGTTCAAGACAATTTATCTGTTTCAAGTCAAATTGGAACACTTCGCGGGTTGCACTTCCAAGCGCCTCCGCACGCCCAGGGAAAATTAGTTTCCTGTCAACGCGGCAAAATTATGGACGTTATTGTCGATGCCCGAAAAAACTCTCCAACATATGGACAGCACATATCGGTCGATTTATCCGAAGAGACCCGCGCGCAACTTTGGGTGCCGCCAAGCTTTCTGCATGGATATGTAACCCGCACGACAGATTGCGAAGTGATGTATAAAGTGACAGATTATTACGCCCCACAAAGTGAAGGGTCCGTGTTATGGAATGACCCTCAGCTGGCTATTGATTGGGGCGTAGATGCGCCCACACTATCTGAGCGCGACCGATCGGGTGAAAATTTTTGTGATTTTGAAAGCCCATTCTCATGACCCTTATTGTGACAGGTGGCTGCGGCTTCATTGGATCGGAACTCATCCGCCAAGCCATTTCGCAGGGGCGCAACATCATCAATATTGACGCTCTTACTTATGCTGCAAATTCAGCTAATCTAGCGGCTGTTGAAAACAATCCAAATTACGCATTTAAGCATGTGGATATTAGAGATAGCTCCGCCATTCAAAAAGTCTTGATGGACGCAAAGCCCGAAGCTGTAATACATCTAGCCGCCGAGTCTCATGTTGACCGATCTATTGAAGGTGCAGCTGATTTTATCAGTACGAATATAAACGGCACATTTAACGTGCTAGAAGCGGCACGCCAATGCGGTGCAAAATTTTTACACGTCTCTACTGATGAGGTTTATGGCGACCTCTCACCTAGAGATCCCGCCTTTACGGAGACAACGCCTTACGCGCCAAGCTCGCCTTATTCAGCCAGCAAGGCGGCAAGTGATCATCTGGTACGCGCTTGGGGGCGCACTTATGACCTACCTGTACTGATCACAAATTGTTCTAATAATTACGGGCCCTTTCAGTTTCCAGAAAAACTCATCCCAGTTATTATATTATCCTGCCTCGCCGAGAAGCCTATCCCGGTTTATGGCAAGGGCGAAAATATCCGCGACTGGCTCTATGTTGGAGATCACGCCAAAGCTCTTTTGACTGTCTTGGATAAAGGTACGCTTGGCGAGACGTATAATATTGGTGGAAATAATGAGCGAAGAAATATCGACTTAGTACACACGATTTGCGCAATTATGGATGCAGAGCGGCCACGTCGCTCAGGACAATATTCTGATCTCATTTCATTTGTTACTGACAGGCCCGGCCATGATAGGCGCTATGCGGTCAATGCCTCTAAAATAAAAACCGAGTTGGAATGGGAGCCAACAATATCCGCGGATGATGGATTTACCGCGACTGTGAAGTGGTACCTCGAGAACCGCAATTGGTGGGAGCCGCTTCTTAAGCGCAGCGGCGTCGGAGAGCGCCTAGGCCTCATATGACTATTTTGATATTTGGCAGAAATGGGCAACTGGCCCGCGCGTTAAAACGGTCACTCACCGCACGCAGCCAAGCCTATAGCTGTTACGGACAAGTTGAGTTTGACCTTTTAACGAAGACTCAGGACATAGCGCCATTTATTCGCCGTAATGCCCCTTCCGCCGTGATCAATGCGAGCGCTTTTACGGATGTGGACGCGGCTGAAACCCGCGAGGCAGATGCTAATCGTCTCAACGCTAAAGCGCCAGGCATTATGGCAGCGGCATGCAATGCGGCAAAGATTCCTTTCATCCATATCTCTACGGATTATGTTTTTGATGGAACAAAATCGGGCTTATATAGTCCAGATGATAAACGCGAGCCACTCAACGCTTATGGACGCAGCAAGGCTGCGGGAGAACGCGCTGTAATGGCCGCAGGCGGACAAAGTGTTATCATACGCACCAGTTGGGTCTATGACGCACGAAGCAAGAATTTTTTCACGACCATGCTGCACCTTGCAAAAACTGAGACTCATCTAAATCTTGTCAGCACACAATTTGGGCGTCCAACTTATGCTGGGCATTTAGCTGAAGCGTGCCTCGCGGCTCTGGATCATATGCCGCCTCATCCGCAAATTTATCATGTCAGCAACAGCGGCCCCATTGTGAGTTGGGCTGATTTTGCTGAGGCTATCTTTGAACGTGCCAAACTATTTCCCGACATAGAGCGCGTGGACGAAGCGCATTTCCCGCGCCCCGCTAAACGCCCTTCGAATTCTGCATTAGACATTTCTGCCTTTGAACGGGATTTTCATTACCCCTTGGAACCTTGGCAGACCGGCCTTGAATTAGCTTTCCAAGATATGGAAAGATAAGCTAAGGACGGCTTATGACACACGCCCCTGCTATAGAGATTAAGAACCTTACAAAGACCTATGCCAAGAGCAAAAAAGCACCTGCAAAACATGCGCTTAAAGGTGTGGATTTGACGATTCCGCGCGGCTCTATCTTCGGGCTTCTCGGACCGAATGGCGCAGGAAAATCGACACTGATTAATATCCTTGCTGGTTTGGTAAATAAAGGGGACGGTGAGGTAAAAATTTGCGGCTATGACATCCAAACGCAAACACGCCAAGCCCGCGCCTCCATCGGTATTGTTCCTCAAGAAATTGCAATGGATGTCTTTTTCACGCCCTATCAAGCCTTGGAACTGCAAGCGGGCTATTACGGCGTTCCAAAAGCCAAACGCCGCAGTGAGGAAATATTATCCGCGCTTGGCCTTTTGGATAAACGCGATGCTTATGTACGCCAACTCTCCGGCGGGATGAAGCGGCGATTACTTATTGCCAAAGCTCTCGTCCATAATCCGCCTGTCCTTATTCTAGATGAGCCCACAGCGGGCGTCGATATTGAGCTGCGCCGACAGCTTTGGGACTATGTCCAAGAGCTACATGCGCGCGGCACAACGATTATTTTGACAACGCATTATCTCGAAGAAGCCGAATCGCTTTGCGATCAAATCGCGATCATGCATCACGGCGAAATTGTTGCCAATGAGAGTAAGACAAGCCTGATGTCACGACTCGATAAGCGCACCTTGGTCATTACGCCTACGGAGCCGATTAACGCTCTGCCCCAAGAGCTCAGCAGCCTTGAGGCCAGCCTGACGGATAATGGTCAAATCGCAATTAATTACCGCAGCGGCACAGACTCGATTTCAGGACTATTGGCGCAGGTCAAATCCACAGGATTATCTATTCTTGATTTACGCACAGAAGAGCCTGACCTAGAAGATGTCTTCCTCTCTCTCACATATGCTCAAGATAATTAAATCCTAACCGGTACGGCCCGTAATGTAATCCTGCGTGCGATCATTGCCAGGATTTGTAAAAATCTTATCTGTATTATCAAACTCAATCAGATCACCCATATAGAAAAACGCCGTTTTATCAGAAACGCGCGCGGCTTGGGCCATTGAGTGAGTTACAATGATAATACAATAACGCTCTTTCAGCTCCTCAATCAAGGCTTCAAGTTTAGCTGTGGCAATAGGGTCAAGAGCCGATGCGGGTTCATCCATAAGGATAACTTCAGGGTTTACCGCAATAGCGCGCGCGATAACAAGGCGCTGCTGTTGTCCGCCTGAGAGGCCTGTCCCTGAAAGTTTGAGACGGTCTTTCACCTCATCCCATAACCCTGCGCGGCGAAGTGACTTTTCAACCAAGACGTCAAGCTCGGCCTTAGAAGACGTCAGTCCATGAATTCGCGGCCCGTAAGCAACATTATCATAAATAGATTTTGGGAAAGGATTAGGTTTTTGAAACACCATGCCAACTTGAGCCCGCAGTAAAACAGGATCGAGGTTTTTGTCGTAAATATCCTCACCATCCATGAGAATTTGTCCGCTAACCCGACAGCCATCAATCGTGTCATTCATGCGGTTAAAGGTTCTCAAGAATGTCGATTTACCGCAACCTGACGGCCCGATAAAAGCCGTCACCCCGTGATCTGGAATGTCTATGTCGATACCATGAAGAGCCTCAAAGTCGCCATAGTGAACGCGCACGTCGCGGCAGGTAAATTTAGGTTTTGTTGTTTCGGTCATATTAAATCTCTCTTGGCGCGGCTTAGCGTCTTTGTTCCAAGCGGTTGCGCAGCCATATGGCAAAGCCGTTCATTGTGATTAAAACGACAAGTAAGACGATGATAGCGGCAGAGGTGCGCTCCGCCCAAGCCCGTTCAGCACTATCTGACCACAAGAAAATTTGCACAGGAAGTGCAGTCGCGGGTTCAGTTATGGAGTTGGGTACTTCGGTCACGAAAGCCACCATGCCAATCATCAAGAGCGGCGCAGTTTCGCCCAAAGCTTGGGCCATACCAATTATGGAACCCGTCAAGATACCGGGCGCCGCCAAAGGCAACTTTTGCTGGAATACGGCTTGGGTATGAGACGCGCCAAGGCTAAGCGCCCCGTCAACAATTGAGGGGCTAACACCTTGGAGTGCTGAGCGTGTCGCAATCGTAATAGTCGGGAAAACACGAAGAGCTAAAACCATGCCGCCAACTAAGGGAATAGAACGTGGCATGCCCATAAAATTCAAAAATACAGCTAGCCCTAAAAGACCGAACACAATGGAGGGCACGGCCGCCAGATTATTGATATTGATTTCAATAAAATCTGTGAACTTATTCTTTGGGGCAAACTCGTCCAAATAAATCGCCGCGCCAACACCAATCGGAAAGGCCAGAACGAAGGCTACGACTAAAATCATGACAGATCCAATAACCGCACTCGCAATACCGGCAAGTTCAGGGTCACGGCTATCTGGGTTCATAAAGAGAATGCGGTTGAACTTCTTCTTAATAATGCCGCGTTCTTTAAGCGTATCCGCCCAAGCAATTTGTTGGTCAGAAACCTTTCGGCGGCTTTCATCGGTATCGCGTTTGATGTAGCCTTTAAGCAGTTGATCAATTTGATCAGAGGCAGGAACGGTGACGCTAACGGTTTTTCCAATAAGGTCTGGGTTTTTATAAACCATCTGACGTAATTTATTTGTCGCGCCTGAGGCCGAGGTCAGTCCGAATAATTCTTGCTTTGCCTTACGGTCCGTGACCTCTGGAAAGAGCTCATACATTGTCGTTTGAACAATGCGGCGGTAATTAGCACCCCGCAACTTTTCAGGGTCACGTGTGCCGTCAGGCGCAAGAACAGATTCGCTAAGTTCAAACTCAAGCGTCATAAAGTTTTGCTGAAACGCGGTATAACCTGTCCCGACAATACTGATTAAAAGCCATGCCAGTGCGGCAAGCGCAAAACCAATGGCAGCACGCCCCCAAAGACGGAAGCGCCATTCTTTCCCGCGGCGTTTTTTAAGGCGTTTTAAGGCCGCTTCGGATGTAAAAGCTTTTTCGGTCATTTAATATCTTGCCCGGTAACGGCGCACAACAGTCAGCGCGACAACATTCAAAATCAAAGTAATAACGAAAAGTACCAAGCCCAAGGCAAAGGCGACTAAGGTTTTGGCACTATCAAAGTCAGAGTCACCCGTGAGCAACGCTACGATTTGCACCGTTACAGTGGTCACAGCTTCAAAGGGATTAGCTGTCAGATTTGCCGCTTTACCCGCTGCCATATAAACAATCATCGTTTCGCCAATGGCGCGGGAAATGGCGAGCATAAACGCCCCGATAATACCAGGGAGTGCGGCCGTAAAAACGACTTTCTTCATCGTCTCAGACTCTGTTGCGCCCAAAGCATATGAGCCGTCACGCAGCGTCTGCGGTACGGAATTAATAACATCACTTGAGAGCGAAGAGACAAATGGAATAATCATCACGCCCATTACAACACCCGCGGCTAAAGCACTCTGTGTAGGAACTGAAAACCCAAGCGTTTCTGCAAAGCCTCGCACAAATGGTGCAAATGTCAGGAGCGCGAAAAAGCCGTAAACAACAGTGGGAACACCTGCGAGTATCTCAATTGCAGGCTTAATCCATTTACGAACACCGGCAGAAGCGTACTCTGTTAAATAAATCGCGATCATCAACCCAACAGGTCCAGCAATGGCCATCGCCACAAGCATAATCAAAAATGTACCTGCAAAGACCGGAATGGCGCCAAAAGATCCGCTTTGTCCAACTTGATCCGCACGCATCGCTGTTTGTGGTGACCATTGGAGTCCGAATAAGAAATCCATGAAAGGAACTTCTCGGAAAAACCTCAGACTTTCAAATAAAAGCGAGGCAATAATGCCAAGCGTGGTCAGAACAGCAATGACAGAGAGGCAAATCAGCAATCCGTGAATGAAGCGCTCAACATAAGTTCGAGCCCTGAAAGTTCCGCTGACTTTACGGCCCGTTATAATCGTAACGCCCAAGGCCGTAAGAATGATAGCCGCGAGCCAAAGCCCGTTAAACACCATGCCTTGCCCATTTATGACAAGACCGATGATAAAGACAGCCAATGTTGACAGCGCCACCAACCAAGCGGTGAAATAGCCATGATAGCTCGCCTGCGAGTGCCAGGCTGAAGACACCATTTTCCCGCCAGCCGCCGCCCGCGCGGCGCGAAACTTACCCAGTGCTGAACTACGATTATAGACGAAGCCGCCTATCGTCAGCACTGCAATAAGCAGCATCATATAGATTGAGATTTGACCCACTGATTCCGCCTGTTTTTCTACGAGTATGACTGCGTCTAATATAGTTTTGTGAAAGCTTTACGACATAGAAAAAGCGGCGTCCAGATAGGGGTGGACGCCGCCTGTTGATGAAATTTTATGCCAGTCTTAAGGCTTACTGACTATAAGGTGTCATATTCTCGACAGTTGCGCGAACAGTCGCACGTTCTGCATCAGGAAGTGGCACAAGGCCGATTTCTTCAAGGTATCCTCCCGGTCCAGCGGCAGCGTCAGATGTAAACTCCAAAGCAAATTCCTGAAGCCCTGGTGTCATATCGACATGGCTTTTCTTGATGTAGAAATAAAGTGAGCGCGCAACAGGGTAATCACCAGCCGCAATATTCTCAAATTCAGGGGCTGTACCGTCAATATTCGCGCCTTTGATCTTATCCGCATTTTGGTCAAGGAAGGAATATCCGAAAACTCCCACAGCTGTCGGCGTATTCACTAATGTCTGAACGAGCGCATTGTCATTCTCGCCAGCATCAATCCACTTACCATCTTCGCGTAATGTGTGAGCGAGGTTAGCGAAAGCTTTTTTGTCTTCTTTACGAAGTGCTGCTAAGCATTCGACTTTTTTCGCGCCGCCTTCCATAGCGATTTCTACGAAGGCATCACGCGTACCAGATGTAGGCGGCGGGCCGTAAGCTTCAATTTTATTGTCTGGAAGTGCAGGATTGATTTCTGACCATGTCGTGTAAGGATTCGCTTTCATGGTACAATCTGTATCAGATGTCGGAACGTCTTTAGCAAAGGCCATGAAGACATCTTTCAGACTCATATCCATAAGCGGGGCATCAACGGCGTTGGCCAAAACGATACCGTCAAAGCCGATTTTGACTTCAACAACATCGCCGACATTGTTTTTCACGCAATTATCATATTCAGATTTTTTCTGACGGCGTGAGGAATTTGTGATGTCAGGCGTAGACGCATCTGCGCCTGAGCAGAACAGTTTGTG
>JAHDDT010000106.1 GCA_020629195.1 Hellea sp.
ATGGCTCCGCAAGCAGGACTCGAACCTGCGACAAGCTGATTAACAGTCAGCTGCTCTACCAACTGAGCTATTGCGGAATAGACCATCTTGGGTAGGCGCGCCTCATAACAGAGTTTTGGTCTGGGCTACAAGTCTAATTTCGTTCTTTTTCACAAAAATGTTAGCAGTATTAAAAGCCTACTATTTCGCAAGAAAAAAGGGAGCTACAAGAGCTCCCGAAGGTATTAGGTGAATGGTGGGTGTCTTCTAGAGAAGACATCCTTTGTATTAACGAATAGGGTAAATTAATCGTTAATATCTGCGCTTTAATTTGAAATCTGTTCAGGAATGCGCTTAGATTGCTGAAAAAGGAGCAAAATATGCGCGAAATTACAACATATGCAGAATTTTGGCCCTATTATTTGCGCGAACATAGCCATCCGGCGACGCGGGGCTGGCATTATCTCGGAACCGCATTGGCGATATTAACCCTACTCCTTGTTTTATCAAAAGGCGCTTGGCTGTTTTTGCCATTGGCTTTTGTTTGTGGTTATTTTTTTGCTTGGGTGAGTCACGGCATAATTGAGAAAAACAAACCCGCGACATTTACCTATCCGCTTTGGTCGCTTTTTTCTGATTTTAAGATGCTCTTTTGTTTCCTGACAGGCCGCATGGGGGCCGAGCTTGAAAAAGCGGGTGTGACCCGCCGCGCATGATACCTCATAAATCTTGGAACGGCCTACAAGCCCTAAGGCTAAATAATTACATCGCCCGCGTTATGCCTGGGTCGTGCGCGTCTTTAGGGCGGCTCCCAAGGGGGCCGCGTGCAAGTGAAGGGGTCTGCCTTATGACTGTGGGCACCCGAATTGATGTCGATATTCGTCAGCCGGCCATTGATACGGATGGAAATCTCATCACCCGCCGCAAAGAGTGGGCCTTTAAGCGCGGAGAGCATATCAAAAGTGGTAAGGCGCAGACGGTCGGAGGCGTATTGAACGGATTTAAGCCTGACGGCACGCTGCAAGACGGCATTTATTACGGATTTATCGCCACCACCGAGAGGCCTAATGAAAGAGGAATTGTGCCAGAAGACAGCGTGCATCTCTACCTTTCAAAATACTTTATTGGCGGCGGCGTAGGGTCATCTGCGACAGGTGTCGGTGAGAATAAACGCCCTAAAAATATTCGATATTTTCGTCCGCACCCCGCGTGTTGGATGGTGCAGGGCGGGAAGCTTGTACCGTGGCTGGCCTTGGGTGAGGGGCATACCGTCAAAATGTTTTATCAATTTGCAGATTGGCAGCCCTATAAATCTGCCCGCATAGGCGGCGTGAAATTTCGGGCGAACGGGCACAAATTCTACGACCCTGAAAGTGCTGCGGTTCTGGAGCCCGGCATGCTTCATGGCCGAGATGACGGTAAACCGCATGAACAATGGCTCAGCTTTACAGGCGTGCTGCCGCAGACGCATAAAAATATGGTTCTGCAAATTGAATATGATGGGCTAGGCGAAATTTATAACAGTTGCAGCAAGCTGCGCGGGCAATTAGTGGCGGTCGCAAACGGGCCCGGAGTGGCTAGGTTCGAAACGATGACCGGCAGCGACCAAACGGGCCGCGGGATTAAACTCACCCTAATAGGGTCCGTAGAAGTAAAGCGTGTCTATATGCTAAGCTGTACGTCACAACAGCCGATGTAAGGGTGGATGATTAGTTTATAGCTTCTAAACCGCGCTTCCGCCTACCGTTAGGTTCTCAACATACAGACTCGGCTGGCCCACGCCTACGGGGACACCTTGGCCGGCTTTGCCGCAAACGCCTATGCCCGGGTCGAGCTCCATATCATTGCCAATATGCTTGATTTGATTAAGAACTGTGGGACCGTCGCCAATGAGGGTGACGCCTTTTAGGGGTTCTTCGACTTTGCCGCCGCGCACGCGATAAGCTTCGGTGCATTGGAAGACAAATTTTCCGCTCGTGATATCGACTTGGCCCCCGCCAAAGTTCGTGGCGTATACACCGTCTTGCAGTCCCGCAAGCATTTCTTGCGGATCAGCGTCTCCGCCCAGCATAAATGTATTTGTCATGCGCGGCATGGGCGTATGGGCAAAGGATTCTCGCCGGCCATTACCTGTCGCGTCAACACCAAGCAAACGCGCATTCATGCGGTCTTGCATAAATCCGACTAGGACTCCGTCTTCGATTAAGGTCGTGCGCGACGTTGGGGTGCCTTCATCGTCAATCGTCAGCGAACCGCGCTTGCCAGCTAATGTGCCGTCATCGACAACCGTCACGCCTTTGCTCGCGACGCGTTCGCCAAGCTTTCCAGCAAATGCGGATGTCCCTTTACGGATGAAATCACCTTCTAAGCCGTGTCCCATCGCTTCGTGAAGGAGAACGCCAGGCCAGCCAGGGCCTAAGACCACGTCCATCTGGCCAGCTGGAGCCGGAACGGAGTCGAGATTAACTTTAGCGCCGCGAAGCGCTTCTTGGGCGAGGGGCTTCCAAAAGGCAGGATCAACATAGCTGTCATAGCTTTGCCGACCGCCCGCACCTGCATAGCCGTTTTCACGGCGGCCATCTTTTTCGGCCGTGATAGAAATGTTGAGCCGCACGAGGGGGCGGATATCGTCATAGCGCTCACCGCCCGCTCTAAGAATGGAGACAGCGCGGCGATTACCGCTCATGGTGACGCTGACTTGCACGACGCTTGGGTCAAGAGCGCGGCAATAGGCATCTATTTCTTGCAGGAGTTCAACCTTAACGCCAAAACTTGGCGAGGCGATAGGGTCAATATCGGGGTAGAGCTGTGTATTTGTGCGGCGAGGGGCAGGGGCGGCAGTGCCGTCATGTCCGTCTTTGGCCATCACTACGGCGTTGGCCGCGCGGCTGAGCGCACTAGGCGTTAATTCCGTGCTTTGGGCAAAGCCGCTCATTTCGCCCGCGACGCAGCGCAGTCCAAATCCGCGTGATGTATCAAAGCTCGCTGTTTTCAAGCGGCCATCATCAAAGGTGAGCGACTCAGAGGCCGAGCGCTCCACGAATAACTCACCATCATCAGCTTTGTGCATGACCTCATCAATCTCATCTTGAGCAATTTCTGGAGTAAGGTCGCAGTCTTGGAAGACAAAATCAGACATAAAGAGGCGCTTTTTATAATTGAGCACTTTATCTAGGGATGTTGCCGCGATAGACAAGGGATATTCTGCGACAATCCGCGCGGCATTTGCACTGCCATTTGAGCGTATGTTGTTTATAAACCGATAAAAATGGCGGGGTGAGTCCGTCTTAAATTTAGCAATGAGATGTCATATGCGTCTGAAACGCCTTATTCTAGCTAGCTCCACTGCATTTCTTGCAATGTCGAGCGCGGCATTCGCGGCAAAGCCCACCGAGGGCGGTTATTGGCTCCAAGAGGCGGCGACGCCTGTTATGGAAGAGCTCATTTGGCTGCATAACTTCGTGAGCTGGATTATTTTAGCAATAACGCTCTTTGTCATGGTGCTTATGGGTTACATTATGTTCCGTTTCTCGGCCAAGCGTAATCCTGTTCCGTCAAAGACAACTCATCATGTAGGTCTTGAAGTGGCTTGGACGATTATCCCCGTGATTATTCTTCTTGTCATGGTCGTTCCTTCGATGCGCCTTCTGTATTTCCAAGACAAATTGCCTGAAACAGAAATGACAATCAAAGTCGTCGGCAATACTTGGAATTGGGAATATGTTTATCCGGATTTCGAAAATGTAGAGAGTTTCATTTCTAATCCGCTTGAGAAAGAAGAAGCTGAGGCGGCTGGCGTGCCATATTTGCTCGCGACTGATGCGCCGCTTGTTGTGCCTGTGGATACTAAAGTGAAAGTCCTCGTAACATCATCAAACAATTTGCACAGTTTTGCGATGCCAGCCTTTGGCGTTAAAATGGATGCTGTGCCGGGCCGTATCAACGAAACATGGTTTGAGGTTTTGCCCGGTAAGGAAGGCACTTATTACGGTCAATGTTCAGAGATTTGCGGTATAAAGCATTATAAAATGCCGATTGAGATCAAAGTCGTCAGTAAAGACGAATTCAAACAGTGGGTTGCCAATGATGGTGCCTTTACAACGACAGTTGCGTCTATCGGCGGCGGCATGACCGCGGCACAGGAATAGGAGAGAGAGCATGGTAGCGATTCCTCACGGAGACGATCACGGTGCCTATGGCGATGATAAGCCGGGCTTTTTTGCACGTTGGTTTTATTCCACAAACCATAAAGACATTGGCACACTATATCTGATTTTTGGTATTATTTCAGGCCTCATTGGCGGTTATCTATCCTTTATGATGCGTATGGAACTCGCAGCGCCGGGTATTAGCGTCTTCAACTCAGAGCATGATTATCTTGTCTTTGCCTCTATGCATGGCCTCATCATGATCTTCTTCATGGTCATGCCGGCCTTGATTGGCGGATTTGGTAACTGGTTTGTCCCCATTATGATTGGCGCGCCAGATATGGCTTTCCCGCGCATGAACAACCTTTCATTCTGGTTGCTTCCAACAGCTCTTATATGCCTTTTGATTAGCTTCTTTGTGCCTGGCTCTGCCTCGGGTAATGGTTTTGGCGGCGGTTGGGTGATGTATCCGCCCCTGTCAACAAGTGGATCTCCCGGACCCGCTTTTGATTTCATTATTATAGGCCTTTTGGCGGCAGGTTTTTCATCAATTTTTGGCGCGATTAACTTCATCACGACAATCCTGAATATGCGTGCCCCCGGCATGACAATGCATAAGATGCCGCTATTCGCTTGGGCCGTTTTGGTCACAGCCTTTTTGCTTCTTCTTGCACTTCCCGTTCTTGCGGCGTCACTCTTTATGCTCTTCACAGACCGTATTGATGGCGGCACAGGCTTCTTTGACCCGGCCATGGGCGGCGATCCAGAGATGTTCCAGCATTTATTCTGGTTCTTTGGTCATCCTGAAGTTTACATCATGATCCTTCCAGCTTTTGGTATTGTCTCACACGTTGTTTCAACGTTTTCTAAGAAGCCGGTCTTTGGTTATCTTGGCATGGCTTATGCGATGGTCGCGATTGGCGTCGTTGGGTTCGTGGTTTGGGCTCACCATATGTACACTGTGGGTATGGATGTTGACCTTAAGGCTTACTTCCTAGCAGCCACACTGGTGATTGCTGTCCCAACAGGCGTGAAGATTTTCTCATGGCTTGCCACAATGTGGGGCGGATCTATCACTTACACTATTCCTATGCAGTGGGCTTTGGCTTTCATATTCCTCTTTGTTGTTGGCGGCGTGACAGGCGTTATGCTTGCCAATGCGGGGGTAGATGTGGCGCTTCATGATACATATTATGTTGTTGCTCACTTCCATTACGTGTTGTCTATGGGCGCCGTCTTTGGTATCTTCTGTGGCTTTTATTACTGGTTCGGTAAAATGTCAGGCTATCTTTATAATAAGTGGTTAGCCGCGGCCCATTTCTGGCTCTTCTTTATCGGCGTTAATGTGATTTTCTTCCCACAGCATTTCTTGGGCTTAAACTCTATGCCGCGCCGTTATATTGACTATCCTGCTGAATTTGAGCTTTGGAACCAAGTCTCCTCGGCGGGTGCGTTGATCACCCTCGCAGGTGTCGCAGCTTTCTTCGTGATGCTTATCGAAGCCTTTATTCGCAAGCGTCCGGCCTCTGACAGCTATTGGGGTGAAGGTGCAACGACACTTGAGTGGACACTGCCATCGCCGCCACCTTATCACCAATTCAATACGCTTCCGCGTATTGAAGACACTGATGAGCATTAGTGAGCACGACCTCACATAACACTGATATAGAGGCTGCATCTTCGGGTGCAGCCTTTAATCCATCTGGCTTATCTCTGGCGGAGCCAAGCGACTTCTTTGCGCTAATGAAACCTCGCGTCATGAGCCTCGTCGTCTTTACAGCATGGGCTGGTCTTGTTCTTGCGCCGGGCACCATGCCGCTCTGGGCCGCGATTGCGTCTATTATCTGCATAGCCGCAGGGGCAGGGGCCTCTGGCGCGCTGAATATGTGGTATGACGCCGATATTGACGCGCAAATGTCGCGCACAAAGAAACGCCCTATTCCTCAAGGCAAAATGACTCCGCGCGCCGCTTTAGGATTCGGCACTGTCATTAGCGTGGCTGCGGTTTGGATGCTTTATGTCGCCTCCAATATAGTGGCCGCAGCGCTCCTAGCCTTCACAATTTTCTTTTATCTCGTTATTTACACGATGTGGCTCAAGCGCTCGACACCGCAAAATATCGTTATTGGTGGCGCTGCAGGGGCCTTCCCGCCCATGATTGGGTGGGCTGCAGTCACTGGGGATATTACCGTAAACTCCGTCTTGCTGTTTATGATAATCTTTATCTGGACACCGCCGCATTTCTGGGCGCTAGCCCTTTATAAGACGGGGGATTACGGCAAAGTCGGCATTCCGATGATGCC
>JAHDDT010000107.1:0-1978 GCA_020629195.1 Hellea sp.
GCTTCGAAACTTCGGGCGGATTCAAGCGCCGCTATAAAGGCTTGTTCCATGCCGAGATTTTCGCACGCCTTTTTGGTCATGACCATGGAGCCGATTTTTAGGCTGTTTCCATTTTGCTCATAGGTACCAAAAAAGCTGTTACAGCCCGCATATCCAGCCATATCACCATCGCTGAGAAACTGAACAAATTGGCCCATGCCGTTTTCCGGTCCCCATTCTGTGCCTTCCAGATTTGTCAAAGGCTCTTGGCCTTGCAGGTCCGCAATTTGCGCTTTGGCGATCTTGGTAAAAGCCAGAGCGCCGAGGGCCATTAGACCGATTGAGACGAGACGTATCATAGTTTATCTTTCTCTATAAGGATCGCCGAGCATGGCGGAGATATGGCGGCCATTTTCAGCCAGAGCGGCGGCGTCAGCGCTGACGGCTTGTGAGCATTGCGCGTGGCGGCCTTCTTCTTGGTAATATCCCGCATTGAAAGCGCGAATAAGTTTACGGCGTTCGCTGCTATCACCCGCTGTTTCAATATTCATCATACGGCTAGCGTAATCGCGCCATTTCTGGTCCGAACGACTAAAACAAATTGTGCGCAGATAATGAAGCTGCCCCAAATTTTTAGACAGCGCTTCGACAAGGCTGTTCATAGTGACCATATCGGCTTCGACCCGCAATTCAGCGTCCTCGCGGGCTTTAAGTGCAGCTTCCTTTGCAGCGGCTTCCCGCTCGCGTTCCGTCATAGCGTCTTGCGCAGAGACGCTCTGCGAAAAACCCATTAAGAGGAACAGGACTGCCACCAACCATTTCATGACTCGCAAACTAGCAGTTTTGAAATGAATGAACATCTATTTTTGCAGGACCGATTTGTTTTGAAGAGAGTCACGAGCCGTTTCTATGACCTCGCGGGTTTTTGGCCACATGCCAAGCGTGTCAAGCTCATGCGGGGGCACAAAACGGGCATCGGCGGCATCATCGCCAAATTGCGGCTCTCCTGAGATCCATCGCGCGGCGTAATCATGGAGGCGGTAGTTAAAATCTTCAAACTGCGCGTCAATGGTTGCGACCTTATCTTCAAGCGCCGCCATTATACCCGTTTCTTCGAAAAGCTCACGCAAAGCCGCATCGCGTTCGGTCTCACTCGCCTCAATACGTCCGCCCGGAATAGACCACTCGCCTTTTCGCGGCGCTGTGCCGCGCTTAATCAGCAAGACATCATCGCCGCGAAAGCAAATGACGCCAACACAATCAATAGGGGCACAGTCAATAGGGCGTGACTTTGTCATAACAGCTTCCATAATCTTTATTCCTCTTTATACAACAGCCATGTGCGGACGTTACACTTTAGCGGGGACTTTGGACGAGATTGCGGCCTATTTCGGGGCGAAAACAGGGCAGCGCGGCGAAGATGGAAAACCTCTTTGGGATTGGAAGCCGAATTATAATATTGCCCCTGGAACCGTGGTTCCAGTCATTGCCTATGATGGCCGCAAGCACCGTAAAGTCGTGCCTATGCGCTGGGGACTTCACCCGCATTGGAAGAAAGAGCCGCCGGAAGGCCGCCCCATGTTTAATGCACGGGTGGAAACAGCCGCAGAGAAAGCCAGCTTTCGAACGCCCTTTCGCCGCCGCCGCGCGCTGTTTCCGGCCACAGGCTGGTATGAATGGGAAGGCGTAGAAAAACCCAAAACGCCTTATTATATTCATGAGGACGAGCAAGAGCTTTTCGCCTTTGCTGGGCTCTGGGATCAATGGCGGGTGGATGAAGGCATAACGCTGCTCTCTGCAACCATCCTAACCACCTCTGCGACAGGGCAGTTAAAACACCTCCATCACCGCATGCCTGTTCGCTTGCCGAAAGAGCAGTGGAATAATTGGCTCGATTGGGATGTAAGCGCAGATGCGGTTTTAGGCACGATGCTTGGGAGTGAGGACTTGGATTTTTATGATGTGGGGCGAGAGGTAGGATCGGGACGGGCGAGCGGGG
>JAHDDT010000107.1:2078-6422 GCA_020629195.1 Hellea sp.
ACCAATAGCCCCACCCAAACGGCGGCATTTATTTTGACGGATTTGGAGGCTTTCTTTTGCGAGACCCATGTTCTTGGCCGAACGCCTTTATAGACGAAAATCAGCTGCGCCGAGAGGATCGCGCAAACTACGTTTAGTCCTAACAGGATAGCGGCCCCTGCGGCGGCTTCATATTTTCCGGCCCCTAAAAACAGTGCGGATGCGACCGAGGGAGGGAGAAGCGCAACAGCCACCATCACGCCGACCAAAGCCGATGATATGCCAGTTGAGAGCGAAAGCGCTGCCGCCGCGCCTGATGCCAGCGCCAAGGCTACGATTTCGGGACCGATCACGGTGCGGCTGACCATCTCTGTGCTGGCGAGGTTGACGGGCATGAAAAATGTGAGGGCGTAGGCAAAGCCAAAGCCAATACCGAGGCCCACCAAAGCAGTTTTGGTGGCCTTTTTCATCAAAGATAAATCGCCAAGCGCTGCGGCCAGCGCGAAAGCCAATATAGGCCCCAATAAAGGCGCAATCACCATGGCCGCTATCACAATAGCGACGCTATCACCGTTCAGGCCAATCGCGGCGACGATGGAAGAGAGCACGGTCAGGATTATAAAATCCCAATTCAAGTTACAGTCATTTGAAACTTTTTGATAAAGCTCCTCGCGCAGGGAAACTGTCTTGGCTTTGGCCTTTTTTGCGGCTTCATCTTGGGTGTCTTGTTCGTCCTCAGCGGGGCGAGGCAGGGTGGCCTCAATCGGCATCACAACCACGCGCCAATCCGCAGAGGCACTGAGTAGAGCTTGTAAATCGTCAATCAGTTCTTGCCCGTGTCCTTTGGCGACGACGATCTCGACGGCTTTTTCATAGCGGCCATAACCGCTATCCAATGACCAATCTATGGGATTGCAATTATTGATAATCTCGATGACAGCGTCAGATTTATCGGCGGGGAAGTTGGCTTTTATGAATCGCATGACCCTTCTTAGCCTGAATGGGTCATATCTTCCAAGTCATAGCCTGCAGGTCGATAATCCGCCATGGCGGCGCCGCGTGCGCCTATAGGTCTGTCAGGGCCGCGCGTTGTATCGATGATGGTATGCCGCTCCATTTCTGCATTCAATTCCGCTCCGACGATTACCGTAAAAGCTGTAAGCCAGAACCAGATAAGCAAGATAATAACGGCTGAGAGCGAGCCATAGACCGCATTGTAATTTCCAAAATATGCGACAAATTTCGAAAATCCAAATGACAGGCCAAGCCATGTCACTGTTGTAAAAACGATGCCCGGAAAAACCCAGCGTTTCTTGGCGGGACGCCGACTGGGGCCAAATCTATACATAATGCCAGAGGCAAATCCGAAGAGTGTTATGAGCAATATCCACGGTAAGCTGCGCGTGAAATAGGCTGTTATCCCTTCTAACTTTAAAAGATTTAAAAGAGCGGGAACACCTATTATGACCGCCAGAGCAATCCAGACAAAAATAATCATAGATAGCGTCATGGAGCCCGCAAGGGCGTAGAACATGGCGAGGCTGCGAGTTTCCTGTTCTCCATAGGCAATATTCATCGCGCGCATGACGGCGCGAATACCGGCCCCTGCAGACCAAAGGGCGATGAGAAGGCCAATAGCAATGCCGAGTCCCAAGCCAGCATTAGGCGCCGTAATCACGGATGTGATTTGGCGCTGTAAGATCGTCCACGCCTCTGCGGGTAAGACGCCATTTACGCTTTGGAGCAGGGCTTGTACCTGCGCCGGGTCCGCGAATAATCCGTAAAGGGACAAACAGGCTGTAATCAGCGGAAAAACCGCTAAGAGCGTAAAAAAGGCCACGCCCGCCGCAACAATAGCGACATTGTCGCGCTGAATCTCAGCAAATGTCCGCTTAAGGATGGCCCACCAATCTTGCCGTGAAAACTCCAAGGGGCTTCGTGCAGAACAGATGGGCTGAGGTGAACTCACTATTTTTTAGGCGCAGGTTGTTTGCGGGAAAAAACAAGCTCGGTCTCTGAGGATGCTTTTTTATCCAGCTTATAGCCATCCAAATTAAAGTCCTTTAGCCCTTCCGCGCGGTCAATGCGGTTTTGCATAATCCAGCGCGCCATGAGGCCGCGTCCATATTTGGCATAATACATGAGGGCACGGGCTTTACCGTCTTTGACGTTGAGGAATTTCGCCGTGATCACGGGACTCGAAATTGTGTTCTTATCGACGGCTTTGAAATATTCATTGGAGGCCAGGTTGACGATTGTTTTATCGTTATGCTCAGCCATGTCGGTATTCAGTGTTTCCGCGATGGTGCTGCCCCAGAAATCATAAAGCGATTTTCCGCGTTTCGTGGCAAGTTTGGTGCCCATCTCAAGGCGGTAAGCCTGCATGGAGTCAAGCGGGCGCAGAACACCATAAAGGCCAGAGAGAATGCGCAAGTGATCTTGGGCATAGGCGAGGTCATCATCGCTGAGAGATTTGGCCTCGAGCCCCCAATAAACATCGCCGTCAAAGGTTAGCCCAGCGGGTTTGGCACTATTGCTTTTACCGTCCAGATTAAAAGCTTTGAACCTCTCGGCATTAAGCTCGGCTAAATTATCCGAAATATGCATCAGCTTTTTTAGGTCATCAGCGGATTGTTTTTTTGCGACTTTGGCCAGCTCAACCGTGTCCTCTTTAAGCATAGGCATCGTCGCCTCCAGCTTGGTTGTCACGGGATCAAAGTTTAATTTCTTGGCAGGGGAGAGTAGTGTTATCATGTTTTTATCCTTTCCTCATAACGTCTAACCGAGACATTCGGTTCCGTACGCGTGGGTTCACGATGACTTAGAGATAGAGCGGTTGAGATTATTTACAAGGCTTAGCCTAAAATTTTAGGCCTATGATAAAGTATCAGAGATAAATTATGAGCAGGATTGGCTTAAAGGGGGAGAGCCAATCCTGCTGCGTAAAGTAAAATGATCAGGGAAAAATCATTTACACATTTTATCTCTTAGAGGGGAAGAGACATGACCTATAAATGTCATTTTGCGAACACGTTCAATAAAACTGCCCGTGATAAATCTGTGATGCATACGAGAAGAGGGTGCTCACGAACTATGTGTGGCATCGGCTAGTGATTTTACCAGCTTTAGGGCGGCATCTGCTCCGTTTTCATGGAGCTCTTTCACAATGGCAGAACCGACAACAACGCCATCCGCATCTTTGGCGACTTCAGCGGCGCGTTTTGGTGTTTTGACGCCAAAGCCGACGACAACAGGCAGGCCCGAAGCCTTGCGCACTTTTGCGACTTGTTCCGTAACGCTCCCCGCTTCGCTGAAAGCTGCACCCGTAATACCTGTCATGGAGACGTAATAAACAAACCCTTTTGTGCCAGCTACCACGCGGGGCAAGCGAGCTTCATCTGTGGTCGGCGTGGCGAGACGAATGAGGGCAAGGTCGTGTATGTCGAAGGCTTGGCGAAGCTCGCTATCTTCTTCGGGCGGCAGATCAACAATAATCGCGCCGTCTATCCCGGCGTCTTTAGCCGCTTTCGCGAAATTGTCATAGCCCATGTGATGGACAGGATTACAATAGCCCATAATGATGAGGGGCGTGGTGTCGTTGCCTTTGCGAAATTCAGTCGCCATCTCAAGGATAGTGGTCAGCGTTGTTCCCGCAGCGAGGCTCCGCAAACCAGCCTCTTCAATGGTCGGCCCATCAGCGGCAGGGTCCGTAAAAGGCATGCCCAGCTCAATAATATCCACGCCATTTGCGGGTAGCGCGTTCAGGACAGATTGAGACACCTCTCGGTCAGGGTCTCCGCCCATGATATAAGCCACGAAGGCGGCTTGGCCTTTGGCTTTACGGTTGGCGAAAACTGTATCGATACGCTGCGTCATAGCGCTGTGCTTAAAACTCTAATATTGATTTGACCAGAGATAATGAGGCAAAAAACCCGATTCCAGAGGGGGCTGGAACCGGGTTTGAAGCACCATCGATTTAAGGGGAAGGGAATGATGGGCTTGGGATTTATGCGACGCTTGGAAACAAACGCGCTTAAAGAGAAATTTCTATTTCTTAGTAACTTCTTCAGCTTTATCACCAGCGCTTTCAAGGTCTTGTCCAACCCCTTGAATGGTGTTGCAGGCCGCGCCAAGCAAAGTGAAGCCCGTAATAATCAGGGCCGTGATCTTTTTTGAGGTTGAATTTCTCATAGCTAGTCTCCGTTATAATCTAAATCAAAACGATTAAGTTCGGATAGGGTTCCCACAAAAAGTAAAAAATCTAAAATTTCTGAGATCTTAAAACTCCATGCGTTTAGGCTCTAGGCGGTTTCTCTATGGCTAGGTAAGCTTTCTAAAGACCTTTTCGCAGTGTTTTTTCTTGAC
>JAHDDT010000108.1 GCA_020629195.1 Hellea sp.
GCCAAGTTCGCTTGCAATAATGGATCAAACCCATAATGCGCTAACCATCTTGAATCCCCTGCGAACATATCGCGCAAATCAGGCATGCCGTATTTTAGCATAGCGAGGCGGTCCACGCCCATGCCGAAAGCGAAGCCTTGATATTCGTCTGGGTCAACGCCGCAAGCGCGGAGCACATTGGGATGCACCATGCCGCAGCCGAGGATTTCCATCCATTTTTCGCCTTGGCCAATTTTAATGGCGCTGCCCACGCGTTCATAGCGCACATCCATTTCGGCGGACGGCTCTGTGAACGGGAAGTGATGCGGGCGGAATTGTACGTCCACATCTGTTTCAAAAAATGCGCTGACAAAATCCATTAGCACTCCTTTGAGGTGGCCCATATGAATGCCTTTATCGATGACGAGGCCTTCGACTTGGTGGAACATGGGCGTATGTGTTTGGTCACTATCACAGCGATAAGTCCGCCCTGGAGCGATGATACGGATGGGCGGCTTTTCATTTATCATCGTGCGGATTTGCACAGGGGATGTGTGGGTGCGCAGCACCTTTTTCTCTTCGCCTTCGGGCGCTGTCATAAAAAATGTATCATGCATGTCGCGGGCAGGATGACCGGGCGGGAAGTTTAGCGCGGTGAAGTTATGAAAGTCGTCTTCAATGTCTGGGCCTTCGGCGACAGAAAAGCCCATATCGGAAAAGATAACGGCCATTTCTTCCATGACTTGCTGAACGGGATGAAGTGTTCCTGTAGGTGCGCCGACTGGTAGAGACATATCCATCGTTTCAGAGGCGAGGGCGGCATCCAGCGCGGCGCTTTCAAGGCTCTCTTTCTTGGACTCGACCATAGCGGCGATGTCTTTTTTTAGACCGTTCAAGGCAGGGCCCATGACTTTTTTTTCGTCGATCGACATTTTGCCGAGGCCTTGCATCATCTTGCCAATTTCACCCTTTTTTCCTAGGGCCGCGACGCGAATATCATCAAGCTCACGAAGGTCGCTCGCCGCTTCAATTTGGGCGGCATATTTATCTTTGACAGCGGAAATATCGCTCATGGAAGTGTCCCGTAAAATAGGCATTAAATTTCACGTCTTTTACGCCTCTTTTGCGGGGCGTCAACAGGGCGGTGGAACGGGCGTATTTAGCTTAAAAGCTAAGCGCGCATATCGCTTATATCCTTAAGGCGGCGTTTCGCTTTTTCAAAGGTCTTGCGATCAGAGGGCTTTTTAATATTCGGATCTTCAATAATTTGAACTTTTTCTTCTCGTTTGAGGAAGACATGAGGTTCCTCAGGAAGAGGATCAAAGCCATAATTTATATGGTTTAATGTTTCCGTAGACCCTAACAATAAATAGCTTAGAGGTTTGACGAGGGTTGATAGTCCTCGCAGAACACGAACCTGAGCTGGGGAGCTGTAATGCGGCAAAGCATTTCTAAATACAACGATATCAAATTGTCCGAGTGTGTCGAGTTTTGAGAGCAGGTGGGCTTCTTTGAATTGAACCATTTTTCGGATATTATCTTTTATAACCCAATCTTCGGCTTGTCTGTCAAAATATGTAACGAGATCTCGTATAGGCAGGCCGCGCTGGGCCTCGAAATGCGTGTAACGTCCCGCTTTGGCGCGGTCGAGGGCCGCAGAAGGATAATCAACACCTACGATTTCAAGGGTAATATCAGGAAATTTGTCTTTGGCCTTATCAAGTGCCATCGCAATGCAATAGGCTTCTTGGCCGCTGGAACATCCAAAGGACACAATCCGAACTGTGCCGCCCTTACGGATAGGATAAAGGGCTGGGAGTATAACATTTTCAATTTTATCAAGACTTGGGCGATCCGTATAAAAATGAGTGTCACGCTCAAGCAGGCTAGAGACAATTTTTACCGCGAGGTTGCTTTGGCCCGATTTAAAAAGTTCCTCGACCATTTCGTCCAAGGACTTAAACCCTTCCTTGCGAGAAAGAGAGGCGAGACGCGTCTCAATTAAAAAAGCGTGATCGCTACCTAGATTCACGCCAGCAAGTTCAAGGGTTAAGCGTTTGAGCGCTTCATAATATGTAGGATTGAGTGAGAGCACTGAGCTCATCAGATAAGCCCAGCTTGATAAAATTTAGACTCAATAATATCTGAGTCAAAGGGCTTCATGACATATTCATCGGCCCCGGCATCCAAGGCTTGCGTAATTTTAAGAACATCACGTTCTGCGGTGCAGAAAACAACGATCGGTTTGTCGCCTGAGGGCTCCTTGCGCAGTTCTTTAAGAAAATCTAACCCGTCCATGACTGGCATGTTCCAATCCAATAGGATGGCATCGGGCATATTCACGCGGCAGCGATCAATCGCCTCTTGTCCGTTTTCGGCCTCTTTAGTTACAAATTTAAGGTCTTTGAGAATACGGCTCGCGACGCGGCGTATCATTTTACTGTCATCTACAACGAGGCAAGTTTTGGTCGTCATACACTCAGCTCCACAGGCCTGTCGATTACAGGCTCATTCGACTCTTGCATAATTTCGGGTGATGTTAGCGGCGATATATTCACGGTCTCGCCATCACATTGTATTTTGATATCAAGCCTTTCGGCAATTTGCGTAGCAGAAATATCAATATGGCCGCCGCGTGACAGCCCTTTGGCAAGGCGGGTCTCTGGCTTTGCGATATGTGTGCGAACCAAACGCGTTATGATATCTTCAAGCTGTCCGTGAACAGCTTCGACTTGGCTATCAGCCAGAGACAAGCCGTCAACGGCGTAGGATATACTAACGGATTTGTTTTGTAACCGTGCCGTGCGTAGCGCGATATCAGTGATGTTAGGCATTAAGCTTTCAAAGCTGACTTGACGTTCAGACGTTTTAACAGGGAGGTCCAAATTCAACCCTGCAAGACGCTGTAAAGCTGAGGCAGTGTCACCTGAAAACTTAATCAAAGGGATAAGTGTTTCTCGCGCCATTTCATATTGTGTTTCCGCGTTCAGAATTGGGGCGTTTTTTGCCTCGCCTTGAATAGGTAAAGATGTGATTACAGGCGCGATTTCATCTAGGCCTTCAGCATATTGGAGCGTTAATTTATAGAGAGACATAAGCCGCCCGTCTATTTTGGCTTGGGCGCAATTCTCCTGATAACAATCCAAAACAGATTGGGCTGTACGCGCAATAGCTTTGGCTGAAAGTGTCCGAGCATCAAGGCGAATCTCTTTTAAGGAGGGCACAGCTATTTCGGGCTTCAAACGCCCGCCGCCTAATAGGCTATCTAGAGCAGCTATCGTACTGTTTACGAAATCACGTGCATCTATTAAATCGTCTCCGATATTAAGCATATCTCTGTTTCAACTCTTTGATTAAGTTAAAACAAGATGCCTAAAAAGGGTTAAGAGGCCCTAAAGTTTTATGTGTATTTATACGCTGTTATGCGTCTACGCAGCTTCGTTGGCGGGGATTTGAGCTGTGAAATTCACAGTGTCACCCTCAATCGATGCGGTTACACTGCCCTTAAGCTCTCGCGCAATCATGCCCGCGTAAAAGGGCTGTATTGTTCGGCCATCAAACCCGTCTTCGGGGGATTTCCCGCCTAAGGCCTTTTCTATAGCCGCGTCCAAGCGGGATTTTGGGCCTTTTGCCACTAATGAAAGTGTTGTGGTCTCGCTGTCCTCTGCTGTTGAGAGGGTAACCTCTCCGCCGCGGGGTACGGATTGGACGGCTAGCATTGCTAAGTTTAACAAAAGCCGTGCCGTATTCTTTTCAAGGGCTTCAACGCTTTGCCCCCAACTTATCGCCGCTTTCCCGCCCTCATACATATCGGCAATTAAGGTTTTTATCTCATCAACTGCAATCACGCCGGGTCGCGACCCGCCCGATCCGAAAGCCAAGCGCAAAAACCGTAATTTAGCGCCAGCCTGTTTGGATGATAGCCTCACAAGGCCCATCGCGTCTTCGTGCATTTCCACATTGTCCTGATCGTCCAAGACCTCAAGCGCAGTCCCCAAAGCTCCGATAGGGCTGATTAGATCATGACAAATACGGGCCGATAAAAGAGCCGCGAGGCTTGAAGGCGTGAGTTTGGTGACATTTGCTGACATAATCGGCCTCGCGAGTAATATGATTTGAGCTAAACTTAGTGATTTTCGCTCTAGGGTATAGTCATTTCGTAAAAAAAGCCGCTGAAACGAATCAGCGGCCCAAAATCTAAAAATAAGTAATGTTTATTTGGTGCGCCACGTACCTGACGAATCCATAACTTTTTCACCAGAGGCTGCTTTGGCAATTTGCTTTTCACCAAAGATAGCGGCGACAACTTCGACTTGTAAATTCTCAGCACGAGCCTTTTTCGTATATATGGATTTGCGTCCAATATTAATCTCATTCATTGCGGCGCGCTCTGCAGCTGAGACTGCGCCTGAGCCTGTTTCAGCGAGATATCCTGCGACAGTCTCGCCGATCACGCCTTTGGCTTTCGCCCCATCAATAACAGATTTAGCAGACTGAGCTTGCGCGGTCGCTTCTGTTCCGCCCAAAGCGCTTATAGCCATTGTGCCGCCTGCCAGTAAGGCTAGCGCGGAGATTGCCGTAAATAGTGTTTTTTTCAATGTCATGTTCTTCTCCTTAGAAAAGATCGGGGTTATTCGCGATCAAGTCTTCAACATCCTTGTCTAGTCGGACGCGGACTTCTTGATCAATTTTGACATTAAGATTTATAACAATAGGCTTGTCCGAAGGCTCAATTTTCACTGTCGGCGAACATGCCATCAGTCCGAAAACTGTTAAAGCCATTACCAGTGGTCTTAATATCATGGTGTAACCTATTCCTTTGACCCTGAACCTGCCATTAACACGGGGTTATATCAAGTTCAGACCACCCTCAGAATATGGGATTAATTAAGCACCAGACCTTCATGAGGGCTGTCGAGGACAAAGGCGGGAATATCGACGTCATAGGACTCGCCCGTATTGGCACCTTGAACCGTATAAGTCCCGCGCATCATGCCCGACGGTGCTGTCAAAGGGGCCCCGCTCGTATAGCGAAAGACTTCACCGGGCTTAACAACGGGTTTTTCGCCAACGACACCTTTGCCCCTGACCTCTTGGACTTGGCCGCGCGAGTCGGCAATTTGCCAAAAACGCTCCGTCACAGTGAGGTCTTCTGCGCCTTGATTGTCAATTTCGACCGTATAGGCCCAGATAAAGCGCGAATCCGAGGGGCTAGATTGCTCAGCAAGATATTCAGGTTCAACACGGACAACAACGTCTTTTGTGCGCTGTTCAAATAATGGATGTTGTAAATTTTGCACGGATAACCCTCATTTGCTTCAAGTTCATGCCCGAAGCTTTTCTCTCTTAGTGCAGTTGTGACGCTTAACGCGCCGAGCCGCAACCCTTTAAGCCAGTCAAGGCTCAAAAAATACAGTTCAGACTTGTTTCAAGCGAGTAGGATGGTAATCGCTATCCTATGGATATGGGGATTTTACCACAGCAAGGTATTGAAACCTTAATAAAGGATGGCGCCATCATTGCGCCGTCTATGGGTAAAGACGGTCAGCCGACTCAATTACAACCAGCCTCTCTTGATTTGCGCTTGGGTCACACGGCCTATCGTTTGCGAGCGAGCTTTTTGCCTGGTCAAGGGCGAACTGTCAAAGACTGCCTTCCTGATGTGCATATGCATGAAATTGATCTGAGAGCCGGAGCTGTTTTAGAGACGGGCTGCGTATATCTGGTGCCGCTCCAAGAAGCTCTTAAGCTGCCGCCAGAGCTAAGCGCAGCGGCTAATCCCAAAAGCTCGACGGGCCGCCTTGATGTTTTTACCCGTGTGATTTGTGATGGTGCCAATAGCTTTGATGCCGTTCATGCTGGTTACATAGGACCGCTTTATGTAGAAATCGCGCCGCGCACTTTTTCTGTTTTAGTACGCCCCGGTGACAGGCTTGTGCAGATGCGGTTTCGCCATGGAGAGATAAAGGAGCTTGATACACAAACTGTCAGTATTGATCTGGAAGGTTTTGATAAAGACGGTGTCGTGGGCTGGCGGGCTCGCCGTCACGCAGGTCTGGTCGATGTATCCGCCGTTGGTGGTCATGCGGCCCGAGATTATTGGGAGCCGCTATATGCGGGGAATAAACAGCTGATCTTGGACCCTGATGAATTTTACATATTGGCCTCCAAAGAAGCGGTCACCATACCGCAAAACCAAGCGGCAGAAATGGCGCCTATCGCCCCTGAAATTGGCGAGTTTCGCGCCCATTATGCAGGTTTTTTCGATCCGGGATTCGGGATGGCGGCTGCAGGCGGAGAAGGCTCACGCGCTGTTCTCGAAGTGCGTGGCCGCGACGTGCCCTTTATGCTTCGCCACGGTCAACCCGTTGCAAAGCTCGTCTTCGAAGCCATGAGCGATATTCCCGCCTCACTCTACGGAGAAAAAGG
>JAHDDT010000109.1 GCA_020629195.1 Hellea sp.
ATGCAAGGACGTTTGAAATTTCTCGATGATTGGTATGAATCCACAAAGGCTTTGGCACGTCATCGGCGGGCTATGCCTGCGCTGGCAGTTGTCTCTTTTGCGGAAAGCTCATTTTTTCCTATTCCTGTAGACGTGATGGTTATTCCTATGGTGCAGGCCGCGCCACAAAAATGGTGGAAGATCGCAGGCTTAGCCGCGATTTTTTCAGTTTTGGGCGGTATTTTCGGTTATATGATCGGGCTGTTTTTCTTCGAGGCTATTGCGCAACCCATTTTGGAAACGCTCGGCAAAACAGACTATATGACGAAGTTCCGTGATAGCATTAACGCCAATGGGGCCTTATGGGTTTTTGGAGCTGGGCTGACGCCGTTTCCTTACAAGGTGATAACCATAATGAGCGGGGCTGTGCCTGTGCCATTTGGAATTTTCGTTGCGGCCAGTGTTTTGGCCCGAACGCTTCGTTTTTTTGCCGTCGCTGGAATTGTTAGGCTTTTAGGCGCACAGGCCGAAGCTTTCATGAAAAAGCATTTTGCACTGTTTACAATATTAGTTTTTGTCGGACTTGCCGCGGTGTGGTTTGGCTATAAGGCCTTATCCCATTAGAGCCACGACGCGCTCAAACCCAAAATCGTTGAAGGTTTTTATCCGTGCGGGCGAGGTTTCGGGGCCCACAAGCAACGCCGTATCAGGCCTGTCTTGAGGCTGTTTGAGGCTCACGCCTTTCAGCACAGTTTCAACGCGGCGGGCAATGGCATCCCCGCTGTCAATCCACTGAACGCTTTGCGTGACGGAGGCTTTGAGCTCTTCGCGCAGAAGCGGGAAATGCGTGCAAGCCAATACGACGGCGTCAATATCTGCGCCGTTTCGTCCGTTAAACATCGGCGAAATCTCTGTTCGAACCCAATCTAAATCGACGGGCTCTCCTGCGAGTTTCTTTTCTGCGATATCAACGAGGTTTACGGAGCCTTGCAGGATAACGCGGCAGTCACTGGCAAAATCATTGATAAGGTCATCGACATAGCGCCGCTCAACTGTCCCGGGTGTCCCCAGCACGGCGATGGTTTTGGTGCGCGACGCGGCGGCGGCGGGTTTTATCGCGGGTACAACGCCGATAACGGGTATGTCGAGGGCGGCACGAATGTCTGACAGCGCCGTTGTTGAAGCGGTGTTGCACGCAATAACAACAAGGTCGGGCTGCACGGTTTCTGTTAGCTCCCATAGCAGTCTTGGCAGACGTGCTTTTAATTGCGCCTCTGTCTTTGCGCCATAAGGACGAAAGATGTCATCCGCTGCATAGCTCATTTGCAAATTGGGTAAACGCTTACGGATTTCGGCGGCGACGGAAAGCCCGCCAACGCCTGAGTCAAATATAAGCGCCTGTCCTGCGTGAGTCGTGTTCATAAAGCCTTGCTGAACCTATCGCGTTACTATGCTCTTAATGACACATAAATTGAGTTTATTTTTAGGCGCAAGCGGGGCATAGCGGCGGTCATGCAAAATTATCAAAAATGGACGCTCTGGCTCATCGTTGCCTTGCTCATCTTTAGGGTTGGGGCTCTACTTATGTCTCCGCTCGGTCTGCATGGGGATGAAGCGCAATATTGGGCGTGGTCCAAAGAGCTGGATTGGGGCTATTTCACCAAGCCGCCGCTCATTGCTTGGACAATATGGGTGACGACATCGATTTTCGGAGACGCCGAATGGGCTGTACGCTTATCTTCGCCGCTCCTGCATTCCATCACGGCTTTTGTCATTTTTAGAACCGCGCGATTAGCCTTTGATAGTAAAACAGGGTTTTGGGCGGCGGCGATTTATCTGCTCATGCCTGCGCTTTGGTTGTCCTCAGGGATTGTCAGCACAGATGTTCCGCTGCTGCTGTGTTGGGCTCTGGCCATGAATGCGTGGTTGCATCTGCGCGAGATAGCGTCTTGGCCCCGCGCTATTCAGCTGGGCGTGGCGGTAGGATTTGGGTTGCTCGCGAAATATGCCATGCTGTTCTTTCTACCTGCTCTGGGTCTTGCGTTTCTTTTTGATAAGCCAACGCGCAAGGGGTTAAACACGCTCAAAGGTTACGCGGCAGGGGCAATAGCCTTTTTGATTTTTCTTCCCAACATCCTCTGGAACTTTGCACATGATTTCGCAACGGTGACCCATACGGCCGAGAACGCAAATATGCGCGGGGGTATTCCGTTTCATCCCTTAGAGCTTGGAACATTTTTAGGCGATCAGTTAGCCGTTTTTGGACCTGTAACATTTGTGCTGCTTTTGCTGGCGCTTTTTGCGGCTCTTCGCGGAAAGCTCGATAGGCCTGCGTTTTATGTGGCGCTCTTTAGTTTAAGCCCGCTTTTAATTATCTCTGTTCAAGCGCTTATGTCTCGCGCCAATGCGAATTGGGCGGTGACGAGCTATGTGGCGGGGTCCATTTTAACGGCGCATTTTGCGGTCAAATTTTGGCCCAAGCTCAAAGGCTGGCTTTTCGGCGGCGTTGGATTTCAGTCTGTGAGCTGTTTGATCTTGGCGTTGATAATGCTCAGCCCATCTTTGACAGATGCTGCGGGACTTACAAATTCCGCGAAACGTCTGCGAAAATGGCCAGAGACCGTAAAGGTCGTCGAGACGATTTACGCGCAGGGTCATGAGGGCCGAGCCTATGAAACGCTCGCGCTTGATAAGCGAATTATCTTTTATGATTTAAAATATTATGGTCTCGCGGAAAAACTGCCCATGAAAATGTGGATGCATGAAGCCGCGCCAGCTAATCATGCAGAGCTAACCTATCCTCTTCCCGCGCAAGACGGCCCTGTTTTAATTATTAATTATTATGACCATTATGAGGATGAATTGCGGGAAGATTTCACGCGGCTAGACCGCTTGCCAGATATTGATATCGACCTAGGCGGAGGCAAGCGGCGCGTGCTGCGGGTCTGGGCTGGATATGGATATGTGCCGACGAAAGGCCGCAATTAGTTATTTATTCCAAAGCTGCTTAATACGAGCATCGCGGCCACAGCCTTTACGATAAAAATTATAGCGTCTCGGGTTCTTTTTATAATAGTCTTGGTGATAATCCTCGGCATCCCAGAATGTCTTTGCGGGTAAAACGGGGACAACAATCGGATCTGAAAAAGGTTTAGTTTTTTCTATTTCGGCCTTAGAGGCTTCTGCTATCGCTTTCTGGTCAGGGCGCGCATAGATGACAGGAATATAGGCATTGCCCTTGTCGCAAAACTGACCTGTTGCATCGGTCGGGTCTATGTGACGCCAGTAATAATCCAGCAGCTCATCATAGGTGACGACTGTTGGATCAAAGATAATTTTCGCGACTTCTACATGCTGTCCGTGATTGCGATAAGTCGGATTTTGCATGTCGCCGCCCGAATAACCAGAGATTGCCTCATAGACACCGGGGAGTTTTTCAAAATCGGATTCAACACACCAAAAACAGCCGCCAGCAAAAATGGCCGTATCTTTTTGGCCCGAAAGTTTAGCTGTCTCAGGCGCATAAGTTTCTGTGCTTTGGGCCGAGCTGCAGGCCGCCAAGAGGGCCGTAAATGTAAGAGCAATATATTTCATGATGTTTCTCTATTTGAAATCTAAAGGCCGCGCCAATGACGATGGCTCACAAAAGCGCGATTATTCGCGAGACGCTTTGTACGCCGCTAAAGCTTTTTCCCGCGCCTCTTTATGATCGACAATGGGCTTGGGATAGGTCTTACCTAATGTTACGCCCGCATAATCAAGAACGTTTTGCGGTGCTTCCCACGGACGGTGAATATACTTCTTGGGTAGTTTGGAAAGCTCAGGCACAAATTTTCGAACATAATCACCATTGGGATCGAACTTTTCGCCTTGTGTAAACGGGTTGAAAATGCGGAAATAGGGCGAGGCATCCGCGCCGCTCCCCGCGACCCATTGCCAACTCGCGGCGTTACTCGCAGGATCAGCATCGACAAGTGTGTCCCAAAACCACTTTTCACCTTCGCGCCAATCAATGAGTAAATGCTTAATCAAGAAACTCGCAGTGACCATGCGCACACGGTTATGCTGCCAGCCTGTCTGCCAAAGCTGCCGCATGCCGGCATCGACAAAGGGATAACCTGTTTGGCCGTGCTGCCAAGCTTGCAAATTATCTTCGCTAGGGTTCCATTCAAAGCCGTCAAATGCAGGCTTAAAATTCTCGGTCGCAAGCTTAGGATTGTGAAAAAGCAAAACATAAGAAAATTCCCGCCAGCCAATTTCGGCAAGGAATTTTCGCGCGCTGTCGAGATTACCTTTACAACCATGCCAAATCTGCTTGGGCGAGATTTCGCCAAAGGCCAGATGAGGGGAGAGCTTGGACGTTCCGTTATCTTTATCAGGACGATTGCGATCTTCCGGATAATCTGCGACGGGTCCACCTACGAACTGTTCCAGCGCTTTGGCTGCGCCTTTACTGCCTATGGTCCAATGCGGCGACATTTTGGAGCCCCAATCCGGGGAGCTTGGCAGAAGCTTTAGGCTCTCTAATGAATTACTTTTAATTTCGCCCGTATAAGTCTTTATAGATTTTGGCGTGGGGAGGGGCTTGCCGGTATCCAGGCTGTCTTGTGCGGCGCGCCAATAGGGCGTGAAGACTTTATAATAATTATCTGTCTTCGTTTTAACCGTCCAAGGTTCGGATAAAAGATTAGCGCGGAAAGTTTCAACCGTCAGGCCGCGCGCTTTCAGATCAGATTTTATTGCGGCATCAATTTCGCGTGGAGCCAAATCATAGCGGCGATTCCAATAGATGCTATCTGCGCCTGTCTCTTCAATCAGCATATCCAAAATTCGAAAAGCCTGGCCTTTACGCAGGATAAGTGTTGCCCCGATAGCTTCTAAGTCCTCAGAGAGAGATTGCAGACTATGATGCAGCCACCATTTACTGGCCCCGCCAAGCTCGCGCTCTCTTTCAGTCTCTAAGATGTAAAGACAAATGACAGGACGCCCTGTCTTGGCGGCCTCGCTAAGGGCAGGATTATCTGCCACACGCAAATCGCGGCGAAACCAAACAATAATCGGCGTGTCAGACATAGAAACTCCTCATTGTCTTATACGCATGAGGAGGCTGTTGAGTTACAAATAACTCGCAGAAATATCGAATAAATCGGCCATGACAGATTCTGTTGTTGGCCAGCGCCCTGCGCCTTTGCCGCGAATTTTATATTGGTCACCATCATCAAAATAGAAAATAGCATGGGCTTCTTCGCCGTCAGCTTGAGCGATAAAATTATTGAGGGACAAATCTTTCAGCTCTAATTTTGCCGAAAAGCCGTTCATATCCTTCCAGCAGGTCGCGATACGCTTCATTGCGCCTTTGGGCGGAGAGGCGGGCGCAAAGTTCTCAATCGTATCCCGCGGAATATCATCCAGCGTAATCGTTTCGCCAAATCCAAGAAGCGCGACAAGGCGGATTTTCGCCGCTGCGTCAGAGCCGTTGACATCGCCGCTGGGGTCAGCTTCGGCAAATCCCTTATCTTGAGCTTCTTTCAGCGCCTCGGCATAGCTTTTACCGGCGCTGATTTCGTCCAGCATATAATTGGTCGTGCCGTTGAGCAGGGCTTCGACACGGGTGATGCGGCCGCGTTCGCGAATGCACATTTCAAGCACGGGCATACCCCCGCCTGCCGCCGAAGAAAACATAAGTTGCGCGCCTTTTTCCTTGGCAAAATCAATCAAGTCTTGTCCGCCTTCTGCAATGGCTTGCTTATTGGCGCTGACCACATGGACGCCATTTTCCAGCATGGTTTTACAATAAGTCAGGCACGGTTCAACGGGGCCAGAGACATCGATAAAGATGTCAGGCTTGGCCGCGATAACATCGGCGATATCCGTTGTCAGTTCCTCAGGCTTATAACCTTGGTCGATATATTTTTGCGTATCGCGCACCATGATTTTGACCATTTCAAAACGACTTGAATTGGCTTTGACACGGCGATAAACACCGCCGCCAACAATACCGCAGCCCAGCATGGCGACGCGAAGTTTCTTAGGCGTTGGGAGAGGCGAGAGCGAGCCTGTTTCGGCTCCGATGGTTGTATAAGTTGGAATACCCGGCTTCCCGATATCAAATTCGATGCCGTGTTCTTCGGCAAAATCCAAGGCTTTGGGCGAAACCAGCGGGCCTGCTTTTGCGCGGGCATCGGCATAGGAAATGCGGTCATAGCGCTGCGGGCTAGCGCCGGAAGATTTTGGATCCTTATCAAAGACGCCTTCGACATCCTTAAGGAGTGTGGCTTTAATGCCAAGGCGTTTGGCAACATATATGGCTGTCATATCCGCGCCGCCTTCAGTGAGGAGAACCATGCGGTCTTTCTCGCCGACCGCGACATGGCCGGGCATGACAACAATATCGTGATTTTTTAAATCATCTTCGAGCTG
>JAHDDT010000110.1 GCA_020629195.1 Hellea sp.
ATCTAATCCCAAGTTGCCTTACAAAGCATACCGTGGCATTGATTTTGCTATACTCGAGGATATCCGCCATGCCATTTTCCCGCCGTACCCTTCTCCAAACATCTGCTGCTGCCGTTGCAACCACGTCGCTTGGCCTTTCGGGGTGTTCGCAGCAAGTGGCCGCGCCAAAAGCTGACGCCTCTTCCGCGAAAGCCCTGCTCGATCAAGCTACAGAGTTGATGCTAAACGCTTATCCTGAAAGCGCGTCTAGCGCGGGAATTGATACGGGTAAATATGCGGGGCTGAAATCAAAGCTGACAGACCGAACGCCCGAAGGACAAGCGGCGATTGAAAGCAATGTTCGGGCCATGCTTGGCAAGCTAAACAAGGTCGATTTGGGTGCCCTGCCCGATGACGAGGCCCTTAATGTCGAAGTTGTGCGTTCTGTCTTTGACAGTGCAACGGAAGGTTTCGACTTGCCTTATGGCGATATGGCTTTGCTGAATTCCAATTGGTCTTATCGCAACAGCCCCTATGCCGTGGCGCAGAATACGGGGGCCTTTGTTGAAATTCCGAGTTTCCTCGATTCGTCCCACGCGATTAAAACTGCGGAAGATGCAGAAAGCTATCTAGAGCGTATGTCGGCCTATGCCGCGCAGCTTGACGGCGAGACCGAGCGCACCCGTATCGCAGGCGAAAAGAAAGTTATACTCCCTGATTTTTTAATGGAGAAAACACTTGGGCAGCTGCGCGGCGCCCGCACGCGCAACCCAGAGAGTTGGGGCATTGTCAAAACCCTCGCAGGTAAGCTCGACGGCGCATATGCAGCGCAAGCCGCCACCATTGCCGCAGAGAAAATCGGCCCCGCCATAGACCGCCAAATCGCTGTGCATGAAGCCCTTGCGTCCCAAGCCAATTCTGACGCAGGGATTTGGGCCAAACCGCAAGGCGATGCTTATTATGATTGGGCGCTGCGCGCAGGCACAACTACGACCATGTCCCCAGATGAGGTGCACCAAATGGGCCTTGATGAGCTCGCGAGCCTGCAAGCCCGAATGGAGCCTATCCTGCAGTCTATTGGCTACACTGAAGGCACAGTGGGCGCGCGCATGACAGCGCTCGGCGCGGATGAGCGCTATAAGTTTAAAGAAGGTGATCCGGGGCGCGCCGAGATTATGGAATTTATCAATGAGGCCGTTGAGGATATTCGTGGGCGTATGCCGCAAGCCTTTGAAACGCTTGTGCCGGGCTTTTTAGAGGTCACGCGCATCGCCCCCGAAGTCGAAGCCGGCGCGCCGGGCGCTTATGGCGGGGCGGGGTCCATAGACGGAACGAAGCCGGGGCATTTTTGGATCAACCTGCGCTCGACCGATTTGCATAATAAATTCACCCTCGCCGACCTGACTTATCACGAAGCAATACCTGGGCATGTTTGGCAGGGCGAATATACCTTTAAACAGCCCCTTATCCGCTCGCTCCTCGCTTTTAACGCCTATTCCGAAGGCTGGGCGCTTTATGCGCAGCAAATCGCGGATGAGCTGGGTGTCTATGATGATTTCCCTGTCGGGCGTTTGGGTTATTTACAGTCTCTTGCGTTTCGGGCTTGCCGCCTCGTGGTAGATACGGGCCTTCACGCCAAACGCTGGACACGCGAAGAAGCTATTCAGTGGTTCGTGACCAATAATGGCTCCAACCCTGAAGAAGTGCGCGGCGAGATTGATCGTTATTGCGCATGGCCCGGACAGGCACTCGGTTACAAAGTCGGGCATTCAGCAATCAATAATCTGCGCGATAAAGCCAAGGCCGAACTCGGCGAGAAATATGACTTCCGCCGCTTTAACGACGCCGTGGTGCTAGGCGGAAGTGTGCCCATGACAGTATTAGGCCGCATCATAGATGACTATATCGCGCGGGATGCGGCTTAAGCCATAAACCCTAAATCTCTTTCTGTGAAATTGGCAAGGGCTGGTAAAGCTGATAACAGTTCTGAGTCTGTCAGACCAAACCATTTACCTAGCGTCGCCGCATATTGCTCCACCGAAATATTGGGAACAAGACGTCCATTTCCAACATCATTGGCATGCCCCAAATCAAAGGGCGGGATATCGCCATATATTTTATTTCCTTTGACCGCGCCCCCAACAATGAAGTGATGCGATCCCCAGCCATGATCTGTCCCGTTACCATTTTCAACCAAAGCACGCCCAAAATCAGAGGCTGTAAAGAGGGTCACATCATTCTGCACGCCCATATCTATGGTCGCCTGATAAAAGGCTGCGATAGCCTGAGCATATTGGGATTGCAGGCCATTCAGCGCATAGGCTTGACTCGCGTGGGTATCAAAGCCGCCCATACCAACGAAAAATACTTGCCGACCCATACCCAATGTGCTGCGGATATTAATGGCTTGAGCCACAGATTTTAATTGCCGCCCAACACCTGTATATGGAAAGCGCGTTGTCAGAGCTGGGTTCGTTTTCAATGCCTTTGAGAACTTCTCATTGGCAGTAAATGATCGGTCAGTGATTGAAGCCAAATCCCGTTCAAAGAGGTTGTTCCGAAGAGCGCCCATATCACGATATTGCTCTTCCAAGAGCTCCATCGCACGAGCGTTCCCAGCTTGGGACATAAGCAAACGGTTATCGAGGTTCTTAAGACCCGCCACTTCTGGTGGCCCCTGCGTATTTAAGATGTATTGTCGTGTATTCTGGCCTGAAAGGAAAACTGTATTTCCAAACGTCGAAATACCCGCAAAAAAGTTATCTGAATTTGCACCGTTGCTTTGTGCCGCATCCACCAGCTTGCCGCCCCAGCCACCAACAGCACCTTCAGGCGCTGAACTCATCCATGTTGACTGCTGATCATTATGCGAGAAAAGGCGATTAGGTTTCGTTTTAAGACCGTTCTTAAATTCATCGCTATCCATAGGTTCGATTAGAGGACCAACATTACCGAGAATTGCAGCATTGCCGGACTCAAAAAGAGACTTAAGAGGGTCCAGAGCTTCTGGCAGGGCGAACTTTCGGCTCCCGAAGTCAGCCGCATTCGCTGGTGTTAACTCTTTTAGACGATTACGCGCTCGGGTCGATCCGCCTGGCAAAGCTTCGTAATCGGATAGTAACCCCGTTCTATGGCTAGCATAGAGATCATAAGAGGCCTGATCATAAGGCAAAATCGTATCATAATTGTCTTGCCCCCCCAATAAGAACAGACAGACTATAGCTTTGTAACTTGAAACATCGGCTGCATAGGCTTTGGAATTTCCAAGCATTGAAAGCATGCTGGTGCTGCCCGCAAATGAAAGAGCCCCGGCAGTACTAGTAAGAAACTTACGTCGATTCATCATATCCGTCTCTTATCTTTGAACCAAATAGCCCGGTGCGGCCATAACCATAGTCACAGCCACGGTTACGCGGGATAGTCTATCTTCATCTTCAGTTTCTGCCCTGATAGGAATCTCATCCATCATCTCGAGCATACGGGCTCGCGTTTCAGCGCCTAATGAATTGCCTGTGAGTAAAAGGTCGAGTCTATCAATGAGCGCTTGCCCATTATCAGCTATCGCCAACTCTGCACTGTAATCTGCTTTAACTCCGCCGTCTTTGTTACCAGAAAGATTAGGCGAGGTATCATAAATGAAAGCGTTGATGAAGTTCACATAAGCGATAGCGCTCGACTCATTAATGACCTGCAATTCCGGGGCCGTTAGGCCCGCAGCTCCGGTCTCCGTATTGGAGGCAATATATCCTGGTCGGAAAAAGTTAAACACCGAAGGCGAGTTGAAAGGATGCTGACCCATCGTGCTCATATCGATTAAAATTTTCTCATCCCTAACGTCAGGTGTGATTTCGTTGAAAGCGCGTGCCCAATTTACAAAACGTATGAAAGGTTCTCGGATTTTTCCTGAATCCGCCGAAACCATGGCAGGGTTGCGTAAAGCATCTTTATCGAGCAGAACAGCAGCAATTGTAGCCTTCAAATCGCCGCGCTGCCCAGTACCTACGGATAATCCATCTGGCAGAATGTAAGTTCCCTCCTCAAAAGCCGTCGCAACCCGCTGTATATAAGCTGGGTCTGGGTTAGAACTAACAAAGCGCTGAATAAGTTGACGTGAAACAAATGGCGCGACATTAGGGTGAGCGAACACCGCATCTAGTGCCATATCAATGCTAGTCTCTCCGTCAGTATTAGCTGGGATAGTAAAGTCTAAAAATGTTTTTTCGAGATTAGAATGATGTTCAGGATATATTTTCATAGGTCCGTAGGCACTCGGGAGACGGCCTCTGGTATTAAAGAAATCGCCATGATCCCAACTTAACCCAGTAAAGACTTTGGCCAATCCCGTAATATCGGAATTGTCATAAGTCTCTTTTGCCTGTCCTGTGGCGTCTAAGATTTCCGTTCCATCCATATTCAGCTCTGTGAGGCCGATCGTGAAAAGCTGCAATAATTCGCGTGCATAATTCTCGTCTGGAACACGGCCTGTATCTGGGTCCCCTTTTTGGTTGGCTATATAAGTAAGATAAAAGCCCATCGCCGGTGTGTAAGTAATTTCTTCAAGCAAATCTCGATAATTTCCAAATGCATTATCGGACAGAACATCCATATATTCAGTCATTATTGCTGGATAATTTTTGATATCCCCAAAGTAAGACACAACGATGATTTCAGACAGAGCTAAAACCATACGTTGACGTAATTGATCATCGCCAATTATAGCGGCCTCAACGAAGCCATCAGAAATGCTTCGCGCGGGCGGTCGCTCGACTGGTGCAGAAGTTTCTGGTAAAGCCTCAATTTCAGCCAACATACTGGGCAGATATTTTGTAGCTGGCTTTTCAAATTCCGCTCGTATCCAATCTGAAACATTTTCGCCAGTTAGATCGGCGATAGCGGTTGATGTCGCCCCAAAGGTCGCCTTGCCTAGAAAACGTGATGCCTCCGCCTCGGTCTCAAAAATACCTGAAGGAGGAGGTGGTGCGCAGCTCATCAAGAGAAATGTCGTCGAAAGACACGCCGTAACAAGCAATCGTGTTTTATCAAATGACGCTTTTTTGAAAGTCCCCAATGTCATATCTCTATAAAGCCTTTGCCATAGAACGCGCTAAGACCAAGGCTTTGCGCAATAAAAATTGACGTTATCAGGTTGTAATTTAGATGCAAGAACATCTGATGTTCTATTCGTGATCATTGTGTTTTTTACCAGAGAAAAAATAGATAAGTCATTCTAAATCAGTGCGCGGCGAGATTAATCAGTACTGAACTTGGCCCAGTCAGGCAGTAGCATAGAAAGTCGGCCACTCGGCGATTAATACGCTGCGCGATAAAGCCAAGGCCGAACTCGGCGAGAAATATGACTTCCGCCGCTTTAACGACGCCGTGGTGCTAGGCGGAAGTGTGCCGATGACGGTATTAGGCCGGGTTATCGACGACAATATCGCACGGGATGCAGGATAGTCCACTCTAGCATAAATTATTTTGGCACTTTACCTTTTACTGCCAAGAGAGTGATTAAGCCTAAAGCTGCCGGCACGGTCTGCACGAAGAGTATACTGGTGGATACTGTCATGGCGCCATAAAGTCCTGCAATGGCAACGCATCCCAGAAAGAATGTTGCAACATTTCGCTTCCACTTTGTGTCTTTAATGAAGACTAATGCCCAGATTAGACCTGCAGCCAAAAAGCCGTTATAGAGCCCTTGATTGGCTGCGAATACTTTGGTCGGCTCAAACATTTCAGGCGAAAAATTTGTAAAGACCTTTGGCCCGCGGCTCTCCCAGAGAAACATTTCTAGGACCAATATATAACAATGGATAAGCGCGACCAATCCAATGAGTATTTTACTAAGGATATGCATGACTTATTCCCCTTTGCATTAGGTCATAGCAGCAACTCTACTCTTAGGGAAGCGGTGCAGCTAAGCTGCAGATAACAAGCCTTCCGCCGCCAAAACCCCGAAAGTCGCGAAGAGGTAGATTATCGAATAAGCAAAAAGGTTACGGGCGGCGCGGTCACCTGATTTAACTTCATAGAGTGAAGCTTCATCGGACGCTTCTGCAATTTCACCTGCGCGTGATGTCCAGACTTTGAAGGCAAGTGCGAGGAAGCCAATATTAAGAAGCACTGCGAAAGCAGCATAGAGCTTTCCCGCAAGACCTGTGAAGATCGGCGCAATGGCTATAGCCGCGAGCAGACCTGAATAGGCCATAATTTGATTACGAGTGGATTTAGGGCCCTTGACATTAGGCATCATCGGAATGCCGACTTTGCCGTAATCCCCCGTCTTATAAAGGGCTAGCG
>JAHDDT010000111.1 GCA_020629195.1 Hellea sp.
TAATAATCCCAGCCTCAAGCGCTTTCGTAATCTGGTCAGGCGTCATATCAGTCATAGGCAAACTCTAATCATCTCGCAGCCATCCCGTTATGGAGTAGCGGCCACCTCTTGCAAAACTCGCAATTTGTGTAACAATATGTTTACGCGGGACTTTGAAGAGAGTCAGAGAATTAAATGTCGGCGAAAACCCAAATTGCGTGTCATCATTCTCATCAAGCATTAATAATTGTCCACCCCAATTAGGGGTCCAGTCTTTCGTAAAGCCCATAACGTAGGCCACGCGGCGTTCAGCCTCTGTACCCATATCATCATGTAGGTTTAAAAAATGCCCCGAAGCATAAAGCGTAGCTTGGCCATCAATTTTATTAACAGTAGGCTCATTAGTTATTGTCTTCACAAAATTATGAAATTCTAGCGAGTTTAAATATTCTGTCATGGCATGTAGCGGCCAGTCTGGGTCGCGCTGATCCAGATAGTTTTGAATCATAGGATAGCAGGCATAAAAATATGAAAACCCTTCACTCGCTTGTACCATGATTTTTTTTAGAATGCTTTGCCGCTCATTATTCTCAAGTCCAGCCCAATCTTCGGGTCTGTAATATAAATGAGACCCCTGAGGGTCAGCATGAACAACATGCCAAGGTGTGTGATTGGCTAGGTTTTCATATATGGATTGTGCTACCTCGTCTGGGAAAAGGTTTTTTATACGGACAAAACCATTTCTTGCATATGAAGCTGACAGCTCTTTGATATCGTGGTTGCGCGCTAAGGCGAGTTTTAAATTTGACATGAAATTATGATAGCTAATTTTGGGAAAACCCTAAAGGATTTATCTTAAACTTCTTAAAGTTTTAGGCCAGAATACAATTTATGCTTGATTGCGGTATGATTGCTTTTTAGAGTTATAATACACGTAATTAGGAATCTTCAATGCCACGTTTTTTTGCATCAATCTTATTGGGCTCAGCCGTATTATTTTCAGCTACAGCAGAAGCAAAGCTCGCTCCCGTAGATCATTATTCCCGCATGCCCGCATTTTATGATGCCTCTTTGTCGCCAGATGGAAAATTCATGGCGACTATTCAAGATAGTGGCGGGCAATATATTTTGCGAGTTTATAATCTCGCAGATCCGTCAGATAAAAAATTAAGGGCGACAAAATACGGCAAAGATCTTCGTGTAAAATATATTGATTGGGCAAATAATGACACCATACTTGTGAACGTTTCGATACCTAGTAAATTTCAAAATCAGATTATTCAAACGGGTTATATTTACGTTGTTGATAAGGATGTGACTGGGGCGGAAGTTTTGTTAAAACCTGACGCAAGAGGCGGCTCAGGAAGTAATATCTCTGAAAGCACAGGGTTTCGTCAATTTAACAATGTGGTCATTGATGACCTGCCTGACGACCCTAATCATATTCTAATGTCTTATGGCTTGGAGAGCCAATCCAAGCCTGGTGTTCATAAAATGAACATTAATACGCGCCGTGCAGAGCTCGTAAAAAAAGGAAACCTCACAACTCAGCGATGGATTACGGACAGGAACCATGAACTCCGTGTTGGGGAAGGTCGTCGAGACCGTAATGGCGAGTGGACCTTGGTTATTAAAGATGCTGGCGGAGATACTTGGAGGAATGTAAATGAATATCCAGGCCTGAGCGCTGATACATCGGTTTATGGTTTTACAGAAAATCCAAATGAATTAATCATTGGTCTCAATAAAGGAAAAGATACAAGAGGTCTTTACATATATGACCTCGGTCAAAAACGACAAACTCGCAAACTTTTCCACCACGATAAATATGATGTTGAAGGGATAATTATAAGTCCTGATGGCAAAAAAGTTGTTGGCGCAAGTTTCCTAGCAGATAGCCGTGAAAAGGTCTATTTTGATGCGGCTTACAAAGCCGCCCAAGCGCCGATAGAAGCCAAATTTGCTGGATTTCAGATTAGTTATTATGACCGTACGCCTGACAATAAAAAATTCTTATTCAAGGCGAGCGCCCCTAACTTACCGCCAATGATGTATTCCTATGATGCGACAACCGCACAATTCAAACCCATTGGCGAAGATTATCCTGAGATTGGAACGACGCCACAAGGAGATGTGACAAAAGTTAGTTATAAGACGCGCGATGGATATAAAATTGGGGGTTACCTCACCACGCCGCCAGCGATTGGTGAAGGAAAAGTTGCCCTTAAAAACCTACCCTTCATAGTCATGCCGCATGGGGGACCTTATTCACGCGATACGATGTCTTATGACTTTTTGGCTCAATTTATGGCGTCGCGCGGCTATGCTGTACTTCAAATGAACTTTAGAGGTTCAGATGGTCTCGGATATGAACATCAACAGGCAGGCCGCAAAAACTGGGAAGTGATGCAAGAGGATGTCGAAGATGGAACACGCTGGCTTATTGAGAAAGGTTACGCCGACCCAAACCGCGTTTGCATTGTTGGCTGGTCTTATGGGGGATACGCGGCACTTATTGGCTCTATCAAAAACCCAGAACTTTATAAATGTGCTGTGAGCATCGCTGGCGTAACAGATCTAAACGATATGGTTAGTGATTTGAAAATGAACCGCTTTGGTAAATTTACGGCAAGAGACTTTATGTTAAAGGGTTTTGAGGGCGGAGATAATATAAAATCAAACTCCCCTGTGAAACGCGCGGATGAATTGAAAACACCTCTTCTTTTGGTTCACGGGACGAAAGATATTCAAGTCCAATTTGACCAATATAAACGCATGAAGCGGGCCTTGAAAAAAAGCCCCGCTAAAACGACATTTGTCGAAATTAAAGATGGAGACCATAGTCTAGCAACGACGGACCATAGAACTAAATTATTCAAAGCAATGGATAAGCATCTCACGAATCATCTTGGTAAAAGCGAAGCTGCGCCTTAAGGCCTTTTAGGCTTTATATCACTATCCAGACTTGGTTGTGACGACGCGTTGCGGGAAGGGTATGTCTATGCCTTCTTTATCGAGGGCGGATTTAATGTCGATGCGTAAATTTGAGGCGCGTAAAAGCCAATTATCGGCGGGAAGCCAACAGCGGCAGGATACCGTAATGGCGCTGTCGCCAAAGTTCATAATGTAACATTCCGGCGGTGTTGGGGTATTCATGATGTCAGGCGTATTTTTCATGACGTCTAAAAGCAGAGCTTTAGTTTTATGGAGGTCGCTGTCATAGCCGACCCCAATCGTCTCAATAAATTTACGCTCTGAATGGCGGGAAAAATTCTGCAAACGATTACGCCAAACTTCACTATTGGGTACATAAATAAATATGCCTTCTAGATTTTTAAGGGTTGTTGCAAAGAGACCAATTTCAACAACTGTCCCAGCATAATTTGAGGTTTCAGCAAATTCGCCAATTTTAAGTGGCCGTAAAAATAGCAACATAACGCCCGCCGCAATATTTGAGAGCGTATCCTTTAGGGCTAAAGCGATGCCCAATCCCGCCGCGCCAAAAACCGCTAATAAGCTTGTCGAAGGGACACCTAATTTCGTCAAAAAGGCATAAAAGGTAACTGCCAAAATGAGATAAAAGATACTTGTCGCAATAACGGGTTTCAGTGTGGCATCAATATGCCCAGATCCAATTTTTGAATTACGAAGCCGCCTGCGCATCCAGCGGGCAAAGATAAGCCCGAAAAATAATATTACCAGCGCCGCTGATATATTCATTAAAAGGCTTAAAAGTTCGGGAAATGTCTCTCGGGCATGCGCCCATTGTTCTGTAATTTGTTCCATCATATATCTCTAATGTCTCGCGGAACCATTCGTTCCCATCTATATTTATTTTGCGCCTAAGAGGACGCTATCTCCGTTTGCCTGCATAGCCGGACAGGGCGAGTAAAAGTCTCCCCGTTATGGCGTCAACGGGAGCGCCTGCTGTTTTTAATTGCTTTTCGGCTTCTAGGCTTTGCGATAGGGCGCGGCTTAACATGCTGCCGGGCCAGATGCGCAGCTGCCCAAGAAAGGCGCGTTCTTGCATCCGAAAGACGGGCGGGCGAAGCGATCGCAGAGCACCTTCCGCTGACTCGCCGCTATCCATATTCGCGCTAGCTTCGAGCAGTCGTCCTATATGACGCTGCAAACTACGCAATATAACGGCGCTGCTCATCTTCCCCGCGACAGCGCGGCGAAAACTAGCATCACATTCGGCAATATTCCCGCTCATGGCATTCATGATGATGTCGTCAATGGAAACATTTTGCCCTCCCGCCGCAAGGGTGCGGATATCATCAATATTCACGCGAGCGTCAGGCTCAGACCCATAGCCCTTATAGAGCGCCATTTTCTCAATTTCGCTGCGGGCCATGGCATAGTCGCCCTCGAGCAGCGGCGTCCAAAGAGCGAGCGCGTCATTATCAATTGCGATGGAAAGCTCATTCAAAGAAGTGCGCACGAGGTTTGCAAGATCAGCAGAATTTGCGGTGTAACAGCCAATCGCGGCAAAATTTCCTGCCGCCTCAAAGGCTTTGCGCACCGCTGAACGCGGGGTCAGATCTCCCGCTTCGACGATTAATTTAGCCTCGGCTTTGCCAGGATCTGTATCAAAGCTTTTAATGATTTTGGCGATGGCTGCGCCGTTGCGTTCATGGTCAAGACGTAAGCGAACAAGCCTTGCATCACCAAACATGGATAGCGCTGACATTTCGTCAGACAATTTAGCGGGGTCGCCCGTTAAATCATCTGCCGTCAAAACGGTGGCGGCAAAGGCATCGTCAGGATTAGGGAGATAATATTTTGTCAGTAATCCGCCGCGTTCTTTCACTAGGCCGCGATCAGGGCCGTAGAGCAAGACGCCAATAATGTCAGCTTGTGGCGCCGAGACAAATTTATTGGCTCTGGCCCCCGTCAGCTTCATTATTTTTTATCAGCGTAATAGCCTGCGAGTTTAACCAAGAGGCGGTCGGCGACCTCTTTGGCGGTTTGCTGCTTGGCATTGTTATCTGCTGCGACAATCCCATAAGGGTCAACCGGCGCGCCGAAAGTCGATGTACCTTTGACTTTGCCGCGATTTAAAATCTTACCTGTTTTTGCATCGATCAATTTATAATTCACTTCAAGAATAGAATCATAGCGCGAGGCTACATCATCCGCAGAGATACCGAGGCGTTGGCGGCGCAGCTTTGGCGTAAGTTCTAAAATATGTTTGCCAGTATTTTCGCCAATACGGTCGCGAAGACGCTGCATAACAAGGAAGCCAGCTTCTTTATCACCCGCATCACGGCCATCATTAACCTGGATTGAAATATCTTCAAACTTTGCAGAATTTGCGCCGAGGCTCCCGCCATGCATAGGCGTAAAGCCGCAAGCTGAGAGAAGAGAGGCGGTTAAAGCCGTGAGTAAAATTTTTTTCATCATGACGCTACTATATTGATAATTCGTCCGGGAACAACAATGACTTTCCTTACCGTTAAGCCATCTAAAGACCGCTGCACGGCTTCATCGGCAAGGGCGAGCTTTTCGGCCGTCTCTTTGGAGATGTCTTTGGCGGCCGTCAGTTCAGAGCGGCGCTTACCATTGACTTGGATCGGGAGCGTGACTTCGTCCTCAACCAGCATGGCCGGATCAACCTCAGGCCATGGCGCGTGATAGCATAGACCTTCACCGCCTAAATGACTCCAGCACTCTTCCGCCAGATGCGGCATGAAGGGCGCAATAACGCGGATAAGAATACCGAGGGCTTCCGCTTTGGCCGCGTCATGACCCTTATATTTTTTTAAGGCGTTGGTGAGTTCATATATCTGCGCGACAGAGGTGTTAAAGCGGAAGCTCTCAATCCCTGCCGTAATTTTCTCCAGCGCTTTGTGGGCGAAGCGGCGCAGGGCGAGGGCGTCACCTTTGGCTTCAGACGCCACAGACATCGGATTCATCTTTTCAGAGTCCGCGACGAGGCTCCAAACCTTTTTGGAAAAACGCCATGCGCCAATGACGCCCGACTCCGTCCATTCCACATCACGTTCGGGCGGGGAGTCGGAGAGGACAAACCACCGCGCCACATCCGCGCCGTAACCTTCGATAATTTCATCTGGGTCCACGACATTTTTCTTGGACTTGGACATCTTAATGACGTCGCCCTTTTCGATGATTTTTTTGCTCTCAATATGAATAAGCTGATTACCGTCCTCAATCACATCGGCGGGCATCACATATTCGCCATCTTCATCCGTAAACACAGCGTGCGTCACCATGCCTTGAGTGAAGAGTCCTGCGAAAGGTTCTCCGCTGGGCAGGTCTAAGAGGCCACAATCGC
>JAHDDT010000112.1 GCA_020629195.1 Hellea sp.
ACAGGCAGCACGCCAATCCGACCGTTCCGATCCACCGAAATATCCCACTCTTCTGGATTACCAGAGGATAAGAGCAGCGCATTTAACTGGCGCGTAGAGCTGACGTCATCATCCCCTACCCCGACAATAAAATCACCGGGACGCAGACGGTTGTAATTGGCCGCTGAGCCGCGTTCGACCTTAAGCACCATCACGCCCTGAACATAGGGATCAAAGCCAAGCTCTTCGCCCAATGCCGGCGACATATTCACGACAACCGCGCCGTCCAGAGGATGATAACCCTCGAGCTTACGCTCATCGCGGGCTGGGCTTTCCTGGGGCGTGTCCGCACGAACTGTAAAGCTGCGCTCGCGCCCATCGCGCCAAATTTTCACTTTAGCATTTTGTCCGCGTTTCAACGTGGCGAGCTTGAACCGCAAGCCGCTATCATCATTCACTTCGGTATCTTCGATAGAGAGAATAACGTCTCCCTTCTCAAGGCCCGCTTTATCGGCGGGGCCTTTGGGGTAAATGTCATTGATAACGGCACCTTTGGAGCGGTCGAGGCCCAAAGCCGCGGCCATCGTCGCGTCTACCGCATTCGTCCGCGCCCCAATCCAAGGCCGCACAATACGGCCTTCGGAAATCGCACTATCCACCGCGCGAGACACTAATTCGGACGGAATGGCAAAACCAATCCCATTTGACCCGCCTGAGCGAGAGAAGATAGCCGTGTTCACGCCAATTAATTCACCTGACAAATTAACAAGCGCTCCGCCTGAATTACCTGGGTTTACGGCGGCATCGGTTTGGATAAAGGACGATGTATCAGTGACATTGGTCCGTCCCAGCGCAGAGACAATCCCGCTGGTCACTGTCTGCCCGACACCAAAAGGGTTCCCAATAGCCAGGACAATATCGCCAATTTCAAGATCACCATCAGATTGGATAGAGAGGCTCGGCAGGCGCTCGCCTTTCGTATCGATTTTCAAAACGGCAATATCAATATCTTCGTCCTGCGCAATAACTTCGGCTTCAAATTCGCGGCGGTCATTCAGCACGATTTTCAGCTCCTCTGCGCCCTTCACAACATGCGCATTGGTCACGATAATGCCTGTATCACGAACAATTACGCCAGACCCTAATGAGCTCTCGGTTCGCTCTTGCGGGGCGCGGCGCATGCCAAACATTTCATCAAAGAAAGAGGAGCGGCTGCGGCGCGTAACGGTGCGTGACGTAAAGACATTGACTACGGCGGGCGCCGTCTGTTTCACCACAGGCGAGTAAGAGAGCTGCACCTGCATATTCGAGCTCGGCACGACACGCTCTGGCGCGGCCTCAAGCAATTGCGCGCTGGCGACCCCGCCGCTCCCCAACACGATAACTGAACCCAGTAGTGATAAAATCTGCTTTTTCATGAAACTATATGTAGGAGACTTACTTGGCATTACCAAGATGCCGCCACAGAAAATGAGGGAATTTTCATAATTATAGCAGAACGGCCCCAGACCATAGTTGTGACCATTCTGCTTTTGCAGAGCGCTAAGTCATATCGTTTCGAAGGAGTTCCTATAGCGCCGCAATACTTATTCGGCATCCCGCAAGGCACGCTCTGCCGCCTTCAAAGCCTTACGGGCTTTTTCAAGCTCACGCTTAGCTTTCGCCATTTCGCGGGAATCATCAGCGGCGATTTCGGTGTCCTCGAGCATAGCTCTTGCGGCGGCTAATTTTGACTCCGTCATTTTCAATTTCAAGGTCGTGGAATTACCATCATCCGTAGAGAAAGTGAATGTCTCAAGCCCTTCTAGATTTTCAAGGCCTTTAAGCGCTTTCAATTTCTCTAGCTCCGCTAAGCCTTGGAGACCTTCTAAAGTTTTGAGACCCTCAAGGCCTTTCAAACCTTCCAAGCCCTTCAAAGCTCTCAAACCGGCTAGCCCCTCTAAGCCTTCAAACGTATCGCTTTCAATAACAAACACATTGTCAGAGTTTTTTGAAAAGCGCGGTAACTTTGGTGGTTTTGGAAAAGCTGGCGCGTCTTTGAACTCAAAACGCATCTTGCCATCTTTATCACGCAAAACAGTTCGGTCTTTTTTTCGATCAGCTATCCAAGCTTCGAAATCACCTTCAACCCAGCGGCTAAAGTCCTTTTCTCTCCATTCGGGGTATTCCGTTTCAGCCCATTTTTTAAAATCTTCACGCGACATGACTTTAACATTATTGCCATCACTAATGGTCACTTTACGGCGGCTAGCACCTTCTACGTTCTCTGTTATGATATTCGCTACACCAACTCCTTCAATGGCATCCACACTGACAGGTGTTTTATTTCCAGACGGGCCTATTTTAAAAGCTTTGATATCGTCTCCATCAATATTGATTTCGAAATGCTCTGAGGTTGTTTTGCCATCTTTGGTAACCTGCCGCTTTAGGACGGATTTACCTTGATGCTGACTATATTTCCCGGCCAGTTCTTCTTCGGAAAGCTCAGTTTCGGGATGTGCGTCAGCCTGAATCATGGGCGCGGAAACGCAGGCCGCGCCGATAATCATGACAGCTGCGGCTGTACGTGAGCGCCAATTTGTCTTTTTATGTGTTCCCAAGATCATAAGTCTCTCCTTTAAGGGATGGTGAATGGTGAGTGCCAAGGCACTCGGTTGTGGGCTGGCACGCCCAGTTTCAGTATCAGATACCATCGCCGCTTTGGCAGCATGGATAAGAGTTTCAGCATAGGCTGCCGTTACCTCTTTGCTATCTCCCATGGCGCTAAGAACGCTGGCATCACAAGCGGCTTCTTGGTCACTGCGAAAATGCTTGGCCGCGTAATGCATAAGCGGGTTCGGCCAATTAACCGCCCGAAAGCCGAGCCATGCCATTGCGCTCCAGACATCGCCACGCCGAATATGCATAAATTCATGCATCAAAGCATAATGCCGCTGAGCAGGTGAGAAGGCGGTCATAAAATTATCAGGTAATATCACCGTAGGACGCAAAAATCCTGTTACGAGCGGGCCGACATTTCCATCCGAAATCCTCACAGTTGGAACATTTTTAAGATCCACATTTTGTGCAGCAGAGATGATTTCAGAGCTGAGACGTGTTGCGGGTTCAGACTCATATACCAAACGGTCCATCAGTGACGCTTGTGTCATCCAGTGATAGAGAAAGAACATAATCGCGCCTAAAACCCAGACCACAAAGACAGTCGGTAACATATAAGTTGCGGCTTGGCTCATGAGGGTAGGATCAGCCTGTTCAAGCAGCGCCATCATTTCCGGCGTTACAGTCATATCACTTATCGGATCTGTTATAGGTGGCGGTCCTTCAGACAGATTTGGAAGAAAGCGCGGGACTGTGACCTCTGGCATGATAAGACGCATAAAAGGTATGAGCCATAAGGCGTAGGCCGCTTTTGCCCCGAACATACGAGCAAAGGGTCTGCGTATTAAAAGCACTAAAGCCGTCAAAATGGTAACGGCGATCCCGGTTCCTATTATCCAATCCATCATTACCTTAGCCCTTATCTTTAAGCTTCGCCAATAAAGCTTCTAGCTCTGCAATATCATCTTTTGTCAGACCATCATCTTTAGCCAAATGCATAACTAGCGGCGCGGCGCGGCCCCCGAAAAGACGTTCAGATAGGCGGCGCGTGGCACCGGCCGCATAGCTGTCTTTGGAAATGAGCGGGGAATAGAGATAGCGCCGCCCCTCTGTCTGTGTGGACAAAGCGCCCTTTTCGACCAACCGCGCGAGTAAGGTTTTAATAGTACGAATGTTCCAATCTTTACGCGCCTCAAGCGCTTCGGCCACTTCAGACGCCCCTAAAGGGCTTTGGGTCCAAAGCACGTCCATAACGTCAAGCTCAGATTGCGAGATGCGGGTTTTTGGGGGCTGTCCCAATGTTGTCTCCCTTCGTGACTACATTTGTAGGCATAAGATAAGACTACAGATGTGGTCAAGAGAAAAATCAGCGGGGAGTCTTAAACTTTAGACATAAAAAAACCCGCTCTCTTGAGCGGGTCTTTACAGCATTATTGACACTCTAATTATTTAAGCTTGCCGCGTGAGGCATCCCTTCGAAAATGGGATCAAGATATTTGGCGCGGTTACCGCCTTCCCAATTTTGGATATTTTTAATGCAAAAGCGCTTGACTTCTGCCGGCTTGCCGCTGCGCTTTGCGCGGGCTTCGGCGCGTTCAAAAGCGCGAATTTCGGACAGAGATGTTGCCGCGCCATTGGCACAAGCGGAAATAACGTCTTGGGGTGTTGTGTTAGGCACTTGGATAAATTCCGTGCGGTTATAGGCCTTGTAATTCACGCCAACACGATTGCCAGACAGGAATTTCACAAAGACCATACGGCGATATTCATTATTATCAGATGGACCGCTCTCAACGAGCAATACGGGCGAGAGATCACCAAATTGCGCCTGAGCATTGGGCGCAGCCATTATAAGCCCAAGGCTAAGACCTAATATTGCGCCAATAGTTTTAAAGTGACGTGTCAACATAACACCCTCCAATTTTCACTTATGAGTTTTCAAATTTCGATACTGATTACAGCAAGATTCGGGCCGCTGCATCTGCAAATAACATATAGATTTTTGTATCAGAGCTTTGATTAACCGCCTCAGGCGTAAGCCAAGTTTAAATACGCGCCATAAGATAATTTGGCCCAGCTTTTGCAGCGCAGACCTCTAACAACAGGAAAGGTTTGATTATGGATTTACCCGCCCCTTCTGATATCCGTCCCGATATCTATGACGAGAATAGCGTGTTTAAACGGCTCTTCGCAGATGAAAAAGCACAGCAAAAGGCTTCGCGTCCCAACCGTTTGCCGACAATTTTTAAAGAGGCTCCAAACCAAGAGCCGCCTCTAAGCGTCGGGGATTTCCTCCCGCAAATTTAACAGTCGATCTTATTTGCTATTTGCGGATAAGTGATACAGTATAACATGATGAAGACATCTGTGTTTATATTGACCCTTTTCGCAGTTGCGGCGATATCGGGCTGTAAACCTGCGGCTTCGGAAGCGGAGTTGCTCTTCGCGGACTATCCTGAAACGGGCCTCTGTGAAAAATCGGACGCCTCCACGCTGCATCTCTCTGGCCCTATTGATAACGCCATGAAGGCATGCGCCTTATCGGGCCTTACGGCGGATATAGACACTGTGATAGTCACGAGTAGAGGCGGCGAAGTCTTTGCGGGTCGTGCCATTGGTTACAAAATTGGCGAGCAGTCGCGGCATCTTATTGTCGAGAAAATGTGTCTGTCCTCTTGCGGAAATTATTTCGTACCCGCCGCCGCGAAAGTGACCTTGCGGCCTGGTTCTGTCATTGGCCTGCACGGCACGCCCGACCCACATATGCTTTCTAATGAGGATATGGAAAGCCACATGGCGAGCATGGTTGAAAATGGTGATACGGCCTCGGAAGGGGTCGCCCGTATCCTAAAACGTAAATCCGAGCGCCGCGAAAAGCAGCTCGCCGAGGAAGCGCGCTTCGCCGCCCATTTCAACGTCCCCAAAGGCTGGCGCCATTACCGCGAGGCGGGCGACACAGATGATGGCTGGAGGCGACATTTCACGGCAGGAAGCGACACAGGCGTCACGCCCAATAAATTCATGATTGTCGAGGGGCCGATGCTGGAGAGTTGTTTGCCGCATGTGAAACATGAGGATTATCAAAGCCAATTAGAAGAAACTGTCTTTGATAATATGTACTATTGGGACAGTCTAACCGAGAGAATGGGCGCCTATCGGAGTTTTGGTCTGGCGTGCGACGACCAACCCCAACCGCAATAAATACTAGACATCCGCTCTTTTCCTTTTATGGGGACGCAACTTCCTTTATGAGGCGAGCATGAGCACTGACATCACACAAAGCGCCGCGCATCCGGCAGACCAATTGATTGACAATCCTAGCGTTGGGTTTGTCTCGCTGGGCTGTCCTAAGGCTATGGTGGATTCAGAGCGGATTATTACGCTGCTGCGTGCTGACGGATATCGCATCGGCAAGACCTATGACGATAGTGATGTGATTATCGTCAATACGTGTGGGTTTTTGAACTCTGCCAAATCGGACAGCCTGTCTGCGATTGATGAAGCTTTGCTGGAAAATGGGCGCGTGATTGTGACGGGCTGTATGGGCAATGATCCCATCATTAAGGAAAAGCACCCCAAAGTGCTCTCCGTGACGGGGCCGCAGCAATATGATGATGTCGTCGCCGCCGT
>JAHDDT010000010.1 GCA_020629195.1 Hellea sp.
AAGCGTGTTTAGGTTAATAGCCTAACGTGGGTTCGAATCCCATCCTCACCTCCAGTTGTCGAAAATACCGTTCGAGCGAAGCGAGGACTGTAGTGTATTTTCGACACATCTTTCGACTAGTAACAACACTAGGACTCCATGCCCTCATCCTACGACATTATCATTATCGGCGCAGGCGCTGCTGGCTTGATGTGCGGGGCTGTGGCTGGCGCTCGAGGCAAATCTGTTCTTATCATCGACCATGCGCAAAAGCCCGGGGAGAAAATTCGTATCTCTGGTGGGGGACGGTGTAACTTTACGAATGTTCATTGCGGGCCGGATAATTTTATTTCGCAGAACCCGCATTTCGCCAAATCGGCTTTGTCACGCTACTCACCTTATGATTTCATTGATCTCGTGGAACGTTATAAAATCGCCTATCACGAAAAGACCAAGGGGCAGCTTTTCTGTGATGGGCGCAGCCAGCAGATTATTGATATGCTCCTGTCGGAATGTGAAGCAGCGGGCAATGAAATACGCCTCTCGACTGAGGTGCTGGGCATAGAGAAATTTGAAAGCGGATTTGTGGTTACGACAAATCACCAATCGCTTAATACGGATAAGGTTGTCATCGCCTGCGGCGGGCCGTCTATTCCGAAAATGGGGGCGAGCGGTTATGGCTATAAAGTGGCTGAGCAATTTGGCCTGAAAGTCGTAAAGCCTAAACCCGCCCTAGTCCCGCTTACATTTACCGACGGGTTGAAAGAGCCTCTGAAAACACTTGCGGGGGTCAGCACGGATAGCCGCGTCAATCATCCCGAGGCCAGCTTTGACGAAGCTCTGCTCTTTACCCATCGCGGCTTATCCGGCCCAGCCATTTTGCAAATAAGCTCTTATTGGAATGCGGGCGAGGCTATTACGGTTAACCTTGCGCCCGACACTAATATTTTAGACGCGCTGAAAGAGGCGCGAAACATCTCCCCCCGCCAGAGCCCGAAAGTCTGGCTCTCGCAATATCTTCCGGCTCGCCTTGCAGAATATATTGCCAGCCATATCAAGCAGCTTCGCCTCGCCGATATGAGTGATGCGGCGCTCGCTAACCTCGCTTTGATGGTCAATGAGTGGCATATAAAACCTGCGGGTACCGAGGGCTTTCGTACCGCAGAAGTCACCAAAGGCGGGGTGGATACGGATGAGCTCTCCTCTAAAACGATGGAAGCCAAAAAAGTCCCTGGGCTATACTTCATCGGCGAAGTCGTGGACGTGACGGGCCATCTGGGCGGACATAATTTCCAATGGGCTTGGGCGAGCGGTGTGGCTTGTGGGCAAGCGATTTAAACCAGTCCATCCCAGAGCAGCTTCAGCCCGACCGCGAAAATCAATCCATATAAAATGCGGTAGAACAGCTCTTGGTCTATACGCTTAATCAGCCATACCCCTATCAAGACACCTACAGGGGCGAGCGGAATGAGTATGAGCGAGGTCGTGAGATTTGTTTTATCGAACTGTCCGAGCATGGCATAGGGCACGAGCTTTACGAAATTCACCACAGCAAAAAACATCACAGCTGTGCCTGCGTAAAGGCGTTTTTCTAGCCCTTGTGGAATGGCATAGGCTTGGAAGGGCGGTCCGCCTGCATGAGCGATGAAACTCGTAAAGCCTGCGGCGACACTGGCGATAACGCCTAAAGGCTTATTGTCCTTTATAACATCCGTGCGGCCCTTGGGTTTGAAGATGGCATAAATCGGAAACAGCACCGCAATCAACCCCACGCAAATGCGGACAAATTGATCGTCGACATAGGCCGCCATACTCCAAGCCGCAAAGATACCCAGAACAGCGCCAGGCAGCATTAAAAAGAGCAGCCGTTTATCCCAATGTTTACGATAGGACCACATGCTCACCCAATCCATAATGATTAAAATAGGCAGCATGATTCCTGCGGCCTGTATCGGGGAAATGGTCAGCGCCATAAGCGGCACAGCCAATAGTGCTAGCCCGCCAAATCCACCTTTGGAAATACCTGTAATAATCACGGATATCACAGCCGTGATCCAAAAAATCGGGTTATCAATCATATCCCGTCTTGACCGTAAAATCGGCCATTTTCAATTAAGAATTAGCTGTTAAGAGAGAGCTATGACATCAATTGATTTGAATGCAGACCTTGGCGAGGCAGACAATGCTGAGTGGGCGCGTAACGAGGCTGAAATGCTGCGCTATATTACCTCCGCCAATATTGCTTGCGGCGGTCATGCGGGCACGGAGAAATCTATGCGCCATATGGTACGGGGCGCTAAAGAAAATGGCGTCCTCATTGGCGCGCACCCCTCCTATCCCGACAAGGCCCATTTTGGCCGCAAATCTATGACACTCGGCAAAGATATTTCGGCGGATGCACTTAAGGCCTCACTGCTAGAACAAATCGCAACGCTTGCAGAAATTGCCGCCGAAGAAGATAGTTTTATTTCATACGTAAAGCCACATGGCGCACTCTATAATGACGCGGTGAGAGACGCGGAAAAAGCAGAGCTTATCGCAGAGGTTATTACCGCGATTGACCCTCGCCTGATAATGATGGGCGGGCCAAATAGCGAGATGGGACGTGCCGCGAAACGGCATGGCCTACTATTTATCGCGGAAGGATTTATTGACCGCCGTTATACTGATGAAGGTCATTTACAGAGCCGCTCTATCGACGGCGCGGTTATCACAGACCATAAAGCGCGGCTGGTCCAAGCGAAGAAACTTATCACATTGCAAAGCGTGACGACGGCGTCAGGCAGCGAGCTTCCTATTCAGGTCAAAACATTATGTTTGCATGGCGATAGCGCGGGCGCGGTAGAGACGGCGCGTTTGGTGCGCCGCGAAATAGAAGCGCTCGGGATTAAAATAAAGGCTTTTGCCCATGTCCAGTAAAACTCCGACAATAAGGCGTTATGGGGATAGTGCTATTCTCATTGACTATGATGTTCCCGGCTATTCTGACCGTGTGCATACGCGGCTTAATCACCTCGCCCGAACATTACGTGCGCAGACAATGTGGCAAGAAGTCGTGCCAAGCTATAAAAGCATTTTATGCGTTTTTGACCTCGCGGCCATATCTCTGACACAGGCCCAAGAGAAAATAGAAGAGACACTCAAAAACCTGTCACGTTCGCCCAAGACAAAAGGTAAAGTTATCGAAATCCCTGTTGTCTATGGCGGACAATATGGCCCGGACATGGCGGCGATTAAAAAATCTAGCGGCCTTAATCAGTCTCAGGTCATCGACCTGCATAGCGGACAAGATTACCGCGTTTGTATGATGGGGTTTATTCCCGGCTTTTGTTTTCTCTCCGAAGTGCCTGAAAGCCTACAACATCCTCGTCATGACACGCCCCGCGCCAATGTCCCTGCGGGCTCTGTTGGCATTGCAGGTTGGCAAACAGGTATTTACGGTCTCGACAGTCCGGGCGGCTGGCAAATTATCGGGCGAACACCGCTTAAGCTTTTTGATACAACACGGGAAAATTTATTCTTAATGGAAGCGGGTGATACGCTCCGCTTTATCCCCTCCTCAAAGGCGCTGTTCTCATGATTGAGGTTCTAAACGGCGGAACACGCGCCACGATCCAAGATGCGGGCCGTCCTGGCTATCGCCACCTCGGCATTCCGCAAAGCGGCGCCGCAGATAAACTGAGCTTCGCACTCGCCAATTGGATGGCGGGAAATAGATGGGATGCCCCCGCGATAGAATGCGCCTTAGGAGGTCTGCATTTGCGGTTTAAAGACAGCACGACAATCGCTCTTGCGGGCGCAGAAATGTGGGCGCAAATTAACGGACAAAATGTGAAAAACTTCACAGCCATGCGCGTTGAGAAAGGCGATATTCTTACGCTCAGTTTTGCGCGAGACGGATGCCGGTCATATATTGCAATTGCTGGCGGACTTAAAGTTGCCGAGTTCATGGGCAGCGCCTCGACCTATCTGCCAGCCGAATTTGGCGGCTTTGAGGGCCGCGCCTTACGCACGGGAGATACGCTGACGATTAGCAACAGACCGCGTGAAGCGCCGCGCAAAATTCCGCAAGGCTATACGCCGCGCCTTTCGCGCCATATTGTGTTGCGCGCACGGTCTGCGGCGGAATGGGAGGATCTGGATAAGCCTAGTCAAAGACATTTATTTGTCAGTCCTTTTCATGCCAGCGCCGCCACAGATCGTATGGGATCTCGGCTGCGCGGTGACCGCATTCAAACCTCTAAGAACCTCTCTATGACAAGCTCCCCGCTCTTGCCGGGGACGCTACAAGTACCGCCTGATGGACAGCCTATTCTTATGCTGGTGGATGGGCATTGCACAGGCGGTTACCCGCGCGCCCTTCAAATCATTCGCGCTGACCTCTGGCTTTTGGGTCAAATTGCGCCCGGCTCGCAGGTCAGTTTCCGCCGCTGTTTTACGGATCAACCGCCCCAAATATTACAAGCCCGCAATAGCTTTTACGGCGGGCTGATAGACGGGTTTGCCTTTTAAGCCGCGCGGCTATAAGCGGCTAATATGAGCGCAACTTCGCCATATATTCTACTCGATGATCAGATAACGCATAAGCAGCGTTATTACTCTAGCCCCATTGATATAATCGAGGCCTATGAGGCTCAATCTGTCTCGGAGGCTTTCGCGCGGCTTAAACATTATCATGAGCAAGGCTATTATCTCGCGGGCTATGCGGCCTATGATTTAGGCTTCGCGCTAGAACCCAAATTAGCCAGTTTAATGCCAAAAAAACGCAGCGGCCCTTTAATGCAATTTGGCGTCTTTAAATCTGTCTCAGAAACACCCCCAGCGGCCTGCCTCTATACCGCTTCAGATGTCCATATTGCGCTCAAACCGTCTTGGTCAGAAGCAGAATATAAGGCACGTTTTGACCGCGTTATGGATTACATCAAAGCGGGTGATGTGTATCAAATTAACCTGACATTCCCTATGCAAGGAGATTATGACGGCGCGGCAGATACGCTCTATGCTGCGTTTCGCCAGCGCCAAAAGGGGCGCTACGGCGGAATTGTCTCACTTGGGTCAGGGCCCGAGATTATTTCACTTTCGCCAGAACTTTTCTTTCGCAAGGAAAATCGCGCTATGTCGATGCGGCCAATGAAAGGGACGCGTCCTCGCGCGGCTTTGGCGGAAGACGACAATGCCATTCGCGAAGACATGCGCGGCGAGGTCAAATCTCAAGCCGAAAACCTTATGATTGTCGATTTACTCCGCAATGATTTATCCCGCGTGTCAGAAGTGGGCTCTGTTAAAGTGCCAGAGCTTTTTGCGCTTGAGACATATCCGACGCTGCATCAGATGACATCGCGCGTGACTTCAGACTTAAAAGGCAATGTTTCATTTGAAGATTTATTTAAAAGCCTCTTTCCCTGCGGCTCTGTCACAGGCGCGCCTAAAATTCGCGCCATGGAGATTATAAGTGAATTAGAAGAAAGCTCACGGGGCGCCTATTGCGGCGGATTAGGCTATATCGATCCCGATGGTGATGCCTGTTTTAACGTCGCTATTCGCACGCTTATCTTAGAGGCAGGCAAGCTTCGTTATAATGTTGGTAGCGGATTAGTATTGGATAGCGGCGCGGCGGATGAATACGCGGAATGTTTATTAAAAGCGGATGTTCTCAAGCAGCAAGACGCAGAGCTTATTGAGACCCTGAAATGGTCACCAAAAGAGGGTTATATCAGAGGCGAGGCGCATCTATCACGTCTGAAAAAGTCTGCGAAGCATTTGAACTTTCCTTTAAGCGCGCTTGAAAATGTATCGCGCTTACCCTCTCCTAGTGCGGACACAGAGCAGCGCGTTCGCTTGAGCCTATCACCAGAGGGGCATCTTAAAATGCGCCATGAAGATTATCATCCTTTGGAAGGCCTAAAAGTTTCTTTGTCCAAATATCCTCTCAGCGAAAATGTGCAGCACACGGCGAATAAAATTTCGCACCGGCAGTTTTATGACGGGGAAAGAGAACGGCTTAAAGCGCTCACAGGCGCAGATGAAGTCTTGTTTTTAAATGAGAATAGTTACCTCTGCGAAGGCTCTTTTACTTCACTTTTTATCGAGCTTGAGGGGCAGCTTTACACCCCGCCTCTAAGCGCAGGTATTTTGCCGGGCATATTACGCGCCGAATTAATGAAGACAGGACAGGTCATTGAAAAACAGCTGACGTTGAAAGAGCTTAATGCTGCTGAAAAGGTCTATTGCGGTAACTCTTTGAGGGGACTGATTGTGGCCGAGATCATAAGCGACGTGCCATGTTGACAGCCTAAGGCGAAATCCCCAAACTTTGACTTCATGAGGGGTCTGCAGAATGACAGGAATTATCCACGCTATTCACATTTCCAAGACAGGGAAGTCACGTCAGTTAACACCTGAAGAGTATAATTTTCGGCCCAAAAAAAACGGCTTTGTCTGGCTGCATTTTGACAGAAATCATCCCGACACAGAAACTTTTATGAATGATGATGAAGAAACGGATATTGCCGCAACACGCACCCTTCTGGCTGATGATTCCCGTCCCCGTACCATTCTCGATAATGAAAATATTCTACTCAATCTCCGCGGCGTCAACCTCAGTGAGGGCAGTAAGCCCGAAGACATGGTAGGTATTCGGTTTTATGTGCAAGCCGACAGGGTTCTCTCAATCGAAAAACGGCACCTCAAAGCGACAAGCCATATGGCCAAATATGTAAAAAGCCTCAAATCTGCCCTAACACCCGGCGGTTTTATCGCAGCTTATTCTCAGGCAATAATCGAACATATGGGGCCGACAGTCACGGATTTGAATGAAGAGGTTGACGCCCTCGAAGAAAATATTGACGAGGTTCATGCCGCGCAAAGCAGGGGTGTGTTAGCCGAGCTTCGCCGCCAAGCCATTTTATTACGGCGCTATATTGCCCCGCAGCGGGATGCTTTGAACACGCTGTCACAGCAAAATTTGAATTATGTTACAGCAGATGACCGTCTGCGTATTCGCGATTCTGCCGACCAAACAACACGCATAACAGAAGAGCTAGAAGCCATCAGAGAACGCTGCGCAATTGTTAAAGATCAGCTCACCGATATGCGGGCCGAAGAAATGAACCGCAATATGATGATTTTGTCTGTGGTTGCCGCCATCTTCCTGCCGCTTGGCCTTATATCGGGCATGTTTGGAATCAATGTTGGCGGCATGCCTTGGACAGATAATGTTCACGGCTTTTGGATTGTGACCGCCAGTATTATCATTATTGCTATTCTACAGCTCATAGTTTTCAAAATTTTGAAATGGATTTAAGCAAACTTACCCCTATAAGTGTCGCATGAGCGGTCAAAGACTAAGACGTAAAACCTGGCAAATTCTGCCTTTATGCTTAGGAAGTTTATCACTTTCAGCTCTTGTTCTGGCGCAAAGTTCGGACCGCTTTGACAAGGCTTTTCGCGCGATGAAACGGGATGATAAATTACAATTTGAGTTACCGCCCGCCCCAGAACCGCCGAAATTAGATTGGCTCGAAAAGTTTTTTGAAGGTCTTGCGGCCTTTATTGATCTTATTTTGCCAATCTTAAAAATCATCTTTTATGTCGGGTTAGGCGCCGTTATTGCGCTTATCCTCTATGCGATTGCGAAGGTGATTTACGAAACACGCTTTAAGCGCGACGCTAAAGAGGTCATTGAAGACACACCCCCGCCGCTTTATGTGCCCGACCAAGAGCAAGCCCGTATTCTCCTCGAGGATGTAGATGCGCTCGCCGCAGAAGGACGCTTCGAAGAAGCTGTGCATGAGCTTTTATTTCGGTCCATCCAAGATATCGATATTCGCCGGCCCAATACTATTCGCCGCTCACTCACCTCGCGCGAGATTGCGGCGCTGACAATATTAACGCCTGAAACGCGGCAAGCCTTTGCAACCATTGGCGGCGTTGTTGAAACCTCTTATTTTGGCGGCAAAAAAATAGGACGCGAAGCCTTTGATATTTGCCGCGCAGCCTATGCGCAATTTGCACAAAAATCCGCGTGGAAGCAGGCCGCATAGATGGCGCAAGCTCCGCAGATAAAGAAAACTTCTCGCATCAAGAATACGCTTGAGGGCCGCGAAAAGCGCTCTGGCCTGGCGGCGCTCATGACGCCCAAAATGATTATGTCACTGGTCATTATTGGCATTTTTTCTTTTGCCGCGCTCGTGACCCTGTCGGGATATGCTGGGGATTTGCGCGAGAAGGATAATGGTCAAGCCCACGCGCTCTCTCGCTCCGCAATCGGCTTTGGAGGATTAACGCGCTTATTAGGCGATATGGATTACGATGTCCGAATGGCGCGCACCGAAGACGTTCTATATAAAGATAGCTCAGCCCTACGGGTCTTCACCATGTCGCGCCCCTTTCAAGCTGACGCTTTGGACGATCTGCAAATTTACTCGCCAACACTTATTATTATGCCCAAATGGATTACGAGCCCCGTCAAAGGTAGCGGGGGTTGGGTGCAAAAAAGCTATGGTAAGAAACATGTCTGGGACGCCGATAATCACGAGCGAGACCTGAAAGAATTAACGGGCGAGATTGATTTTACGATTATTGAGACTGACGACAAATCCGTCACTTACGCGGCCACTTCCACGGTTGGCGATAAAGCCGCTTTGGATAAAATTGAAATTGAGAACCTACAATGGGTCAAGGGCAAAAAGCTCGTTGATATTATAAGCGTTAAAGAAGGCCCTGTTCTGGTTAAAATTGAAGACACGACGACTTACATTTTGTCTGATCCTGATTTTTTAAATACAATGGGCCTTTCCACTAAAAGCCGTGCCCGCTTTGCCGTAAATATCATTGACGCTGTTATTGCGGATGCAGGCGCCGACACGGGCCGCGTAGATTTTGACCTGACCCTTCACGGTTTTGGCGGAAAAACCAATGTTGTGAAAGTCCTAACACAGCCCCCTTTTCTTGCGGCCACGCTCTGTCTTCTCGCGGCGGGCGGGCTGATTGCCTGGCAAGCCTTTTCCCGCTTTGGCGACCCGCTCAAGACCCCGCGAGACTATGCCTTAGGAAAATTCTCTCTGGCAGATAATGCGGCGCGTTTCATTCGCATTGCGGGACGGGAGCCGAATATGGCCCCCGATTACGTGCGGCTTGTGCGAAAGCAGGTGATTAAAGCTTTAGATTTGAACGGACGACGCGCGCAGGACATAGATACGATTTTAGCGCGGCGAGAAGAAACACTTGGTCTGCCAAACAGATATCTTGATCTGCATAACCGTGCGGGCGTGACAATAGATAATATGGCGCTCATGCAACTGGCCGAAGATTTGGGCCGTTGGAAAGTGCGCATGATTGAAAATACACCTCATAATAAGGGAGAGAGCTCATGAGCCTCGAGACTGTAAAAACACTTGCGGATACAATCCGCGCGGAAATCGGCAAAGCCATTATTGGCCAAACCGATACGGTTGATTTAATGCTCGTCGCGCTATTTTCGGGCGGGCATATTTTGCTCGAAGGTGTTCCCGGCACAGCTAAGACATTTTTGGCGCAGGTTTTCTCTCATGTCACCAAAATGGATTTCGGACGCATTCAATTTACGCCTGACCTGATGCCAGGTGACTTGCTCGGTACAAATTTATTCTCCTTCCAAACCAATGAATTTAACTTGGTAAAGGGACCCATTTTTTGCGACCTCTTATTAGCCGATGAAATTAACCGCACGCCGCCTAAAACACAGGCGGCACTTTTGGAGGCCATGCAAGAGCGGCAAGTCACGATTGACGGCGAAGCTTTCCCCCTCGGGAGCCGCTTTATGGTCATTGCGACGCAAAACCCAATTGAACAGCAAGGCACATACCCCCTGCCCGAAGCTCAGCTGGACCGTTTTATCTTCAAACACGTTTTGGATTATCCAAGCCGCGAAGAAGAAATTGAGATTGTGCGCCGTCATGGTGCGCGCACAGGCTCTCCAAAAGCCATTGATTTAGGCGTCAAAGCGGTTGTCTCTCGCAAAGATATTGACGCCGCTGTAAAAGCTGTCGAGAACGTGCGCCTGACCGAAGAGGTCACTCATTATGTTGTGGATTTAGTGCGCGGCACACGCAGCAACCCACTTTTTGAAACGGGCGCTTCCCCGCGAGCTGCCGCGATGATTTCAGCCGCGGCCCGCGCCCATGCCGCCCTACAAGCCCGTGACTTTGTTATCCCGGATGATGTCAAAGCCATTGCCCTGCCTGCGCTGCGTCACCGCGCTATTCTCTCTCCTGCTGCTGAGATTGAAGGCCGCACAGCCGATGAGCTCATCTTGCAGGTGATTGAGCAAACAGAAGCGCCGCGTTAAGGCCAAGCCCGCATGATTTACCCCACACCCCGCGCAGCGATAGTGATGGCCATCGGACTGCCGGTGACCTTAATTATTGCTGTGCTTTTCCCAGCCCTCTGGGCTTTGGGCGCGGCCTGGATTGCCGGGTTGGTGGGTTTCATTATTTTAGACATTTTCCTGTCGGTTCCGCGCCAGAAAATGTCTTTTGATGTCAAAGCGCCAAGCAGTTTTTTTATCGGCGAGACAGAGCAAGTCTGGTTTAAATATGACTATGGAAGTGGCTCTGCCCCGCGGTCCCCAGAATGCAGGCTGTCTGTCAATGACCGCTTTTCTGTGGCGCCGCAGCACTTTTACGGCCAAGCCGCCAATGGTGCCGTTCTCGCAGCCTTTGATTTAAAAACGGAGCGGCGCGGTGACGGTGAAATTCAGCGTCTCTGGACGCGGTGGCAAGGCCCCTTAGGGCTTATCTGGCGTCAGACCACAGAAGTTCTCGATATAGATATACCCGTTGTACCCAATACGCGATTGGTCAAAGATAAAGCGATTGAGATTTTTTCGCGCGACGCCACATTTGGTCAAAAAATTCAGGATGAGCGCGGCGAAGGCACGGAATTTGACGCCCTCACGGAATTTCAAACGGGCATGGATAAACGCGCGATTGATTGGAAACATTCAGCCCGTCACCGTGTTTTACTCGCCAAGGAATTTCGGACGGAGCGCAACCATAACATTGTTTTTGCGCTCGATAGCGGGCATCTGATGTGCGAACCTATTCGCGGCATGACCAAGCTAGACTGGTCGCTAAATGCGTCTCTGCTGATGGCCTATGTCAGCCTTAAAATTGGCGACCGCATTGGCTATTTTGCCTTTGACCAAAAGCCTTATTTTTATAGCCAGCCCATTGCAGGTGCTAATAGTTTTCCGCACCTCCAGCGCCTCACGAGCCAGATTGATTATTCGCATAATGAAACAAATTTTACGCTTGGGCTGTCACAGCTCGCGCAAAGCCTGAAACGGCGTACCTTGATTGTCGTCTTTACAGATTTTGTCGATACAACCAATGCAGAGCTGATGATTGAAAATATGGGCCGCCTGATGCGCCGGCATATTGTGATTTTTGTTGCCTTTCGCGACGAAGCGCTTGAGCAGCTTACCAGTAAAACAGCCAAAGATACGGATGATATTTCCCGCGCCGTTATTGCAGAAAATTTGATGATGGAACGCGAAGTGGTAATTGCACGTCTACGCCGCATGGGGGTTCATATCGTAGATGTCGAAGCGGATAAAATCAGCAATGCCGTCCTCAATAAATATCTTGAGCTTAAGCGGCGGGAGGCGATTTAATGGCAGGTCAAATCACCTTAAAAAGCCACCGCTTTAGAACTGAGCGCGAAGCCAGTTGGCGCGAATTAGAAGTCATCCTGAAAGCCATTGAAGGCCGCGGGATGAAGTCACTCTCTGACGCGCAAATCGTGGCCTTGCCGCGGCTTTACCGCTCAACACTGTCGTCACTTTCTGTTGCGCGAGCGACCTCTCTCGACCAAGGCGTTATTCTCTATCTTGAGAGCCTCACCGCGCGCGCCTATTATATTCTTTATGGCTCTCAAGTTAGCCTTGGAAAACGCATCTCAACATTTTTTCTACGGGACTGGCCCTTAGCCGCGAAAGCCCTTTGGAAAGAAACGGCCATCTCTGCGGCGCTGACATTGCTCGCCGCCGTCCTCGCCTTTATCCTCGTAAAAAATAATCCGGATTGGTTCTATACCTTCATGCCAGACAGTATGGCGGCAGGACGCACGCCTGCGGCCTCGGCGGAGACATTGCGCGAAACGCTTTACCATGATGAAGGGGCAGACGGGCTGGGCATATTCGCCTCCTACCTCTTTAGTCACAATTCCAAAGTCGCCATGTTTGCCTTTGCGCTTGGCTTTGCGTTCTGCATTCCAACCGCGATTTTGCTGCTTTATAATGGCTTCATACTCGGCAGTTTTATTGCTATCTTTTCAGAGAAAAGCCTAGGCTTTGAAGTCGGCGGATGGCTTATTATTCACGGCGCGACAGAAATATTTGCCATTATCCTCGCTGGCGCGGCAGGTATGCATATCGGAAAGGCTGTGGCATTCCCGGGCGAGCTCACCCGAACGGAGTCCGCCTCCAAAGCGGGAGGAGCCGCCTCGCTGCTTATGGCGGGGGTTGTAATTATGCTCTTTTTTGCAGGATTGCTGGAAGGGTTTGGACGGCAGCTTATTACAAATGATTTCATACGTTACGCTATTGGCCTCAGCACGCTTACGATATGGGTGCTGTATTTTTATGGCCCTCGCCGCAAAGAGGCTGACACATAATGGCGAGTGTCATCTCACAGCGCAAAGTCGATCAAAGGCGGCTTATCACGCCTGAAGGTATCGACTTACAAGTTCAGCTCGCGGATATTGGCGCGCGTATTGGCGCCTACGTAATTGACCAAATCATTATCAATGTTGGGCTGGTCGCGGCTTTTTTCCTTATTATTTTTGGCGGTATATCCGCAGGACCCGACGTCGCGATTACAATTTTTATATTGGTCAATTTCTTTGTACGTAATTTTTATTACATGTTTTTCGAAATGGGGCCCAAAGCCGCAACACCTGGCAAACGCATGAGCAAAATTCGCGTGGCCTCTCGCACCCATGCCCGCCTGACCGCCAATGCAGTCTTTGCCCGTAATGCCCTACGCGAAATAGAAATTAACCTGCCGCTTTCATTCTTGTTTATGAGCGGCAGTGCCGTGGATGGCTGGATATCTTTACTAGGTCTGCTTTGGAGCGGTATTTTCCTTTTCTTCCCGCTCTTTAATAAAGACCGCCTCCGCGCGGGCGATCTGATTGCAGGAACATGGGTTGTGCGCGCGCCGAAACCGATATTGGCTAAAGACCTCGCCTCAGAAAACGCCGATTTAGACTCTGCCTTTACCTTTACGCCTGAGCAGGTCGAAGCTTATGGCGTGCATGAGCTACATGTTCTGGAAAATGTCATCCGCGCGAATGAGCCCCAAACCGTCAAAGATGTGGCTGATCGTATTCGCAATAAAATAAAATGGTCCAAAGGCATGTCCGAAGGCGATTTAGATTTCCTAAAAGCCTATTATGCAGCCCTGAGAGGACGCCTCGAAACCCGCCTTCTATTCGGGGTTCGCCGTAAAGATAAGTTTGATAAAACGTAAGGTAACGCGCTATTGAACCCAAAGACGCCCTGCCTTAAAGACGAGAAAATTTTACGAGGATCCCTCATGGCGAATATTGTCATTTCAGGCTGCGGAAATATTGGAAGCCGCCTTCTACAATCTGTTTCAAATATTGATGATCCAGATATCGGCACGCTTGATATTTACGGCATTGACCCGTTTCAAAGCTCACTTGACATGTCCACCGAGCGCTTCCATCAAGAAAATAAAGGGGGGCACAACCTCCATATGAGTATCGAGAATTCTGACCTGCCCTCAGAAACCGACCTTCTCATAGTTTCCGTGGACGCCGCTAATCGATTAGCTGCTCTGACCGCTGTGCTTGAGCACTGCAAACCAAAAGCTATTATTTTAGAAAAAATTCTATTCAACAAGTTTGAAGAATTTGACACGGTTCAGACCATTTTAGATGAACTTGGCGTTCCTTGCTGGGTCAATTGTTCGCGCAATATATGGCCAGGCTATCAATCTCTTAAAGAGACTTTAAACGGCAAGCCTGTTAAATCCTATATAGTTTCAGGTTCGGATTGGGGCTTGGGATGTAACGCCATTCATTTCATAGCGGCCTTGGAATATGTCGCAGGAGACACAGTAACTTCGCTAGAAATGGACCAAGATACAGCGCTGATCCGAAAGTCAAAACGTGCAGGCTATAAAGAAGTCACGGGCACACTCCGCGGCATAACCGCCTCGGGCGGCACAATTTCGCTGTCTTCCCTACCTGTTGAAGGGCAAGCTATTTCCGTTGTCCTAGAAGCCGGAGACGATAGTTATGAAATTGCTGAGGGAAAAACGATAGCTCTTAATGGCGGCGACAAAGACCCCTTCCCAATGCTATATACGAGTCAACTCACAGCGCCTCTGGTCAAAATTTTAAAAGAAGGACAGTCTGATTTACCAAGCTATACACAATCCGTTCATCAGCATAAGATATTGTTCAAAGCTCTAAATGATGTGTTTTATGGAGTGGGAAATAGTGAGGTTCAATGTCCAGTGACATAAAGACAGTAGAACATGCTGAAACTGACGCGGAAAACCCAAAAACCGCTACATCAACGCCGTGCAATATTGTCTTTTTATCCATTCCTCCTGCTGCGCTCGACACGCCCCTAACAGGCTATGCAGCACGCATAATCAAAGAGTCTGACGCAACGCTTGTTCTAAACTTTGGCGGAAAATTAATGGATTTTGTGCGCCGGCAAGGGCCGCAAAACCTCATGAGTCTGTCTGATTCACGCAATCTAGACTCCGCGACAGAGCGGGAACTCTTCTCACTTGTCAATTATGATATCTCAACGATTGGCCTCGCTTTAGACGATGTTCGCGTTTCCAAAGTGCCTACAGGATCAGCTTGGGCCTTGGGATTAAGACCCCTGATTTTCAGAGAGCTCTATGCGGCACATCGCTTGCGCCGGGTTATGGAAGAAGGGTACCGCTCAATTGTTGTGGTTAGCAGCGCAATCTCTATTGTTGAAAAAGCCGTTTTATCGCGGCTGATCGACTTGCAGCGCAATGGCGACGTTATTGTCAATGGCGTAGGCCAGATAAAAAAAGGCTTAGTGGAAACAGTAAACGTTGCTGACATTATGACGATCAGAGCCAAGCTCGCTAAAAGACGACATAACCTTGAACTCACCGCCGCGCCATTTGACGTGGAAACACTCGCAGGGGATTTTAGCGCCATTAAAGGAGAGCAACCCTCACCCGCGGATGTTTTGCTCTTACATCTGACGGATAATGCGATGTTCCACCAGAATGTCATCCCCGTATTAGACGAGCTCCAAAGACGGAAAGTCAACGCAGCCGTTTTGATGGCCGGAGGCTTTAGCACAGAACTCTATAAAGGCCGAAAATTAGCCGAAAAATGGAATGTTGCCTCTGTAAATCAGAAGTTTGAAATTACGGATGTCGAGCAAACCGCGAGAATACAAAACGCAATTCGAGATCGCATTGAAGCGAGCTGCATAGGCCTGATACCGCCTGTCAGTTGGGCTCCGGTGCTCGCAACGCAATCAAAATCTTACATGAACAGAACCGTCAATCAACTTCTGATCTTTCATAAGGCTTTCAACGTTATGATAGGACGGACGAAAGCGACGTCTATTTATATGACTCAATCGCCAGACACCAATCCATTGGCTTATCTGGCAGTAGCCGCAAGTGGCAGCCGGGCAAGATCCTTTTATAGTTTTTCTGCTTTTCTTAATGGTAGTGAAAGAACACTTCCATTCGTGGCCCCTGCCATACTTTTGGCGGGCGGGCAGCATGATATCGATATTTTAAAAGCGCGAAATAGTGACGTGGCCGCAGAAGCTAGCGTAGTTGGAATACCTGCTTTGGATGCTTTAATTGATGCCAATAAAGACGACGAACGTCTCAAGCTCGCGAGCGTCTTGGACGCCTCTGCGCGACGTCCAATTATAACCATCATGACAAGCCGTACCTCTCCTGAAGATGAAGATCCGTGGATAGCTCGCCTCGTTAGATGGAGTGCAAAACAAGATATAGATGTCATTTTAGCCCGTACTTCTCGTAAAGGGACCGCAGATTTGTCAAAGTTTATGAATATGGCAAAGAGCCAGGACTGGACTCATGTGACTCTCGTTGAGCAGACAGATCTTGTGAATGCCGCTCTAATTGCTAGCGATTTAGTCGTTACGAATAAACCCGCTTTGGTCTATAGTGCGATCTCTACAGGTGTTCCTATAATACAAACAACTATTGGCGACAGCCTCCTGATGCCTGTAGAAAAAGGTATGGGTTTTACGGCTTCATCTGAAACGCAATTGCAAGACATCATAAATAGCGCATTATTAGATGACGGATTTATTCCTGCTGATATTCAACAACGCAGAAAAGAGTTTTTAAATAGACTCAACGATGGCACCACAGAGACGGCAGCGCAACGCATCGTACAAAAATTCCTAGATACAGATGGAATTATAAATTTTGAGACACCTTTTGTTGAAAAACTTATGCCAGGGCGTTTTCCGAATGAAATTTTTAGTATCATTTCGCGCGCTAATTTCAATACAGTTTAAGGACCTAAGCCACTGCCATAAGTAACTGGACTTAACATTAGAATGGTATTCTAGAGGTGAAGTTTTCAATTGTTTCCTCTAATATTTTTGACTAGAAGGCCACAAAGCTTGGGGCGAATGCTAGGCTAATAATTGAATATTTTTGGAGAAATATCATGAGACAAGTTGCAAAGAAATCAGTTGCAGAACTAAAATCTCTAAGCGAAGAGCTCGCACTTGAAGCTTCTATTGCGCAATATCGTGCTGACATCGTCGAAGCTAATGTGCGCAAAATGAAAAGCCAAGCGGAATATACAAAACTCCGCAATGCTATTAAGCGCTAGAAAATTATGGCCCCGACCCAAACTTTAGGGTCAAAGGCCAAGACTTTACCTACACATACTTGTGACATATTCAGCTGAATATGAGACGCAACGAACGGGCCTCAGGCTCGTTCTACTGTCTTTGATTAACCGTATTTTTTTATGGTTTCTGACTCGCTTCTCGTCTCAAGCTGGTACAAGTCCCTTGTGGCGGCTTTGCAGCCGCTTTTTGTTTGCAGAAATGCGCATTCGCCAATGGCGTGGCCCTTTATCCGCAAAACCCTATATTCAGTTCGAACATTTTTTTGCTAATTCCCCAGAGCATCTAGAACGCTTTCAGAATTTTGTAGCGGGTCAGGAAATTTTCGTTGATCTCTTAGCGGCAAATTGGTTCGAATATTTACCCATTAAAGACCGTGTCCCAGTTACCTCACTTTTTCGGCGTATATATGAAAAAGAAAATGTGTGGCTGTCTTACCGGAACCGCCCAGCAATTGTTGACCGGATTCAAACCTTAGAAAATGTGGATCAAGACTCTCTTCCAGAAGATGTTTTCAGATCACCCGAACCCTCTGTTAGTGGCGGCATGGCCCTATGGTTAGTCCTGTCGAAATCAGTTTCAGCTTTCTGGAACACGATCGAAACAGGTTTTTCAATCATTTTTCGTACTATAGACAAGTTGTTTTCTTCAATAACCCTCGCAATTTTAACGATACCACTTTTGATTATAGGTCTTTTCAGATTTGTCTCTCCATCGGTTGGAGCATGGATAACACGTTGCAAAATAAGCCAATTAGCGGGCTTAAAACCTGGATCAAAAAAGATCGGAAACCTGCTCAGCGGGTATGAAACAAAATATACAAATAATGCTGACCAAGTAAAAAAAATCGGACAAATTTTAAGTCAGCCCGCCATGCGCCCTGTTCTTTCTGAGAACGGCCTCGATAATCTTGAATTTAAAGACCGTGTATTAGTCACATCCCTTTTGCGCCGCTGCGCAGCCAGTGATCCCGAGTTCAAAAATGTTATAGACAGAGCTGCACTTAATGAAGCCATCGCAGTTAAAAACCAACGTGATGTCGCGCAATTAACGCGTCCAAACGAAAAACAGAAAGCCGAATGGGAAATCTTTAAAAAGACTAATCCTGGAAACAAACATAAACACGCGAAATCTACTGACAAACCTACAGAAAACAAAAGACCTGTTCGGGCATCACTTCCCCCCACAAGTGAGTCTGTGCTTCAGAAGGACGGCTGGTTCCTGCCAGCAGATCCTATGGCTATGCAAGTGGCGACAGCGGTGCGGGAACGTGCTTTTGGTGACGCGACCAGACTCATAAATAATCCTGACAATTTTGAAACGCTTTCTCAACCAATGAAAGTGAAATCCGCTGCCATTATGGCTTTGTTACAAGAGCCGCTCGCTCATGATGTTACGGAATATGGAATTGATGAAGAGCTTTTGGTTCCCAAGCGCATTACGAACCGCGCCGCCAAAGCCCAAGCTGACGCCGCTTTTGCAATGGCTGCGAAACAGCTCTATCCTGTTTTTGAAGGCGAAGCCGCACGTTCTCCTATCGCGTGCTGGACGACGCTTGAGGACGTATTAGATGACGATACAGAATTTTCATATGCCGCAGAAATTTTAACAGCTTCATATTCAGATATCCCGTTCAGGCGAATCTCTGACAGATCAGTATCGTTTGATATTTTCTTGATTTTACGACTCGAAGAAATTTTAGAGAAAATCCGGCTCTGGGTTGACTGGGACGCCTGCCCCGCATCTGCCCTTACGGCTTATGCCTATGCAGCAGCAATGATTGGCGACAAATCTAATTTCGATTTCTTCATCGCGACATTAGACGGGTTTGACGATGTTCCGCAGCGCTTTGTTATTAATCTGAGAGATAGTTTCTTTAAATATGGAATGCATAGAATTGATGCCGTCCTATCACCTGGCACCGCTCGTTCAACACCTTCACTTTTGGAGTCTCTGGATAAAGAAAAAAAATATTTGTGCTTGGTCGAGCGCGGCGCACGCATCCAAGTCCTGCGGCACATTGAGGGCGTTAGTAATAATTTGACTTGCGGGCCTGTCGCGCCCGTCGATGCCGTAAAATACCCGTCTTCGGCGAACTTAGTTCAAGCCGAAGATTTTATTCCCATTTACTCCACGGAAGATATGGAAATCGGCTTGGAAGTTGATCGCCTGACGGAACATTATCTAAACCATGCAGCGGATAAATTCAGAGAGACAGGCGTTGCAGAGCTATATGAAAAAGGCATCGAAATCGCTCATGCCTTGGTATTTTTAGCACTTTACCGCTCAATGATTTCAGCCAGAATTTGTGAAAAATTAATGGCGCGAGCCAAAGAATATGATGGTATCATTCTACTCACTAAGACTGGTGATATTTTGGGTAATATGATCGCTCCTGCGATTAAAGCCGTTGGTAGTGAAAATGTTTTTGTTTCCCTTGGTTCCAGACGCTCTGATGAATATTTTAGCGCCCTAACCACAATGCGGGCTTGCGCCAGAACAACCCCGGAAACTCGCCCTGTAAAACCAATACCTGTCCTCGATAACCCTGACGCTTGGATGGCTGGGATGACGAGTTGGATTTCTGAGACTATTAGCTTTCACAGCAAAGCTGTTAAAAAGCTGGGCCCTGGCCCCTATTCCATAATGGGATTTGAACAAGTCAACGGATTTTATGACAGCTACAGGGCTTTGATACGTGAGGGACTACCCCATAGTCATGTCGAGCTTTTCAGCTCTACTGGCAATGTTCAGCTTCACGACCACATGCTAGAAGGCGGATTTGCGCCTTATGAAACTGATTATGAACTTCGACATTGCGTTTTACGCAGACGCTCTCCAGACGCCAGAAATTGGGTTACGCCTTTTGTTCAATCACTTCGCGAAGGTTTTGATGACATCGAAAGTCCCTACCTGCCGATGTTCAAAAATCTATTTGTAAACAGTGCTGAATCAGCTTTAGCGCAGCGTCTTCCGCAATCCATGGACGCTCTGAGCTATTTCCGCACCCGCTTTGATAAAGGTTTACCTGACTATGTCTTCACGGCGCCAAGTCAGCATATGATTTCACGCGCGGCTGCTTATTGTGCAAAAGCGGCAGGCGTTCCATCTTATGACTTTTTGATTTTGGCTAACACAAATCATCCCCGTTACAGACCCATCATTGCTGACTACGCTTATCTTTACGATCCGTGGTATAAAGAAATTTATCAAAGCTTCTTTGGTATGAAAGAAGAGCAACTGCGGACCGCAGGGCCTCTCTTTGAATACAGCGAACGCCTCAAACAGGCTCCTAATTTGGATTACGCAGCTCCGCGCGGAAAAACACATATTGTCTTCTTCTCTCAGAGTGCCAATTTTGACAATTCTAAACTTATGTTGGAAGCAATCTGCCAAGCCACAAATGAACGAAACGATATCTATATAACGCTTAAGTTACACCCGCATGAAAGCCCGGCGAATGTGGGACGCTACACACAAATAGCAGCTGATAACGGTATTAAAGGAAACATCCATGTCTTCCACCACGGGGATGCGGTTGCTTTGCTAAACCAAGCGGATTTAGTCGTACAAAGCTTTTCTAATATTGGTCTCGATGCGCTTTTATTGAAAAAACCTGTCATTACGTTTAAGCCTAAAACAGACTTAAAAGCGCGAATATTCCTTTATGAGAAGGATATCGGTTACGTGGTGAGTACAAAACGCACCCTAACAAATAAAATTAAAAAGTTTCTCAAAGATCCCAAAGATCGGGTCGAGATGCAAAAAATTGCAGATAAATTTGCTTCAGAGAACGATCATTTTCTACGCGGACAAAATGCAGCCCGCGTGATGAAGGCCGTTCAGGAAGACATCAAACGACTAAACCACTCTTAACGTGATCAATGCCACAAACTTGCCTTTACTAAATGTGGTATGGTATGAACAAATCAAGGCAAAATATCGGAGAATTTCATGAGCACAGTATGCTATGACGGCCCTAGTAACTTTATCGACATTGTCGAAAAGGACGGGTATTTCTTGATTAAAAACTTTTTTAAGCGCGAAGCTGTCGAAAAGGCACGTGCAGAACTAAAAGTTATTCTCGACAAAGACGAAGCCCGCCGCAAAAAGAACCCTGGCCCTCACGTTGATTCAAGTGTTGAATACAGGTCGATTTATACAAAGCTGATGCACACAATTTGGTTTCCAAGTTTGCAGTCACCGACCTACTTAAATCTTACAAATGACATGTTTTCCTCAGCCGTTATGAAGGACTTTATCAGAGGTTTGGCTGGTGATAATTTCCGCATGCGTGTTGACCTCATACGCCGCAGTTCAGGCGATAATGACTGGGTCGATGACTTTCAACTCCCTCATGTTTGGCACCGGGATACTTTGGGTGAATTTACTTTCGGTATCTTCTTTGATGATATGCCTGAATCTGGCGGTGGTGGTACAGCTGTAATTCCAGGTACACATTGGGATACGCGCGACCCCCGTTGGGATCTTATGCTTGGCCCTGAGAAAAACATGACGCGCAAACATCATTTGGGCAATAGAGACCTCCTTACAATGCCAGCGGACTACGTCGCCGATGCCAAACTCAATCAGCGTGTTGCGAAGAAAGCCAATAAAAAGAAAGTCGAAATTTCAGGCCAAATGGGAGATATATATTTCTTCTTGAATGATACGTGGCATGGCCGTGCCCCTAACATTACAGATAAGCGTTGGATGATTTCACGCATAGGCTGTTTCGGTACAGAATTTCCTTTCAAAGACGATATACCCCTCCCTGCTAGCATTAAAAATCTCACAGGGCCGATGAGTGAGCATTTTAACCGTCATCAAACACCTAATACGCAAACAGATACTTTGCTGCGCCGAATGGCTTATAAGCGCAAATCAAATCTATTGACCCGTATGGCCGCACGAGAGAAAGATAAGCTCTTGACCCGGTTTTACAGCCAGCCTGATATCGCGGCTGCACGTGAAGCCGTCCTTAATGCGCATAACGTTTAGGTCTAAACTCCACTGGAATGTCCACCACGTCTAAAGAAAACCGCGCTTATTTAAAGCGCGCTTGGCGGCACATTCTGGGCACAGGATTGTGGCGTCATAAGGGACGAGCCTCTGTCATATTTCTGACAGGCTTCTTGACAACAGCCATTCAAATTTTTGCGGTTCTACTTTTAGTCGGAGCCGCCCGCGCTTATGATGCAGAGGGGCTCTTATCTTACGGCCCTCTCAATATTGATTTATCTAAATCGGCAGGTAACAATCAGCTGATTTATGCCAGCCTTGCAGGCGCAATGTTGATATTTTCCATATTGGCTGGAATTGGACATAAACTGATCGTGACCCGTATCGGCCGTAAATTTTACGAGGATCTGTTGATGGACACACGGCACCGCTTGGTCGATGCTGTTAAAGGTGGACGTGGCTTTGATCGAAGTTCCTATCTTCAATATCTCAGCCGTGACTGCCGATATCTCAGCCTGAGTTATGTTCGTGTTATGAATCTGATACAGCCTGCACTGCTTCTGATATCCGTCTTTATTATATCTTTGATGACAGCCCCGATCGCCGCGGCTTTTTTAGGGATTGCGGGATTACTGGTTCTGCCGCTGAATATTTATCTCGTGCTGTGGGCCGCTCGCACCTCCCAAGATATTCAAAATTCGGCAAAGCTCAAAAGCAAAGAAGAGGCGGATTTTGTGACGCGCGTTAGCTCCGACCCCTTCATCACAGAGTCACAGCCAAAAGACCTTATACAAACAAACCGTCCAGGAGAGGTTGGATTCCTAGGAGCCTTTGTCAAAAGGCAACGTATGGGCGCCTATAGTCAATCCATCACCGATCTCATGATGGCCTTGGTTGTCATTGCTCTGGCCGCATTTTTATTCTTTGGCGACGGCAATGCCCTCCTCCTTAAACTCTCTAGCCTTTTAATTCTGCTCATCTTATTTCGCTTTATCACCGGCTACATTTCCAATCTCTCACAAGCCATTATGATGGTCTCCTCTTATGAACCTTTTTTCCGGCCCTTGCTCGACTTGCGCGGTGGGCAAGATACGCCGCATGTTTCCGCAGTGCTTAAAAGCGAGCTGGACAGTCCTGTTCGTGCCGCCGTATTCCAAATCAAAAAGAGCGATTGGTCTGATGTCAGCGCAATTACGACCGCTTTGAAGTTAAATTGTCCCTTGCAAATTGTAACGTCCGATTTCACCGTCGAGGCATCACGCGTAACAACTATTTTAAAAACTATCGCAACAGGTGAGCTAAAGCTCAGTGACGCTGTTATGGCCGAGTTACAATCCTATAGTAACGGGACGTCAGATATGCTGTCCAACACAGCCAAACTTTTTTTAACGCTGTGCTTTGGAGTCGCCCAAGAAAATACCGGCTTTCTGATAGATGGAGCGCTGTTGCGCGATTTGGACCGACTTGATTTGCGTACAATATTTAGCGCGGCTGGGGACAAACCCATTATCGTTATTTACCGCTCTGTTCCTCGCCGCCTTGTTCTACCGCCTCGGTTTCAATTGATTAGCCGTAGCGAGTCAGATTTTTCATTGATTTGCAATGCACATGAATTTGCCGAAAAACGTGATACAATTTTAGAAAAAATGCAAACGCCTCAAAGTGTAGCCGAAGACAATAGCAATGACTCAGCTGATATTATTATCTAGCAATGGCTATGGATATGCTTAAAACACAGTCAAGCGGGCCAAAGGATATTGCTGTAAATGCTATTTAATTCTTACACATTCATCTTTCTGTTTGTGCCTTTGACGCTGTTGCTCACAGGGCTTGCCCGCCGTTTTGCAGGGGTACGCGGAGCTTCTGCCATATTGGTCGCAGCCTCACTCTTTTTCTACGCCTATCACGACATACGCCTTCTAGCCCTTATTGGCGGATCTATCGTCATAAACTATCTACTTACGGGTTTAATCTTCCAGGCAGAGGGGCGACGACGTTATTGGACAACTGTTCTCGGCGTAGTACTCAATTTGGCTCTGCTCGCTTATTTTAAATATACAAATTTTTTTCTGGAAAATATTTCTGCACTTTCAGGCGCTGAATTCGATTTTAAAAAGATTGCCCTGCCTATTGGCATCTCATTTTATACGTTCCAGCAAGTTGCCTATAATACGGATACTTACAGCGGTAAAATCAAAGAACGGGACTTTCTATCGTACGCCCTTTTTGTAGCCTTTTTCCCTCAGCTTATCGCGGGTCCAATTGTCCATCATGGGCAGATTATTAAGCAATTTGCTTCTGAGGCTTTTGGCCGGATTAAGTGGGAAAACATCCTCATTGGCGCGAGTATCTTTGGTTTAGGGTTGTTTTCGAAAAAGATACTGGCTGATACATTTGCAGGATATGCAACACCCGTTTTTGTCTCTGCAGATCAAGGTGATGCGGTAAGCTTTCTAATGGCCTGGAAAGGATCCCTTTCCTACACGTTCCAGATTTACTTTGACTTTGCGGGCTATTCAACCATGGCCATTGGGTTGGGCCGCATGTTTGGCGTGAAGCTTCCAACTAACTTTTTCTCGCCCTATAAATCTACAAATATTATCGAGTTTTGGCGCCGCTGGCATATCACGCTCTCGACCTTCCTCAGAGACTATCTTTACATCGCTATGGGCGGAAACCGTAAAGGAAAAGCCCGCCGCTGGTTCAACCTGCTTGCTACGATGGTTCTCGGCGGACTATGGCATGGCGCAAGCTGGAACTTTGTCATCTGGGGTACGCTTCACGGAATTTACCTCGTTATAAACCATGCTTGGAATATGCTTACGAAAAAAGTCGCGCCGCTGGGCCGCATGCAAAAAACGACGGCTTGGAAACTTGTCGGATGGCTCATTACTTTTATTGCCGTCGTCGCCGCTTGGGTTGGTTTCCGCGCGGTTACGCTTGGCGGAAACCTGTCCCTCTTGTCTTCAATGTTTGGCTTTAAAGGTCTTGGCGACATGGGTGCCGACCTTGCCACGCTAGATCTAAAATTCTGGCTTTTCTTAGTCGCGGGCTTCTTTATCGCACTTGGCATGCCGAACATGGCTCAAATATTTGGAAATGTGCGGGCCACTTATGAAGAGCATGGCCCGGCCAAAGCTTTTGGCCTTATCACCATTAGCTATAGGCCTAATCTGATATGGACAGCGGCCATGGCTATCATTGCCGCCATCGCAGTCTTCTATCTGTCCCCCACCACTGAATTCTTATATTGGGCATTCTAATGAGTGAGCATTCTGTCGATAACACCATCAGCTACACGCAAAAGCCGGGCTGGAAAATGCTCGTCTTTCTCTGCGTGTTCCTCATTGCGGGCGCCATTTCTATTGTAAAGTTTGACAGCTACTTCACCGACTTTTGGAAAATCCGTAAATGCAATCCCGAAGGCTATGAACGTGGGGACTTTATGACTTCGTGCGGCGGTATTAAAGTTGATCGTTACGCATTCGGATCCATTTATTTGGGCTCACAAAAAAATGCTGTAAAAAATGCAAAGACAGCAGATGTTATTGTCTTTGGTAACAGCCGCACCATGCGATCTTTTTCAACAGATGCTATAGATAACTATTTCAAAAACAAAGGCTTGACCTATGTTATTTTCGCAGTTGAAGGTGCCAGTTATGCCTCTGCTCAGTACACCGTAAATAAATTAGGCCTTAAGCCCAAAATTGTCATGACCAATACTGAAATTCTCCATACCGATGTTGTTGGGGCTGCCTTTGGTGATTTGGTTTACTTTCCCGATAAATATAAAACTAGATTTGACTTTTTCCATGCCGCTCAGAGCGTACAAAAATGGGCCTGCAGCAGCGGCATTGAAGCTCTTGAAAATTACTACTGTAAGGGCCGCCAAGGCGCAGGCTGGAGATCCGCTGTTACAGGGCGTTTCAAATGGGAACTTGTAGCTGAACCAGAAAAAAATAAAGTTTTCACAGCGCGTAAAGAAGCAAACCCTCCAGTGGGCCGACTGAATACAATATTACCAAATGCCCGTGAGTTCCTCGGAAACTCTAATTTCAAGGACTCTTGCCATGTGCTGTATTTGGTTAACTCTCCAAGCTCAGAACCTAATCTGCAGACTGCTTTGGCGGCTGAGGTTGGCGCCTTACCAGTCTATACGCCTTTTAATGATCTTCGTACATATGACAAAAGTCATCTTGACCGTCCAACATCGGAACGGTGGGCAAGTGCGTTCGTGAAGGATTTAGACCCTATCCTTGATAAGTGTCTTGCAGGTGAAGGTAAGTACGAGCCGGAAGAAATTGAAAAATTTGATATCGAAACATCCGACATCGCCGGAATGACAGATTTCGAAACATGGACATTTCGTGAGGGCGCGTCAGTAGAAGATGCGGCTGCAAAAGGTCTAGATGGCAGTAAGACTGCCGACATCATAAATATTGAAAAAGCTGGAGCTCGGCTGCAAAAAATATATCGGGAAACGGCCATTAAAGCTGGAATGACGGTCACATTTGGCGGTTGGTTTTGGTCCGATGAGGACGTTGCTATGCGGGCTCAAATTGTTCGGTCTTGCTCACGCAAAACACCTGTCGAGGCTTTAGATACATATTTCAGCCTGTCTAAACAACCGAAGCGTCATGAAATAAGCTATACTTTCAAACAAGATCATGCCTGCGCCCTTGTCCAAATTACAACAACCCGCGATGACAGCACTATTTTCGGATGGCGTTATCGCACTGATTTCACCCAAGCGCCTGAAACGCCTACCGATAACACGCAAGAAAATTTTCCAGTTGAACCTCAAGAATAAAAAAATACGCCTAAGTGATTTCGCTCTGTGTGCTTTTACTAAACAAGACAATTTCAGATCGTGATTGTTTTTGACTACATTTATTATTTAGCCGCAAAGCTCATATATGAATTGAGACGCCGCTTACCATTATATGCTGATGATACAGCGCGCATAAATTCGTTATATGCATTTGCGCTCCTTAAGTATTTTCAATCTCCACGATTATCGCTTCAAAGAAAAAAACACTTTTTTGACCTTTACGCTAAACGTTTCTCTATGCCGGTTTCGGTAAAACGGATGGCGAAAACACTTTATTGCGATCCGAAACGTGCCGAGTTTCTGTCATATCTGAGCAACGGTGAAAACACCCTATCTACGGAACGCATGAGGCAGCGCGTTATTCAAGCTTTAGGGCGCCTTCCAAAACACCAACTTAATCTTACCCCCAAGCTGATAGATAAATTGACTCGTCCGGTGCTGCCATATTTTTCGTCTCGTTACACGCGTTTGTTGTTTCACTCTGGACGGAGCCGAGCAGAAAGTTTCAGTGTTATAGAACATGAAATCGCAAACGGTTTAGACAGAAAGGGAAAAGCTATATTATGCCTCCCACTTGGAAGGCTTGTCAAAGCGGACCTTCAAGCTCTCAAAGGTTACTCTGAGATCATTATTATGCCGCAAATGCCATGCAACAAAATCCTTATCAAAGACGAATTGACAGCTACATTAGGAACTAACCTCACAGTCAAATTTTATAACCCTAAAGACCATCACGCTGCCCCCTATTCCCGCGGGGACTCCTTCATATCCAAAGCCTGTGATGACTTGGGACAACAATTTATTAATGCGGCTCTAGCGTCACCCTCCATTCGCCGCTTCATTCCTGAAACTTTGGATCAAGATTTAGCCCTTGATATCTCGGATATCATTTACCGTCCGGTACAACGTTTCTATGCGACACTGAGGTCGATTGAGACTCAGGGCCCTAATATTCCTGTGTATTTCAGCGGCCCGTCAAATGCTCTCCCGCGTACATTGGCATTGATGGGACTGAACCCCGTTTACATATTAGGCCAAGGCTCAGGCGTCGCAAGCGATGAGGACACACAAGATGAGTGGCTTTTGGAACCTTCAGCCAAAGAGATGAGCGCTGGACTAAACGTCTTCATGAAAGCTATAAAAAAGCGGCTGCTTGGCGCACTTCCGCCCATCCCGAATGACGGACAAAAATGCATTTATATTGCCACCAATACGCGCTCGAAAAGTTATGAACTGGCACATAGCTTAGTTTTGCAAGAACTGCTGAAAATAGCCCCAGTCACAACATTTGATTTCGCTGCGCCTAAAGGCATCAGAAACCTCTCTAAAGCCAGCCTCACGCCTTGCCTTTATAATGCCCTGCACAGCGCCGATAGCGGGGAACGGGCTTTGCTGTCTCATTTTGTCCAAGCGGGTAGCCGTATGACCTTAGACGGCCAAAGTATTGGGGCGTTCCCTGCCAGCGAAATGAAAGAGATTGTAAGCATCGCACTGGAGCAAAATATAGGCGCGCTCATCGGGAATGTTATTCTCTACCGCCTTATGGTTCAAAAGCTGAAAGAGGTAAAAAATGCGCAGCTTCTTTTACTGCCGGGGCGGCACGGAAATATACGCTGTCTTGCCCGCGCTTTTGAGACAGCCGGTCTCCCTAGTCTCGATGTACAGGTTCTATTTGTCTCAGAAATGGCCCGATACAAAGCGCCAATGACCAGCTCAAGCACCGTCATCGATAGCTATGCCAAAACCCGTTACGTCAAGGATTGGGGGCAATCTAGCGAAAGCGTTCACGTTATTGGCGCCATAAATCTTGATGAAGATATAAAAAAAGCCAAATCTTATGACAGACAAGCAAGCCGTAAAGCCCTGCTCGGATCGAATAAAACACGCACCGTAACTTTTGCGGCTCAACCGCTGCCAGATACTGAAATTGAGGCCGCCGTTCAAACCATTGCCAAAACGGTCAAAGCACAGAAAAATCTTCACCTCTGCATTAAACTTCATCCTTCACAATCGGAAAGCTTACTGGGACATCTAAGTGAATATTTAATGTCAGAGTTTGGAGATAAAACGCGCTTCACAGTTTTGCGCAATGTAGGCTTTGCAAAAGTCATTGCCGTGACAGATATTTTAGTCAGTTATTTTTCCAATGTCTGCCTTATGGCACCAGCCTTTAATGTTCCAGTGATAACACTGCCAAGTTCAGCCCCCATGCCCGCTCTCACATTGTCGAAAATGGGCCTAGCAGTCGCAGCAGAAAGCTTGGAAGATTTTGAAAAACAGTTGGCTCTGATTTTAAACCAAATGGGGACTAAAGATGAGAGCCTACCGCCATTTCCTTATCTGGAGGAAAACCCCCATATGATGAAACCTGAGTCTCTTGAGAGGCTAGCTAAAATTGTTAAAGACGGGTTTCTCTAAGCAATTGCAGCCGGATTACCATAAGCCGTCGCGCCGTTTGGAATATCACCTATGACAACGGCTCCTGCGCCAATGGTTACAGTCTCGCCAATACTCACAGATTGTTTTAGCGTTGAACCTACACCAATGAGGCTATGCTTACCCACGGTGACATTGCCAGAACATGTTACGCCTGGCGCGATGTGAACATGGTCTCCAATGTTTCCGTCATGGTCAATAATCGCCCCTGTATTTATGATACAATTTTTACCAATCACTGTGCCTGTATTGACGATCGCGCCTGCCATTAAAACGCTGCCTGCCCCGATGTTAACGCCGTGTGACAACATCGCCATAGGGTGGATAGCCACAGCAGGCGTTAGGCCAAGCTTAATGACTTTATCAAAGAGTTCAGCTCTTAGAGAGGCTCCGCCTTTAACGCTGCCTATACCGATAATAAAGCTGCTAATAACGCCGCTCTTAATTAAATCTGGAATATCAGCGTCACCCCCTAATAACGGTAAAGGCAACTCAGCAGAAACATTATTGTCAATAAATCCTGCGGCTTCCCTATTGGCGGCTTGCAAAATAGAGGCGACCACACGGCCGTGACCTCCAGCGCCTATAATCGCTATTCCGCTCATGTGTTTATCCCGTGAAAAGCTTTGCGCGGTCCATGCCCTGCCTTAAGAAAATCAGACACAGCCATAACAATTTTATCAGCCGCATGACCATCGCCATAAACATTGAGGCGCGCATCACAAATAGTTTTAAACTCAGACGTTTGCGCTTTTAAAATCGCAGCTTTCAGAGCCTTTACATTACCCTCAGTCTGAATGAGGTTAGCTGATGCCTCACGCCCCTTTTGACGGTCACCAATATTGACAACGGGCAAGCCGAAACTGGCCGCCTCCAAAATACCGCTAGAGCTATTTCCAATCATCATTGCCGCATGTTCCATGGCCGAATAATAACCTTTTGCGCCCATATGACCAATGAGCATTTGACCTTCGGTTTTTGCTACAAAATTCTCTATCTTCGCGTTGAGAGCGCGGCCTGCTGTATCGGCATTCGCAGCGGTGAAAACGCAATTGATACCTGTCTCGCGAATAGTCTCAAAGAGCGCCTTAATCTCAGCGGCCGTTGCCTCTAAATCGAGCGTAACGGGATGATAGGTTATAAGGGCAAAGTCGCCGCTTTCAGGCAAACCAAATTGCTTGGCGAGTTCAGTACGGGATAATCTCGGCACGGCTGCAATATTATCAAGGGCGGGAGCCCCGCTGACGATTATCCGCTCAGTTGGTTCACCCATTTGGCGGATGCGGGACGCTGCAAGTTCTGTCGCGCAGCAATGTAAATGCGAAAGTTTCGTCAGCATGTGGCGCAGAACATTGTCCATTGCGCCTTCGGTTTCCTCGCCGCCATGAAGGTGACAAATAGGAAGCCCTCGCGGCACGCCAGCAAGAGCGGCAGCCGCCATCTCAAAACGGTCACCCAGAACCATCAGCATGTCGCACGCTATAGTCTCCAGCGCGTCCGCCATGCCTCGCGTGGCTTGCCCCATGCTGAGTCCAATATCCTTGGCCGTATCACCAGAGGTCAAACACTCAAATTTTGCCGCAATCGGCCAGCCGCTTTTTTCGACTTCAGTAAACGTATAGCCAAATTCTTCTGACATATGCATGCCTGTCACGATGAGTGAGGGACGAATATCTGGATGTGCCTCAAGCGCGCGTAAAACGGGTTGGTAGATAGAAAAGTCAGCTCGGCTGGTTGTAAGAACAGCTACGTGCCACGGCGTTTTAGGCGTAGAGCCCATTAGCCTAAATGCTCCATCCCGATCACAGTGTCGGCAGCAATATCCGCTTTAGCTTTACGGCCCAAAACAAGGGGAATAAGGCGCGGCGCAAGACCAGTCCCAGGACGTTTGCAGATGAGATGTTTATCTTCAATGACGGTTCCCGAAGGAATATCGCAAGCCGAAACGATAGAACGCCGCGCGACCTTCGCCGTGTCAAATTCGGACGGTTGCGGACGCTTCACACCATCACCCAGCGCCGCTTCGACATCACGGAGTTTACGGATAAGGTCAGCAAATTCGGTAGGCTCTAAGGACGCCTTATGGTCGGGGCCAGGCATAGATGTATCTAGCGTGTAATGCTTTTCCAAAATTTTTGCGCCGCGCGCTATGGACGCCAAAGCAATCGCATCGCCAAGCGTATGATCTGACCACCCGACAGGCACATTGAAAGCCGCTGACAATGTATCCATAGCGCGCAGGTTTGCTTCCTCTGGCGCTGCGGGATAGTTACTGACGCAGTGCAGGATCGCGAGCGGCGGGTTACCATTTTCACGTATCGTTGTGACCGCTTCTTCAGTCTCGGCCATATTCGCCATGCCGGTTGAGATAATCATTGGTTTTCCCTTACCCGCCATATGGGCGAGCAACGGCAGGTTCGTCAGATCGCCAGAGGAGACTTTATAGCCCTCAACCCCCACATCTTCGAGTAGGTCTGCCGCCTCTTCATCAAAAGGCGTAGACAGGAAGACCATTCCAACTTTTTTGCAGTATTTTTGACACGCTTGCAGATCAGCTTTAGAAAGCTCCAAGCGTTTCAGCATCTCAATTTGGCTACCTGCCTCGCCATCATTTTTCTTTTGATAGGCGGCTTTTTCAGCTGTGCGCGTGGCCAGTTTCTCTGCCGAAAAGGTCTGGAATTTAACCGCATCAGCCCCCGACTCAACGGCAACATCTATCATTTTCTTTGCGAGCTCAAGCGAACCATTATGATTAACGCCAATTTCACCAATGACGATGCAACCGTCTTGCCCGTTAAACCAATTTGCAAAAGCGTTTGTCATAATTATCAATACCTTGGACTCTGTCCATACTTGTGCGGCTCTCATGAACATTCAAGTTGATTTTTGCAAGTCTATATGTGACGTAGCGAACAAAGGGCGCAAACAGACTTGGGACTTAACATGATTATCGAGACCAATAAGATTGAAGTCGAAGCCACGACTCCATTACGAAAAGCCTTGGAAATGCTAGAGGCTTCTCCGGTCAAAATTATTGTTGTGCTTAAAAGCGACCGAACACTTGTTGGCACTGTGACAGATGGTGATTTCCGCCGCGCTATATTACGCGGGATGAATATGGACAGTTACGTCATTGATATTGCAAACCGTGAACCCGTATCCGTTCACGAGGACCTCAATGCAGGCGAGCTTAAATCCCTCATCAGAGAGCGCAATGTGCGCTACATTCCCGTTATTGATGATGACGGGCGGCTTAAGGGGGTTTATGATGGATCTGTTACCCCTACAAGCTCAGACCTAAAAGTACCTATTGTCCTCATGGCGGGCGGATTAGGCCGCCGGCTCATGCCTTTAACGGCAGACTGTCCCAAGCCTTTATTACCGCTCGCAGATAAACCGATCTTAGAACATATTATCGTGAAATTTCGCGACCAAGGTTACAGACGGTTTTACATCTCTATAAATTATCTAGGCCATATGATTGAAGATTACTTTGGAACGGGAAAAAACTGGGGTGTCGAAATATCCTATCTGCGCGAGAACATGAGATTGGGCACAGGCGGCGCGCTCGACTTACTTCCAAATAATATGCAATTTCCGTTCTTAGTTATGAATGGCGACCTAATTACGGAAATGGACTTTGACGATATTGTCCGAAATCACATTGAAGCCGGAGCCGCAGCCACGATGTGTGTGCGAGAATATATGACAGCTGTTCCGTTTGGTGTCGTCAAATTTCACGGCAACACTTATTTAGACGTAGAGGAAAAGCCTACTTATACCCATCACATAAATGCGGGTATTTATTGCTTGTCTAAAGACGCACTTGAAAATATCCCGAGTGGTGAGTTTTATGACATGCCGACTCTGTTTGAAGATTTAACCGCGAAACAGCACCCATGCGGCGTTCACGTCATGCGCGATAGCTGGATTGATATTGGCAACCCCCGTGAATATGAATCCGCCCAAAGCCGTTTCCGCGCTAAGGCAGAAGCCGACGCTAAAAATGCAGAGAAAAAAGGCCGCCGCGCAGATGACTAATTCACCCCTCTCTAAAACGGCCACCGGTCGTGACAGCTCCATGTTCACAAGCGACCTCACAGAGGTCGATAAAGCTATACGAGATGCCGTTCAGGGCGCGCGCATTCTCGCCGTGGGCGCCGCAGGGTCTATCGGCTCCAACACCGTTCATACGCTCGTTAAATATGCGCCTAAAGCCCTGCACGTTGTAGATCAAAATGAAAATGCGCTCGCGGAATTGGTCCGCGAACTCCGCTCTTCGCCAGAAGGCCTGAGCGTTGGCGATTTCCGCACGCTCCCGCTCGATTACGGTTCAGCGGCGACCAAGCTCCTCATGACAGCAGACGGCCCCTATGACCGCATCCTAAACTTTGCCGCCATCAAGCACGTCCGTTCTGAAAAAGACCCCTTTTCTATCCTGCAAATGCTCGACACCAATATCGTCAAGCAAGCGCGTTTGCGCCGCTGGATAGCCGAGACTTCGCCCGACGCCGATTACTTCTCGGTCTCAACCGATAAAGCTGCCAACCCTGTGTCCTTTATGGGCGCGACCAAGCGCATCATGGAACACGTGCTCTTTGACGGCGCGCGCGAGGCGGGGATGACAGGTAAAATAACCACAGCCCGCTTTGCCAATGTTGCCTATTCCAATGGCTCTCTATTGCAAAGCTTTGAGAACCGTTTGGCGCGCGGCGAACCGCTTGCCTCCCCGCTCAACATTGACCGGTATTTTGTCAGCCTTGAGGAGTCAGGCCATATCTGTACGCTGGCGTCCATCATTCCGCCCCATGCCCATATCGCCATTCCGCGATTGGACCCGAAAGAGCATTTAGTGCCGCTCCAGCAGGTCGCCGAAGCTTTCTTGGCTCATCACGGATTAAAGCCTGAATTTTTTGAGGATGAACGCGCCGCCTGCACTTCTGTTGAAGCTTGCCGCGCCAAGGGCAAATATCCGCTGCTCCTCACCCCGGCCAATACGGCGGGCGAGAAGCCTTATGAGGAATTTGTCGGTAAGCGCGAAACAACTGCTGAAATCGGCCTGCCCAACATGCTCGCCGTGCCTTATGCAGGTGTTCAGCAAGGCTCTATGGCAGACGTTCTTAGCCGTTTGGATAAGGTGGTCGCAGGCGAAGATGAAGCGTCAAACTCGAAAGACGCCATCAAAGAAATCATCGGCTCCATAGAACCTGACTTCATGGAAAGCCATATTGAGAGCAAACTGAATTTGGATCAGCGGGTCTAGCTAGGAGGTCTAATGATGTCAGACGAATTTATTCCGCTCGCTATTCCGAATATTACAGAGGCCGAAGGCGCAAACCTGCAAAAATGTATTGAGACAACCTTTGTCTCGACGGTCGGCGAATTTGTTGTCGAATTTGAAGAACGTGTCGCCAAACTCTCAGGCACTTATTTCGAACCTGACAGCGCGCTCGGCTCTTGCGGCGGCATTGCCATGGGCGCAGGCACGATGGCGCTCCACATGGCACTTCATGGCTCCAATATCGGGCAAGGCGATTTGGTTATCTGTCCGAGCTTCACCTTTATCGCTTCGGCCAATTCTATACGTCACGCCAATGCGCGGCCTTGGCTCTTTGATGTCAGCCCTGACAGCTGGACGATAGACA
>JAHDDT010000011.1:0-7560 GCA_020629195.1 Hellea sp.
AGCGGGCAAGCGACGGGTAAAGTCGTAGTGTCTAACAACCCATAATCTAGAGAAGAAGCATGAGACCTATCAAATTACTTTCAGAGCTTTCCCTTCTGAACCTTAATATTTGCCTGTAGCGATGCATGTACAATTGCATACACGGGCATACAGAAGCAGAGCGTGACGGTCACATCAGCTGGCTAGGTTTCATACCAACCTTTGTCCTGCCCGAGCGGACGCAAGGGCTCTGTCACGTTAAAAAACCGGACCAGCGGTTTTTTTCCTCAAAAGACTACATTAAGCGTATGCAGATACTGTCACGAAATTCCACTCGGCTTGAGTTTGGTTTCTAAATACTCGGAGTGGGTTTCTGGAAATGAGGTGACGTCGGCAGTCGAAAAAGTTGTAGATTTGACCATGTGTTGAGAATAGCTATTGTGCGTTTCTTACAGATTAAAATCTTTGTGATTTTCGTTCAATACGTCGGATCGGAACATGCGAACATTAAGCACAATTATTCTATCGGCCTCCGACGTCGGCAGGTTTTTCAAGCCCAAGAGTTTGAGAGCAGCTCCGTAAGACTTGGCTCCGTAAGACTTGAGTGTATCTGCTTCACCCTGTTTCTGAAACACATCAATCCGAAAGAAAAGGGTTAGACGCTCTAGGCTTTGAGGCCTCGCTTTTTGAAACTGTTTCTAAAGCCCTCAAGCAAGGTCCCGCCGCAAGCGAAGTCGAGCCGCAGTTACTTGCCGCCGAAGCTAATCTTGACGCCATGGCGCAAAAAGCGGGCGGCGATCCCGCAGACATTATAGCCTTTTTAATGGACACAATAGATGAGGAATATGCTATTGCTATTAGGGATGGTATTGTCTCTGACCCCGGTGAATACCAAGATGCCTTTGGCTTTGCTCATGTCGCGAAACATCACGCCAATTCTCTGACGCCTAACAATAGAGATGCCGTTCTAAAAGAAATTGACGCGCTTATCGCCCTATGGCCAGACGCTCCCACTGCGCCTGATACGCCGACGGCCGTTGAAAAGGTCAAAGCCAAAACTTCGACTCTGAGAGCGTTACTAAGCAATTGATTTTGGTGGAGCCTAGGGGAGTCGAACCCCTGACCTCTTCGCTGCCAGCGAAGCGCTCTACCAGCTGAGCTAAGGCCCCTTTAAAAGGTTTGCGCTGTGTAAGCTCACACAGCGCCTTGGTCAATAATAATGTTCAATGTGCGTTGTACTAGATTTCGACTTCTTCGATGTCATCATCATCCGCATCATCAGGCGGCGGCATAACATTATCATCGTCATCATCGACAAGAGCCGCATCAGCGTCTTCGTCTTCGTCTGTTGAGAAGCCATCAAATTCAGGCTTGTCGTCATCATCGTCATTGGACCCGCCAATCACCGCGACATCATCGCCGTCCAATTCGAGCTCTTTGGCGGCTTCTTCATCCTCATCGATATCATCTTCATCGACTTCAGCCTTTTCTACGCCTTCATCATCCTCGTCATCATCATCCTTCTCAGGCGCGAGAGGTTCAAGCGGCATTATGGGTTTTGGCTCCAGCTCAGCCGGGTCAAAGCTATGCTGGCACATCGGACATGTCGCAGGGTTACGGGTTAAATCATAAAATTTAGCTTCGCATTCGGGACAGACGCGTTTTTCGCCAAGTTCAGCCTTCTTCGCCATGAGGGACCTCTTATTATCTTCGTCATGTGACATATGCCACTTGCGCCTTCAGTTTTGAGCGCTAAAAGCGCGTCTTACCGTTTAGGGGCGGTGAGTCAACAGGCAATAAAGACGGAAAGAAAACAGATGTCAGTTACCTCCCACCGTGCAGAGGCGCTCAGCGGAACCGTCCGCGCCCCTGGCGATAAATCTATATCACACCGCGCGCTTATTTTGGGCGCTATGGCCGAAGGGACAACGACAGTGTCGGGTTTACTCGAAGGCGCAGATATTCTGGCGACAGCTGTTGCAGTTCAAGACTTTGGCGCACGCGTCGAACGTAAGGCGAATGGTGATTGGAGCATTACAGGCTGCGGGGTTGCAGGCTTTACCTCGCCAGCGGGTTATGTAGATTGCGGCAATGCTGGAACAGGTGTGCGCCTGATCATGGGCGCTGCGGCGGGATATAATTTATCCGTGACTTTTACAGGTGATGCCTCTCTTTCTTCACGTCCTATGGGGCGTGTTCTAAGCCCACTCTCAGAGATGGGCGTGAAATATGACGCGCAAGACGGCGGACGCCTCCCCGCAACGCTGACATCTGACGGAAATCTCACTCCGCTAGATTACACCCCGCCCCATGCCAGCGCACAGGTTAAATCGGCTATCCTTTTGGCGGGTCTCAATACGGACGGCATTACCACGGTCAATGAGCCCACCCTTTCGCGCGACCACACAGAAAATATGCTCAAGGCCTTTGGCGCTGAGATAACGGTCAAATCTCAAGGCGACGGCCAAAAAGTCAGCGTCAAAGGGCCCGTCACTCTGAAAGCCACCCATGTGAATGTCCCGGGCGATCCCTCTTCTGCGGCCTTTCCAATTGTGGCCGCTCTCACCACGCCCGGATCTGACATTATTGTCGAAAACGTCATGATGAACCCGACGCGCATTGGCCTGTTTGAAACGCTAACCGAGATGGGCGGCTATTTGCGCTCTGATAATTTCCGCACTTCAGGCGGGGAGATCATTGCAGATATCCATGTTAAGCATTCCAAGCTGCACGGCGTCACTGTGCCCGAAAACCGGGCACCTTCGATGATAGATGAATATCCGATACTTGCCGTCGCTGCGGCCCATGCCAGCGGCACAACGATTATGCGCGGCATTGGTGAAATGCGCGTCAAAGAAAGCGACCGCATCAGCGCGACCACGGCCTTGCTGACCGCAAATGGCGTTGAAACCACCGAATATGAAGATGGATTTTCTGTAAAGGGCGGGACTGTAGCGGGCGGCGGAACCGTCACCACACATCACGACCACCGCATTGCCATGTCCGCCCTCATACTCGGGCTAAACGCAACGCAGCCCGTCAGCATTGATGATGGCGCGATGATTGCCACCAGTTTTCCAACATTCTTTGAGCTGATGAATAGCCTTGGCGCAAAAATTGAGGGTGCAGACACAATTAGAACAGAAACGGGCACCCCCGCAACATGACTGTCATCGCCATAGATGGCACCTTCGCCAGCGGCAAAGGCACGCTCGGAAAGCGTCTCGCGGCGCATTACGGGCTCGCCTATCTGGATACAGGCAAGCTCTACCGCGCTGTAGGATATGCCGTGATGCAAGCTGGGGATGACCCTGAAAATGCCGCCCATGCCGCTAAAGCAGCGAAAGCCTTGACGGGGGCTGAGCTTGATGACCCAATCCTTAAAAGCGGCGAGGTCGCCGTCAATGCGTCCAAAGTCGCCGTTCACACTGACGTGCGCCAAGCTCTCTTCCAATTCCAACGTGACTTCGCCGCGAAAGGGGCTGTGCTGGACGGGCGTGATATCGGCACTGTCATCTGTCCTGACGCTGATGTGAAATTCTACGTCGATGCTAAGGCCGAAATCCGTGCGCAGCGCCGCCACAAGGAACTCATAAGTTATGGTGAAGACATCACCTTTGAGACTGTCCTGTCCCAACTGATTGAACGAGACCATCGCGATAAGACCCGTGAAGAAGCTCCGTTAAAAGCCGCAGAAGACGCTCATCTGATAGAAACAAGCGTCATGGGAATTGATGAGGTCTTTGACACTGCGGTGCGGATTACAGATGCTATCTTGGCCCTGAAAACCACATAACCGCCCCGTCAAATTTACGGCTGAAATTAAAAACTTTGAAAATTCGCAAATTTAATTTCGCGTTAACCATAAAGGTTAATAGAATATTAACATAATGCGTTAATCTTCTGTTAAGACTTTTGGGAGTGACGGGTTATGATCAATTCAGTTTTTACAAAATTTGCGGCGTTAATGTTTGTCTTTGCGCTAATCCTTGTGCCGGCCATCTTCGTGTTTTCAGATAATAATGTTCAGGCCGCCCACGCACAGCCTAAGCCTATGACCGTTGAGCTAGACACGGCCAACATAGCTAAAAGGTCAGACAACGCTGTAATTGATATGGCGAGTCTCTCGCTTATCGAAGATGAGCTTGGCCATGCAATACCCAACACAGATACGGCGGGATTAATTGCCCATGCGCACACGCTCATTGCTGCACAAAAATTTGACCAAGCGACCCAAACTCTAAGCCGTATTCAGGGCGCGGATAATGACAGATATGATGTGCAATTCCTCTTTGCGAGAGTGCTATCTTGGTCAGGACAACACGACGCTGCCGAAGATAAATTCCAGACCCTCAGAGCTGCTTATCCTCAAAATGCCGATGTCCTAGTGTCCTATGGCTATCTAAAGCTTTACCAAAACCAACATAGTCAAGCTGAACATATTTTCGAAACTGTTCTGCACAATCATCCCAATTATCAAGACGCAAGAAATGGTTTGAATAAAGCCAGAATTGCTAAGGGGTAAAGCCCAAATCAGCAGGGCAAGTGCCCCTGCCCTCGCGCACCTCCTTTGCTCGGCGCTTCAGTTAAATCGATGTCCCCACATTGATTTAACTGAAGCGTTTGCACGTAAGGCATTACACGCTTGCACCTTTGACATCTATCCCCTATAGGGCGCGCAATCTTAGCGGCGTGCTTCCTTAAGCGCCGCTTTGTGTTTTAAAGGCTCCGATGGGCGGGGCCAGACCGCGGGACACAACCCGTCGGCCGGAAACCAGTACTAAAAGGACTATTGCTATGAGCACAGCTCAAGACTCCATGACCCCCACCACTGATGATTTTGCTTCCATGTTTGAGGCCTCTGTCGAGTCCAACTCGATGAAAGAAGGCAGTGTTGTTAAAGGCCGCGTAACGGCCATTGAAAAAGATATTGTCGTGATCGACGTGGGCCTCAAAACAGAAGGCCGCGTTCCGCTTCGCGAATTTTACGTCCCCGGACAAGCTGACGAAGATAAAGTCAAAGTCGGTGACGATGTTGACATTTACCTAGAGCGTATTGAAAACGCGCTTGGCGATGCTATTCTCTCGCGCGACAAAGCACGCCGCGAAGAAAGCTGGATCAAAATGTCTGGTTTCCACGAAAAAGAAGAGCCAGTCCCTGGCGCAATTGTTGGACGCGTTAAAGGCGGCTTCACGGTCGATCTTGGCGGCATCAATGCTTTCCTCCCGGGTTCACAAGTCGATATCCGTCCCGTTCGCGATATCGGCCCGCTCATGAATCAAGAGCAACCCTTCATGATCCTTAAAATGGACCGCACACGTGGCAATATTGTCGTTTCTCGCCGCGCTATTCTTGAAGAGAGCCGAGCAGAACAACGCGCTGAGCTTGTCGGCCAGCTCGCTGAAGGCGAAACACGCGAAGGCGTTGTTAAGAACATCACTGATTACGGTGCATTCGTGGATCTGGGCGGTATTGACGGTCTTCTCCATGTCACTGATATGAGCTGGCGCCGCGTCTCTCACCCAAGCCAAGTTCTGGCTGTTGGTGATACGGTTGCGGTTAAGATCATTCGTATCAATCCTGAAACACAGCGCATCAGCCTTGGCATGAAGCAGCTTCAAGAAGATCCATGGTTAGCCGCTGCAGCCAAATACACTGTTGGCACGCGCCACACAGGGACGGTTACAAATATTGCAGATTACGGTGCATTCATCGAGCTTGAAGAAGGCGTTGAAGGTCTTGTCCACGTCTCTGAAATGTCTTGGACAAAGAAAAACATCCACCCCGGCAAAATCGTCTCGACGTCACAAGAAGTCGATGTCGAAGTTCTCGAAGTCGATCAGGAAAAGCGTCGTATCTCTCTTGGTATCAAGCAGGTTCAGGACAATCCTTGGGACAGCTTCACAGAGCGTTTCCCTGTTGGCTCTACGATTTCAGGCGAAGTTCGCTCTGTCACTGAGTTCGGTCTCTTTATCGGCCTTGACGGCGATATTGACGGCATGGCGCATCTCTCTGATCTCTCATGGGACAAGTCAGGCGAAGAAGCGCTGCAAGACTATAAAAAAGGCGACACCGTTGAAGCCAAAATTCTTGAAGTCGATATCGAGAAAGAACGTATTTCTCTCGGTGTTAAGCAGCTTGTCAAGGACACAGGTCCAACAGGTGGCGGCAAAGGTATCGCGCGGGGCAAGACTGTTACATGTACAGTGACCAATGTGCAGCAGGCTGGCCTGGACGTCACAATTGGTGAAGAAAATGATATCGCAGCCTTTATCCGCAAGGGTGATCTCTCGCGTGAGCGTTCTGAGCAGCGCCCTGAGCGTTTCGCAGTTGGCGACAAAGTTGACGCTATGGTGACACGTGTAGCCAAAGGTCAGTACTCACTCTCTATTAAAGCACTTGAAATCGCTGAAGAGAAAGAAGCTGTCGAGCAATATGGCTCTGCTGATTCAGGTGCGTCTTTGGGCGACATCCTTGGCGCAGCTTTGAAGGGCGACGAATAAGTCTCTCACATATTTGTCGCCATTAAGGTGGCATTAACCATAAAAGGTCCTGAAATCATTACGGTTTCAGGGCCTTTTTCATGCGCAATCATGAATAACTATTGACGGAGACGGAGCGCATTTGCTTTAAGATATTATGCTTAGATCAGAACTAATCGACACACTTCACGAAGAAAACCCGCATCTTACACGGGCGGATACAGAACGTGTCGTAGCTGTAGTTCTGGAATCCATCACGCAGACACTGGAAAAAGGTGCGCGTGTTGAACTTCGCGGCTTTGGCGCATTTTCAGTACGGCACCGTAAATCACGCTCGGGCCGAAACCCGCGCACAGGTGGCTCCGTATTTGTACCGGAAAAACATGTACCATTCTTCCGTACCGGTAAGGATCTCCGCGCACGCATCGATTCGACGCGTAAATAGCTCCCCTTTTTATCGTTAATTTGCTGTAACTGACAGATTGACGCATAGGTTCTTTTTGTGCAAAAGCCCCCACATCTGACCGATTCTGGTCGTAACTTAGGGGGAATATCATGGGAATGATTTCTGAATTTAAAGAGTTTGCCATGAAAGGCAGCATGCTTGACATGGCTGTTGGCATTATCATGGGCGGTGCATTTGGTACTGTCATCAAATCACTTATCGAAGACGTTATTATGCCAGTTGTCGGTCATTTTAGTGGCGGTATTGATTTTAGCTCTAAAAAGATTGTTTTGACACCCGCGCAAACTGACGCCGCTGGCGCCGTTATTGAAGGCACTGGCTCTGCGATTAGCTATGGTTCGTTCATCAATGCTATCATCGCATTTGCTATTCTAGCATGGGTACTCTTCATGATCATCAAAGGCATGAACAAAGCGAAAAAAGCTGAAGAAGAAGCACCCGCAGCTCCGCCAGCAAACGAAGTTTTGCTTGCTGAAATTCGCGACCTGCTCGCGAAAAAGTAAAGTCCTCAAAGACTAAAAAGAGACCCGCTTCGAGAGAGGCGGGTTTTTTATTGGGAGAAAGAGATTCTAAATTGATAGAGCAAAACCAATGACACTTCAGCCAGCGCTACGCGCTAGTGGTCATTAGTT
>JAHDDT010000011.1:7660-17778 GCA_020629195.1 Hellea sp.
ATAGAGCAAAACCAATGACACTTCAGCCAGCGCTACGCGCTAGTGGTCATTAGTTAGCGGTGCACAAAAACACGATAAGGTTTCGTGTTTTTGCGGCCCTGTTCAGTGTTCCGCAAAGCAGAACACTGTCATTAAGCGTATTTATCACCCAGATAGACGCGGCGGACATCTTTATTGGCGCGAATTTCATCTGGTGTTCCTTCAAACAAGGCTTCGCCTTGGAACAAGATAGAGGCGCGGTCCACGATGTCGAGCGTTTCGCGCACGCGGTGATCAGTGATCAAAATGCCGATGCCGCGCTTTTTGAGATAAAGCACGAGTTCTGAAATATCGGCAATCGCAATAGGATCGATACCTGTGAAGGGTTCGTCGAGGAGGATAAAGCTTGGCCGTGACGCGAGCGCACGGGCAATTTCAACACGGCGGCGTTCACCACCTGACAACGCAAGGGCTGGGCTCTTTTTGATATGACCGATATTCAGCTCATCTAAAAGCGCTTCGACATTATCATCCCATTTAGAGCGATCGCGTTCTGTAAGTTGCACAACAGCTTTGATATTTTCTTCCACAGTCAAGCCGCGGAAAATAGATTGTTCTTGCGGCAAATATCCGACGCCAAGACGAGCACGTTGATACATAGGCAAGCCCGTAATATCTTGACCGTCTAATGTAATCATCCCGCGATCAGCCTCGATGAGACCCATAATCATGTAGAAACTGGTGGTTTTACCCGCACCATTCGGCCCCATGAGCGCAACGACTTCGCCGCGTTGCACAGTCAGGGTAATGTCTTTTACAACGACGCGGCCGCGATAAGCTTTCCCGATATTATTCGCGGCCAAGCCCTTAGGCGGCGGTACGAAATCAACAGCCGTGTTTTGCGAGGGTGTTTTAGGATCAGCGTCAGCCATCTGTGTTCCTTTGGTCTAAGCTTTAAGGCCTAAGACTGGCTTGCGCCTGTATTTTTAAGAAGAATCTTCACACGTCCTTTAGATCCGCAGCGGCGACCTTTACAAGTTCCAACAACGCGGGCTTCCTCGGTTGTTAGATTATAAATCAGCGTATCGCCAGTCACAACATTTTCACCTTGAAGCAAGATAACGTCTCCAGTGACTGTAAAGCTATCCGTAGCTTGAACATAAACACCATTATTTCCGCGAACTTCTTGCTCAGGCGTGATGTAATAAAAATTACCCGTTGCTTCGATACGGGAAATATCACTCGCAGCGCCATTACTAGTAGCGCCTGCTACGCCGCCGAAAATTTTCATCTTATCTGCGAGGATACGTGTACCGCCTTGGCGAACATCGACTTGCCCTGTGAGAATGGTCGTCCCTCCAGAATTTACAATATCATCGGCCGTCGCATCAATGGGCGCATTATTATTACGCGCGAATTGGGCATTTGCTGTAAGCGGCATAGCAGCCATTAAAAGAGCTATAGCGCTCAACTTCATAACAGATTTCATAACTCTATCCTAATTTCCAATTCTGATTGTAGGGCGTCCCGAGCAGTCTGAACCTTGGCACTGGCCTGAAAAACGAATTGTTTCTGTGTTCACATTATAGATCAACTTATCAGTCGAAGCGGTATTTCCACCTGGCTGCCGAACCTTAACATTACCCGTGACCGTGATAATACCTTTATCACGCTCATAAACACCCCGATCCCCCGTCACATTATTATCAGGCGTGGTGTAACGGAAATTACCGCGAGCATCAATACGGTTCACCGCACCCAGTTTAAGGCTGCCCGCGCTATCGGGCTCGGCTTCTGATCGGTAAATATTCATTGTATCGGATTGTATGCGAGCAACACCTTGGGTCACATCCACATTTCCGACAAGTATAGTGAGTCCACCTTCATATGTTGCTTTTTCTGCAAGCACATTGATCGGCGCATCGCCTCCAAAAATTTGAGCATTAACTGGTAACGAAAAAAGTGCCAAAAAAGATAGAGCTGTAAGACTGCAAGCCATAAAACGCATTACTCGTTCCCCTCAAGTCCGAGCTCTTCGCCCTGCTCGATAATAGCGTCCATACCGTCTTTAAAAACGAAGACTTTGTAATTGTCATTTATCTCGTAGCTGTTCCCATTCACAATGCCAAAACTGCCATTACATTCGATGCGCTCATCACCCTCAATACGTTTCTCTTTGGCAAAGATGCGGGCATGTGTTGTCTGGCAATTATAACCATCATCTGTGTTAAGATCGACGGCTGTGCGCAAGTTCAGAATTTTTTTGACGTCATCATAAGTCCCCGTCTCCGCGACAACCAATGACGCCTCGGCCCCATCTTCACGAATAAATTCCAGAACAGGCTTTATCAGCGCAACCTCACTCCGGTTAGCAAGTGTACGCGTGGCCGTGTCGGCCGTGAGGTAGAACGGCAATCCATCTGTTGTTCGGCCGCTATAGCGAGGATTGACCATTTTAACAGACTCTGTTGGGTTATCTTCAAGAATTATCGAGCTAGACTGAGTTGCAAATTGATAAATTAGGGTGGCTGCTAAAAGAGCACAAATAACCAAAAGCCCTCTGCGCATGAACTTGATACGAGCGGAATGCTTACGCGCGGCTTCGAGCGTAAGAGTACGTTTGGGCTCCCATAGACCTAGCGCATCGCTGGCCGATCTGTCGCCTGTAGATATAACCGCTGAATTCATAGTCTTAGCTATAGGATAAGGGGCTGAACATTACGATAGTAAATTTCATCAGATGAAGAGATAGTAAGGTAATCGCTTAATAAGCAAAATGCTAATCAGGGCGGCGCATCTTATGACTGAAAATATCAACGCCATCCCATCCATTGAGGTCAAGCTGACAGCGCGTCGGTATGAAATCAAAACAGCTTCGCGCCATATCAAGACGGTTTTCACGAAGCAATCTGGCCATAAGAATATTGCGAAGCTGATGCAAATAAAGCACGTCAGAGGCGGCATAATCCAGCTGCGCTTTGGTTAGTTCATCAGACGCCCAATCAGAGCTCTGTTGCTGCTTGGATAAATCAACGTTAATCAACTCTTTAGTCAGATCTTTAAGGCCATGACGATCCGTGTAAGTTCGCACTAAACCTGAGGCGATTTTAGTACAAAAAATCGGATTCAAATCCACGCCCAAATCACGGCCCAATATAGCGACATCAAAGCGGGCAAAGTGAAAAATTTTCTCAACCGCCGGATTACCTAAAAGCGCTTTCAAATTAGGGGCGTCATACGTATCGCGGTTCATTTGAACGATATGCGCATTCCCATCCCCAGCAGAGAGCTGTACGAGGCATAATTTATCACGCACTAATGAAAGCCCTTGTGTTTCTGTATCCACAGCTACAGCTGTTCCAAAATCTAATCCTGCGGGGAGATCACCTTTATGAAGGGTAACTGTCATGAGAAGTCCTTTTACGCTCAGACTTATAGATATGACTTAAAGATAACAATGCCTGTTTTTCGGCGGCAAAGAGATAAATTCTTGCTAAAGTGTTTATATGAAAGTTATGACCGAAGATGACCGCTATGCCGTTTTAAAGTCACGGCCCAAAATATTCTCGGATGAGTTTTTTGTTGGCGTGAAAAGTACGGGCATATTCTGCCGCATCGGTTGTCCTGCACGGTTACCCAAGCGTGAAAATTGCGTGTTTTATGACACAGCCGAACAAGCTCTTTCAGCAGGATTTCGAGCCTGTAAACGATGCCATCCATCTAGCCATGCGGGCGAAGCGTCTGGGACAATTAAAAAACTTATAGCCCTAATTGAAAATGCGCCAGACAAACGCTGGACTGAGACCGAAATTAAAGCTCTAGGCATTGACCCGTCCACCGCCAGACGTCAGTTTAAGAAACGTTTTGGCCTGACTTTTACGCAATATGTAAGGGCCAGACGACTGGGCGCTGCGGCGCGTGACCTCGCAAAAGGAGACAGTGTGATAGACGCTCAATTAAACGCAGGCTATGAAAGCGCCTCTGGTTTCCGCAAGGCCTTCGCCAATACTTTCGGCACTGCCCCCGCAAATACGAACCAGACGCCATTTTTTATCGAATGGATGTCCACACCGCTCGGGCCGCTCTTTACGGTCTGTGACGACACCCATCTTTACATGCTCGAATTTACAACGCGTAAGAATATAGAGCGCGGTTTTGAAAAGCTGCGTAAAGTTCACAAACGCGCTGTTATTCCTGGCCGCACAGCTATTACAGACCAAATTGAAATGGAATTGAAAGCTTATTTTAGCGGGGTTCTAACAGAGTTCAAAACCCCGCTATCACCCACAGGAACGACGTTTCAAAACCAAGTTTGGAAAGCGCTGCAAAATATTCCCTATGGCGAAAGCTGTGCTTATAGTGACCTAGCCATAGCCGCTGGAAATGAAAAAGCGGTTCGCGCTGTTGCTAGCTCCAATGCGAATAATGGCTTAGCTCTGATCATTCCTTGCCACCGCGTAATTGCCAAAGATGGCAGTCTCGGCGGTTATGCAGGGGGGCTTGAAAAGAAAAAATGGCTCTTAGACCATGAGAGATCAAACAAGCCCCAATAAAGTCTCAATGACAGCGTCTTGATCTTCGGGCTTGAGATAAGCATGCATAGGCAAAGCCATGATGACATCTTTGGCAGCCATAGTATTGGGTAAACCATCTGGTGAAACGGGATAGTCTTTATAAGCCGTCTGCATATGGGTTGGCAGCGGATAATAAGCCGCCACAGGAATTTCAGCTTCGCGCATTCCCGCCATAACAACATCACGATTGGGAACTTCAATAGCATATTGAGCCCACGTAGAGAGGCCGCCTCGGATGACTTTTGGCGTTCTAAGAATATTTGACTTCAGCGCATGCGTATACCGATCCGCAATGCGGTTCCGGGCTTCGATTTCTTGACTAAATATGTTTAGCTTCTCTATCAAAATAGCCGCCTGAATCGTGTCCAAACGCGAATTAAGGCCGATTTTTGCATGATCTCCTGATAGAGTTCCGCGGCCATGAAAGCGAAGGCTGAGCAAACTTTCTTTTAGAGCCTCATTACGAGTCAACATGGCACCCCCATCACCGTAACATCCTAAAGGTTTAGCGGGAAAGAAGCTCGTCGTAACGACATCAGCCCATTCTATAGGCGCTTTACCATTTAAGCGGCACCCCATGCCTTGGGCTGAGTCTGCCATTAATTTTAGGCCAAACTCATCCGCAATCTCGCGAAGCTTGGGATAATTTGCGGGCTGCCCAAAAATATCTACCGCGATAATTGCCTTTGCGTTTTTGCTATCGGCAATGGCGGCGCGTAAGCTTTCACAGCATATATTATAACTATCCGGTTCGACATCGACAAAATAAGGCGTAGCTCCAATAATAGCGATAGCTTCGGCTGTTGCCGCATAAGTCCAGCTTGGGCAAAAAACGGTATCACCCGGGCCCACGCCCCAGGCTTTGAGAGGTAAGATTATCGCGTCTGTCCCATTGGCACAGGATACAGCATATCCCCCGCCCTCATAAGCGGCGAGCTGCTCTTCAAATTGGCTGACTTCGGGCCCTAGGATAAACTGACCATGTTCGAGCACGCGCTTTAAAGCCGCCTCAATTTCATCAGCAATAACCGCGCGCTGCGCCTGTAGATCTATAAATTGGAATTTCATGACAGCGCACTAACTCAAATAAGTCAAATGCCACAGACAAACTCTGTAACAGATTATATCAATTGGTTTTTAGAGTTAGTTGCGCCGAGAGCAAACCATTATTGTCAGCGGTTATTGACGCGCGTGACAGCTCAGCCCCGTTTTCAACGATAAGCGTATTCATCAATTTATAAAGCTTCGTCGTTTCCACATCATCAATCCAGACCGTGATAGACGACGCATCAGGATTAATACGCGAGAGGCGAATATCTTGTCGTTGTGCCGCGCTGATCAGAGCCGCTCTGGAAAATGGAGCTCCCATAACGGCAGGTCCCTGGCTAAGTTGCGGTATAGCACGTGATACAATTTCATAATCCCGTATAGATTTAGCCGCTTGTGTTTCAGCCGTTCTATGAGCTGTCATCACAGGCTTTACGGCGATGAGAAATAAAGCCGCCAGAACTATTGCTGCGCCTAAGACTGCCATAATGATTTTCTCATAAAGCTCGCGCTCATCCCATTTCAGCAAACCCATCATGACGCGCTCCCCCTTAAGGTCGCCTCGCCAATAAAACGGCCCGATTGTTCGCGCACGCCACCTGTTGTTAAGTCCCCGCCTAAATTGCGGATAGCATTTTCAAACTGCCCCGCACTTTCAAAACTTGGATAAATGAGCCGTAATTGCAATTCATTCTTGGCGTCTTGATAACGAAGCTGCTCGACCATGAGGCCCTCAATTTGTTCGACAGCTGTAAAGAGAGTCTCTGAGAGACGCAGAAAATCTAGATTATCCTTCCCGCCCGATTTCATGGCGCGGGTTGCAGCCATAGCTGGGTTACGTGGTGCAGCTTGTCCAGTGGCTTGTGTGAAGAGCTGTGCAGTTTGAACTTTCAAATCTGCGGCTTGGAGCTTTAAAGCCCGTGCTTCAACGCCGTAAAAAACGAGCGCCATAATTCCTAACCCCGCCGCAATACCGCCCAGCGGAGCAAATTGACGCCACCCAAAGTTAAACCGTGTCTTGGTGGAGAATCCATTTTGCAAAAGGTTAAGACTATCCGCGCGTTCTAACTTAGCCCCTATCGCTGAGAGTAATGTCTTATCCGAATAAGTTTGACCCGTTTCTTCCCAGTCAAGGTCAACCGTATGGCCAAGCGGCCCTGAAATCACATTTCGGTCCAGTAAATTAATAGTGCCGTCCAGATCCGATAAAGCTTCAAAATCCGCAATCGCGCGATGTGGAGATATTCCGACTTCCTCTAATTGCTCAAGGCTCTCAGTAAAAACCTCTTTATCAATGACGGCAATGCGGTCATCCGATAACGCGACATGAACTTTATCGAGCGGCACGGCGATTTTATCCTCAATTGAAAAGCCAGCGGCACGAAGGCGGTCTTTTTTGGACGTCATGGGAAGCTCATGCGGATAAATCCTAACGGACTGTCCAGGCAAAATTGCGACAACGTCTTTGACGTTAGCTGCTGGGGGCGTGTCGCGGCCATGACGCAAGACGCGGTCACCCTCAACCAAGCCCCATAATCCGGGGCCGTTTTCAAGACTTGGCATGACTATGATAAGGCGCTCTGTCATTGCAGCTCTAGCTCTTCCTGTTCCAATGTCGGGCGGTAGCTTTCGCTCCCCCATCCACGATGCGTTAACTCGGCTTGCGGCCCAGAGACATCATACTCATAGGTGACTAGCCGAGAGGCATTAAGGTAATCAACCCTGACTTCGACCCAAAGATATTGCGGCGCGAAGACAATCTGATCATAGGCCGCTTCTTTTCCAGTGAAATTTTGTAAAGCCGGCGTTGCTTGGAGGGTCTCAATTGTGCCGTAACCGCCTTGCGGGCGTTCCGCGATAATTTGCAGGGCCGTTTGGTAATAGTCAGGCCCGCCAAGTATGGAAGACAAAAGAAATGCATCAAGCGGTTCAGCGGTGTCAATATTAAGCTTCGCAGGTTCGCCTCCTTTGCGGGCACAGAGAAAGGGGCGAATAGATTGATAGAGCTCTTCAGTCATGCCTTCCAAACTGCGCAATTCCATTACAGAGGCCAGCGCAGTATTCGCGGTGCGGTGCGGCGGGTCGCGGCGTAGATAGTCGCCGTCTTCGGCGCCATTTGTGCTGCGCTGCGTATCCGTATCAATCCAGTCAGTAAGGACACCCGTGAGGTTACGGGCCTCATTTTCAGGCCAGCCCAACACAGTGAGCAAATTCGTAAATTGGCGTCCGCCAACGACATTGGCACTACCAGTTGATGTAACAAGACTGCCTAGCGCAAAACAATCTGTTCCGTCACGTACGTCTAAAATCATCATTCCGCCCTCATAGGGAAAAGTATATGTTTGCGGGTTCTTAAACAGCTCATTTTTAACACCAGGCTGAAGCGGGCCAAGCTGGCTGGAGATATAACTCACTGCGAAATCTTCAGCGCCTTTGACATACCAATCCGCTTGGGCGTAATCGCTGACATTGATGGTGCGTTTAACGGCAAAGCGGATGTCGTCCATAATCGCAACCGACACAGCGGCCATCACCGCCATTATAAGCAGTGTTGTCAGTAAGACAGTGCCGCTCTCTTTATCTGCAGTGTTCATGCGCCAAGCTCAAAAAGATGTTCAGTTGTTTCGCCAAAACCATCGGTGATTTCAAAGAGAATGGCATTAGGTTTGAGGTTGGGCGAACCATTGGCGGCAAGGCGTACGCCCTCTATTTTAACAAAGCTATTAAATTGATAGATCACCGCCCAAAGTTTAACATCCTCCAACTCCTCTAAAAGAATGCGGTCAAGACTGGCTGCGAGCTGAGCGGGGTTTTCATGTAGGTAAGAGCGGCGAATAAGCGCTCCATCCTCAAAATGATATTCGACACGTTCTAAGTCTCCTCGTGCTTCTAGCCCGCTCGGATTCTGTGTACCGCGCCGCGTAAATGAAAGCAGCGCCTCACCATCTGTCGTGAGCACATAAGGGTTCATCCCGCCAAGTTCATCACGGCTCGGGCGCAGCGTCAGAGCCGACATGTCCGAGCGTAAAATGGAACGTGCGCTATTAAATTGGTTTAACGCTTCCATTGAGGCCGCCAAACGGTCTTTACCTCTTAAGCTTTGAGTCAAGGCCGTCATCGTGCCCGCCGTTATTATAGCAAAGATAAAAAGCGAAATGAGCACCTCAACAAGGGTGAATCCAGCCTCATTATGCGGATTTTTACTCATAAGGTTTTATCCGTACGAAACGCTGTGCGAGTGATGATAACTTGATCTGAGTCACCTTCAGAGACAGTCACAATGAGGCGATAAAAACCTTCACTTTCCGTTTCTGATGTTTCAACGCGCCAATTATAAGGCTTGCCGTTTACGGCCTCTTCTCCTGTCTCAGCCCCGATTTGGAGAGGCTTTATACGCGCTCGGATAAGCTGATTATCTGCCACGACACCCGCATAGGACTTATCCTGCAACACACTAATGGCCCGTACGGATTCTGTGCCCGAACGCGTTAATCCTATAATGGCGAAACTGAAAATCAGTAAGGCCGCAAGCACTTCAACGAGTGTGAAGCCCGCTTCTTTTTTTTCTATCCCTCTCATGGCACCGATTTTATCAGCTCAACGCGGCCATCACCCGCTGTTTTCAAGGTGTATTTAGTCTCGCTGTCAGAGAGCATCAATTCAAAAGGCGTTGACAAGCCTGTGGGTTGAAACAGAATGATTGGCTCGGTTGTTTTCGGCATATCAAGCTTAGCCGAGGCTCGAGTTAGTGTTAGGCGGTAACTGTCTTGCCACTCTCCCTGCGCCAGTGTTGCCCATTCGCTATTCTCAAATGCGTAAAGTGCATAACCCTCTTTGGAAAATCCTGCCGCTGTAACAGAACCGCTAATGAGGCCATCTTGCGCGAGGGCATTTAATTGCCCTGAGAGCAACTCTGCCTGCTTTTCCAATTCGGACTTAGGCTGCGGAATAGAAAGTACAACGACAGAGGACATAAGGCCAATCACAACGAGGACACAGAGTATTTCAACCAATGTGAAGCCTGACTCTTTCGCTGTGCGGCGGCGCATTGGGTCTATTCCCAGTTAACGATATCAGCCGCCTGATCTTCTCCGCCCGGCTCACCGTCAGAGCCATATGAGAGAATATCATAGACGCCGTTCTCACCAGGGTAGCGGTAAATATAGGGCCGCCCCCAAGGATCATTTGGCAAGAGCTTGATATAGCCGCCCTTGCGGTAACGCGCTTCATCAGCACCGCTTGGCATCTCTTTAAGTGCCTCTAGTCCTGCATCCTGTTCGGGGTAATCAAACATATCAAGGCGGTACATTTCCAATGCCTGTTCAAGAATACGGATATCGCCCTTGGTCTTTTGCACCAAAGCTTTATCCTGTGCCGGAAGAACATTGATAACAACAAAGGTCGTTAGCAAACCAATGATAACCAGGGTCACCATAACTTCGACAAGCGTAAATCCCTCTTCATTTTTGCGTCTTTTTTGCATATCCATATCCTCTAAAAGGCCAGCGTATTTAATTG
>JAHDDT010000011.1:17878-20657 GCA_020629195.1 Hellea sp.
TTTTTGCGTCTTTTTTGCATATCCATATCCTCTAAAAGGCCAGCGTATTTAATTGTAGTATTGGCAAAAAGATTGCCGCAATAATCAATAGCACAATCCCAGCCAGAAAAATAATTATCAAAGGTTCAAGAAGCGTCAAAAATACAGTTGTCGAACTGTCAAATTCATCTTCCAGATATTCAGCTGATTTCGCGAACATTTTCCCCATATCCCCGCTCGCTTCACCGCCCGCCACCATCTGAACAACTAGCGGCGGGAATACGGCTGTACCTCGCAGGGCCGTACTGATAGCAGATCCTTCGCGAACTTTAAGTGTAGCCTCTGTTATGGCATCTCGCATGACCGAATTTTGCAAAGTGTGCTGCGCTGTTTCCAGAGCCGTCAAGGCGGGGGTGTCACTATCGACGAGGCCCGCCATTGTCCTGGCAAATCGCGCGGCATTCATATTGCGCACGACTTTACCCAAAAGCGGCAGGCGCAACAGCATACCGTCCCAACGATATCTAAGCGCTTTAGCTTTTAGCGCTTGGCGTAAAGCAAAAATACCTATGACCAAGACTCCCAAAGTAATCAGGCCCCATTTCTGCATCCAAGCCGATAAGGCAATCACAATATTGGTCAGGGTCGGCAGCTCTTGTCCAAAGCTGTCAAATTGATCCACGACTTTAGGCACAACAGCAATCATGAGAATTGTCACGACCAGTAACGCCACAATAGACAAAACAATGGGGTAGGCTGTGGCTCCCATGATTTTACGGCGAATTTTCTGTGCTGCCTCTAAATCATCTGCGAGGCGCTCAAGAACAGCTGGCAAGCGACCCGATGTTTCGCCCGACGCCACCATGGCTGTATAAAGTTGTGGAAAGACTTTGGGTTGACCGCGAAGCGCATCTGATAATCGCAAACCCTCCATCACTTGCGCGCGAATAGAAAGCAGCGCCGCCTTCATCGGCGAACGTTCAAATTGCAAGGCTGTGATTTTTAGCGCTTCTTCTATAGGTGTCGCAGCATCAATAAGGATAGCAAGCTGCCGCGTGGCTTGGGTCAGATGTTTATGTTTGACGCCAGATGCCGTCCCTCCAATCTCTTGTTTCTTTTTAGATTTACTCGGCGCAAGGTCGAGTGGCATGAGGGCACGAGCACGCAAGATGTCGCGGGCATCCCGCGCCGAAGACGCCATAACAGTGCCTTTTTTACGTTTTCCGGCGGCATCAAGCGCTGCATAGTCAAAAGCTTCCATTAGGCCTTATAGCTCCTCAGCCGTATTGGATTTACACACGCGCAGGACTTCTTCAGCAGACGTCTCACCTGAAAGAACTTTTTCTGCGCCGCTGCCAAGAAGCGTTTGGCGCTTAGCAAAAGCATATTTAGTTATATCGGATTCGCTGGCCCCATCATGTATCATGGCCCGAAGCTTATCATCTAAGGTCACGATTTCATATATGCCGAGACGGCCCGTATAGCCGATGTCTTGACACTCTGCACAACCTTGCGGTTTGTAAAAAGTCACATCCGCTCTACGAATAGCTAGTTCTGCCCGTTCAGTCGCAGTGGGCTTATATGGCGTTTTACAACTTGGGCAGAGACGCCGCACGAGACGCTGCGCGACTAAGGCTGTAATCGTGGACGATAATAGAAATGGCTCCACGCCCATGTCACGAAGGCGCGCAATCGCCGCGACGGCAGAATTCGTATGAACAGTCGAGAGCACAAGGTGACCCGTTAATGAGGCTTGTACCGCAATTTCTGCTGTCTCGGGATCGCGGATTTCACCGACCATCACCACATCCGGGTCTTGACGCAAAATGGCGCGAAGCCCTGCGGCGAATGTCATACCGACTTGGGAATTAACTTGTGTCTGCCCAATTCCGTCCAGCGCATATTCAACAGGATCCTCGACTGTGAGAATATTACGCGAGCCATCATTTAATTGAGACAGCCCTGCATATAGCGTCGTTGTTTTACCAGAGCCTGTAGGGCCGGTGACAAGAATGATCCCATTAGGCCGCTCGAGCGCGGCTTCGAAAGCCGCCAAAATATCTGTTTCCATCCCCAATTCAGGAAGACCAAGGCGAGAACTGTCTTGTTCCAATATCCGCATAACAAGCCGTTCGCCATGGCGCGACGGTAACGTCGAAACCCGTACATCAATCGCGCGTTCGCCGAGGTTAAGCGAAAACCGCCCATCCTGCGGGACGCGCTTTTTGGCAATGTCCAGCTGCGCCATGACTTTCACGCGGGAGACCAAGACAGAAGCCAGACGCGCAGGAAGACTCAGCATTTCACGCAAGGACCCATCAATACGAAAACGCACTGAAAGGCGCTGCTCATAAGGTTCGATATGAATATCAGAGGCGCGGCTGCGTATGGCTTCTTGAAGAATGCCGTTTATGAGGCGGATGACAGGGGCGTCATCTGTGCTGTCGAGCAAATCAGAGGTGCGAGGCAAACCGCTTGCGAGTGCGTGTAAATCTTCTGGCGTGTCAATTGCATCTTCAGCCGAGCCCGCCAAATCCGCTTGCGCATAAATGCGCGCGGCATGGTTTTCAAATTCGCCTGGCGTGACGTCTAAAAGTTTCGCAGGCTGCCCGATAGCTCGGCGAGCCTCAAGCATGGCTTCGAGGGTTGCGCCCGGGCGGCGGGCAATCACCATTTCGCCGTCTTGCACTAAAGCCAACACACCCTGCGCACGCGCAAAAGCATAATTGAGCGGCGGACGAATAGGCTGTGTCGTGTCATTCATAGGAGCAATCTATCTGCGCAGAGCTGCTAAGTCACG
>JAHDDT010000011.1:20757-34039 GCA_020629195.1 Hellea sp.
TTTATTGTTATTCGAAATTAATTGTTGTTTTTCGATAAATTTTTGCTATGAAGGAGGTAGAGAAGTCCAATCTGGGGAAAACCATGCTATCTATTAAAAATGTCCATAAGCGCTTTGGCGATGTCCATGCGATGAATAATATTACGCTTGATTTAAAGCCTGGCCTCTTCGGCCTGCTTGGCCCCAATGGCGCGGGTAAATCGACTCTGATGCGAACATTAGCGACTCTTCAAAACCCCGATGAAGGGACTATCACCTATAACGGGACGGATATTACAAAAGACCCTGACGTCATTCGCTCCACACTCGGTTATCTACCACAGGATTTTGGCGTTTACCCCCGCATGAGTGCAGAAGCCTTGCTTGATCATATCGCTATTTTGAAGGGCGTAAGTCACAAAGGCGAGCGTAGAGAGCAAATTTTATCTCTTTTGCATAGCGTTGATTTGTTCAAACATAAGACCGCCTCAGTCGCGACATTTTCGGGAGGTATGCGTCAGCGCTTTGGCGTTGCTCAAGCCTTGCTTGGCGATCCCAAAGTTTTGATAGTTGACGAGCCCACAGCGGGGCTTGACCCGCTTCAGCGTCAAACATTCCTAGAGCTTTTAGTGAATGCGAGTGATGACAAAATCATCATTCTCTCCACACATATCGTAGAGGATGTGAGAGATCTCTGCCCCGATATGGGCATTATAGGCGAAGGAAGCCTTGTAACGCGCGGCGCACCTGCTGCCCTCATAAATAATATTGAAGGAAAAGTTTGGCGTATTAAAGTCGATAAAGAAGCTGTGCCTGCGCTCAAAGAAAATCATAAAGTTCTGCGCACGAAACTTCTCATGGGCGGCATGATTGTCTCTGTCTATTCAGATACGAACCCAGGGAAAGGATTTTCTCAAGAGGATCCAATACTTGAAGATGCCTATTTTGCCTATCTTAACGGATTTATAAAAGCTGGAGACATGCGTCATGCTGCGTAATCTTTTAGCCTTTGAACTCAAACTCCACACACGACAAGTCGGCTTCTGGATAGCCTTGGTCGTCATGATCGCGGTGGGCATATTATTTTCATCTCACGAAGACTTTGCCATAGGCGTCGCAGGCGGCGAACGCGTAAAAGTTAACGGCGCTATTCCTATCGCGCTAACAATCTCAGCGTTTAGCCTGTTCTCAATATTTTTTGCTGCCGTCTTTGTTGTGACTGGCGTCATGCGAGATGACACGCATAAATCTGTCGAAATCATGCACGCCACACCTGTTAAAACACGGGACATGCTTATTTCACGCATGTTGGGAGTCTGGATTGCCACAGTGATTAGCCTTTCTGGCTTGGTCATCGGTACAATTGCAGGGCCTTTTATGCCCTGGGGAGATGCTGAGACATTTCAAAGCTTCAACCTTTTACATTACCTACAGCCCTTCTTTCTCTTTATTATAATAAATGCCTTATTAGTCTCAGCGATTTACACAGCTATCGCAGTGACTACGCGCAACCGCGCCCTTGTTTATGTCAGCGCCGTTGGACTGCTCGTGCTTTATCTTATTGGCGGCGTTATCGCTGGTGAGCGGCCCGATGAATGGATTGCGGCTCTAGTTGACCCTTTCGGAGCGACATCATTAGCCGTTGAAACACAATACTGGCCTGCCGCTGAGCAAAATGAAAACATGGCCCCCTTCACAGGATGGGTGGGTCTAAATAGGTTAGTTTACGGGATTGTTGGCCTCGCTTTGTTTGGCCTTGCCTTTCTCTTTTCCACGCGCGGGATTCCCGTGCGCAAGAGTAAAACACGTCTGGACAACACCCCCGCTGGGGCCGTTCGAACACATGTGAAGCCTGTTAAACCTGACCTAGGGACTGGCTTTACATTGCGGGCTTTTCTCACGCGCATAAAGTTTGAATATCTGTCAACAGTTCGCAGCACGGCCTTCGTTATTTTGGTTGGAATAGCGCTCGCCTTGTTCGTTGTTTCGCTTTTAGTCGCCGTCTTTATGGGCGCCAGTACGTTGCTGCCTACGTCACGTTTCATGACGCAAGTCGCGCTTGGTTCACTTTTATTCCCGATGTTGATTATCATGATTTTCTTTGGATCAGACATAATGTGGCGGGATAGAACCGCAAATCTCCATGGCATTTTGGACGCGACACCTGTTAAAGATGTTTCGCTTCTTTTCGCAAAATGGGGCGCATTAGCCTTATTACTTTTAACTCTTGTTCTCGGCCTATTGGTAGCTGGCATGATTGCGCAAATCGGCTTTGGCTGGGATCGCGTGCCGGTTGTTCCCGCAACATTTCTTGCGATGGGAATCGTCAGCTTTTTTGTCGGCTTTTTCTTCCAAGGCATGCTTGTGATGTTCATTCAGAACTTCATGCCAGGCCGCATTATTGGCATGCTAGTTAGCGGCGCGATTCTCATTGGGCTCATCTTTTTTATCGGTCAGCTGCCTTTTTATCACCCGCTTATGAATTTCGGTGATGTCGGCGCAGGTGGGTATTCTGAAATGGCGGGCTTTTCGAATCCAAAATCATTCTGGTGGGAGTTTGCCTATTGGATGGGGCTCATCTTGATATTAGGCGCCCTCTCAATTTGGGTGTGGCGACGGGGTTATCAAGTTGGTCTCAAAACCCGGTTGAAGAACATCAAGAAACGTTTGAGCCTCCCTTCGGTTGCGACAGCATTAGTCGGTTTCCTAGCTTTCGCAGGCTTCGGATATGCCGGACTTCAGAGCTATAAAGACCAAGGCTATATGAATTCAGACCAGAGCGAAGCGAATAGTGCAGCATTTGAAAAATTAGTCGCTGATATTTGGGAAAACCCTGAACCGCGCATTACAAAAGTCAGCGTTGAGGCTGAGTTTTATCCAAAAAAGCAAACAGCTGAATTCACTGGTAGTTACCTGATTGACAACCCACATGAAGAGCCAATCTCTTCAACCACCGTATTTTCAGGCGTTGGCCCCAAGAATATCACCAAGCTAGATATAGAGGGCGCAAGCATCGTTAAGGGCACTGAGCTTTCTGATAAATTGCGAAAAGATCACCAAGTCTTGCAAGTCAAATTCAACCCGCCTCTCGCACCGGGCGAAAGCCGCAAAGTAAGCTTTGCGACTAAATTTGATGACGCGACTTTAACGCAAGGTTCTGACATTGCGCGCAATGGTACTTTTGTGAACAATACTGATGCGCTTTTAGTCTTTGGAAATTTAGAAGCTGGTTTCATAAACAATCCCGACACACGCCGTAAGTACGACCTAGGTGACCGTGTCGAGTGGCCTGAGCGCGACGATCAGGAAGCGCGGCGCTATAATTTGCTTACGAGCTTCTCAGGTTATTCTGATTATGTAGATTTTGACGCGCGCGTGTGCACGGTAGAAAGCCAAATTCCTGTTGCGCCAGGTAAGTTTGAAGGCGAAATTGTTGAAGATGGTCGCCGTTGCCGGATGTATAAATCTATCAACCCCATACATAACTTCTTCTCTTTCCTCACGGCGGAGTATGAAGTGCGCAAAGAGGTTTGGAACAATCCAAATGGCGATGATGTCGAGCTTGAGATTTACTTTCACCCCGCGCATGATTTCAATATTGATTTGATGTTTGATGCCATGCGTCAATCAATGGACACCTTCACTGAAACTTTCAGTCCATATCAATATGCACAGCTTCGTATCATGGAATTTCCATTTGCAAGCTTTGCTCAAGCCTTTGCCGGAACGGTCCCGTTTTCAGAAAACATCGGCTTCGTGCAGGATCCTGGTGATGCAGAGGACCCGGAACGTGTTGACTATGCGACCTATGTCACAATGCATGAAATTGGACACCAATGGTTCGCGCATCAACTCATTGGCGCTTATGCCAAGGGGTCAAACCTTCTCTCTGAAGGCCTGACTGAAAATGCAACTATGCTGGCCTATGAAGAGCATTATGATTTTGCCAAAGCTCGCAGAATGCATGAGGAACGCACAACCCTACAATATTTGACGCAACGCACTTTTGAACGCGATGACGAACCCGTCTTGGCGGAAGCTGAAAATCAGGGCTATCTGAATTACAATAAAACGAGCTGGGTCTTTTGGGGCATGCGTCACATGATCGGTAATGATGTGATCCAAACAGCTGTTAAAAGATTTTTGTTGGATTATCACGGCACCAAAGGAGCGCCCTATCCGACGACCCTGGAACTGATCGACATTTTGAAAGAAGACACTGACCCGAAATATCATCTGCTTATAGATGATTATTGGAATAAAATCACATTCTGGGATTTATCTTTTAAAGATGAGATTAAGGTCAAGGCCAAAGGTGATGTCTTTGAAGTTATGCTTCCTATCAAAGTTGATAAAAAATATGCATCTGAAGAAGACGGTAAAGAAACCTCTGTGACAAAGCTAGAAGGTGCGGAGCTAAACGAATGGGTCGAGATTGGATTTTATACCGAAGACCCGAAGGATGACCTCGGTGCAAATCCGTTTGCTACGCGTATTATCAGGGTAACAGACATAGAGAGCGAGCCAAGCTTTACCTTGGATAAAAACCCAACCCACGTTGTGCTTGATCCGAAACGCTTGCTCATTGAAAGGAATATCAATGACAATAGTAAGGCGACACCAAAGAAACTGGCCTCTGCCGATTAACGATCTTCCAACTGCGCCATAATTTCGGCGCATATGACTTGACGGAGCAGCGATATTACAACGCTTGCTCCGTTTTCTTTTGTGCGTTACAGACCGCCAATTCCCACGCGAGCTGCGAGACTAACTTATGAAAATGAACGGTAATGAAATCCGCCAAGGCAATATCATTAAGCACCAAGATACCCTATGGGTGGCTGTAAAATGTAACGCCGTCAAACCTGGTAAAGGCGGTGCCTTTAATCAGGTCGAGCTTAAGAACATACTGGATGGGCGAAAGCTCAATGAACGTTTTCGCGCCGCCGAAACTGTTGAGCGCGTGCGCCTTGAGCAAAAACCACACACTTATCTATATGCCGAAGGTGATATGCTGGTTTTCATGAATTCCGAAAATTATGAGCAGATCAATCTACAGTCTGAATTTGTCGGCGACCAAGCGGTATTTCTTGCAGATGGTATGGCGGTTGATGTCGAATTTTACGAAGATCGCCCAATTTCTATCGTGCTACCTGAGAAAGTTATTCTGGAAGTCGCCGATACTGAACCTGTTGTCAAAGGCCAGACAGCCGCAAACTCTTTTAAGCCAGCAACACTCTCTAATGGCGTACGGACAAATGTCCCGCCCTTTGTCGGTGTGGGTGAGAGCTTGGTCATTTTAACGGAAGATGGCTCTTACGTGAAACGCGCTGATAAATGAGCAATATCACTGAAACCACTAGTCACCTCTCGCCCATTATGCGGGTCATGCAATTTGCGGCACGGAAAGCGTCCCGCAATCTCCTGCGAGATTTTGGCGAGGTTGAGCACCTCCAAGTCGCGCGTAAAGGCCCGGCTGACTTTGTTTCCAAGGCCGATAAAAAAGCTGAAGAAACGATTATCGAAAGCCTCCTTCGCGACCGTCCTGGCTATAGCGTTTTAGCGGAAGAAGGCGGAGAAATTACCGGTTCAGATAAAACTCACCGCTTTATAATTGACCCGCTCGACGGCACCACAAATTTCCTGCACGGTATTCCGCATTTCGCTATTTCCATTGCGCTGGAACGTGAAATTGACGGCAATCCGAAAGAACTTGTTGCGGGACTGATTTACAATCCAATCACAGATGAAATGTTCTTTGCTGAAAAAGGCAAAGGCGCCTTCCTCAATGACGGCACACGCGGCGGCGGCGACAGACGTTTGCGTCCCGGCAAACGCGATATCTTCGCGGATAGCCTTTTCGCGACTGGTATTCCCTTTTTAGGGCGGCCAGGACACGCGAAATTCCTCAAAGAACTTCATCAAGTCATGGGACATAGCTCAGGCGTAAGACGTATGGGCTCCGCCGCGCTAGATCTCGCTTGGACAGCCGCCGGGCGCTATGACGGCTTCTGGGAACGCGGATTAGCCGTCTGGGATATCGCAGCGGGCGTATTAATCGCGCAGGAAGCAGGATTAAAAGTTGAGAGCTTGACAGGCGGAGACGTACTCGAGACAGGCGATATTATCGTGACGAATGAAGCCCTTTATGAGCCACTTTTACAGAGGGTCGGTTAGAGCTCTTGACGACAAATAGACTCTGTCCTATATCGCGCCATTCGAGCGGGGGACCATCTAAAGTAAACCCGTGACTAGAGGCTGAGGAGCCATGAAATGAAAAAAGATATACATCCAGATTATCACATGATTACCGTCCAAATGGTTGACGGCTCAACATATCAAACACGTTCCACTTACGGTAAAGAAGGCGACACACTCGTCCTTGATATTGATTCAAAGACCCATCCTGCATGGACAGGCGGCGAAGGTAAAATGATGGACCGCGGCGGACGCGTGTCTCGTTTCAAAGACAAATTCGCGGGTTTCGGCGTTTAAGTCAAACCACATACAGAATATGAAAAAGGCGGCTCTCGAAGCCGCCTTTTTTATGCCTTGAATTACTTAAAGGCTTAGCCCGTAGCTACCCGCCCAAATGCAGCCTCTAAACGGCTAATTTGATCAGCAACCGTATTACCTCTTTGCGCGGCAATAGAGCCGTAAAGTGAACGATCAAGGCGCATAATACGCTCATATAGCGACTCTGAACGCGCTAGCAAATCTAGCAGGCGCGCAGGAAGGGCATAAGCATCTTTGGCAATATCTGAAAAGCTAAGGCCGTCCTCTGATTTCGTCTCGGCCACAAGGCGGTATTTATCTTGGCGAGCTTCGGAAGAACTCATCTCGCCCTCTTTGAGCGCGCGCTGTACGAGTAGCCAACTCGCCACTTGCATGAGACGTGTGGTGAGGCGCATAGATTGACTAGCGTAAGTTAGAGCATCATTGCGCCCAAGTTTTTTACTATCTTGACGACCTGGTCCATCTAAGTAAGCGGCCGTTTCCTCAACCATGTCCATGCCCTCGCGAAAGGTTTTAGAGAAAAGCTCTGATTTCGTAAATTCCAACAATCGGGCTTCGGCTTGCGGGGTTAGTGTGTCCAGTATCGCAACCGTGGCGGCGTCTGTATTATGTGTAGCGCTCATTTTATATTTTCCGGTTTGGACAGTCCCCAATCGCCGCCCTGTTTAACATTGCTGTTAAGGTTTGCAAGAGCCGCGCCAGAGATATGTGGTGAAGGTTGTGTGAGGGAAGAGCTTTGTTACCACTCAACTCTTAGGCTTAAATAATAGGTCTGCAGCCGACAATTCCGTCTCTTTTTTAGCTAATTCTGTCTCTATGCGCTCTATTTCTGCCTTTAGCACGCCAACCCTGCTCTTAAGCTCAGCTACAGATATACCATATAAATCATCCCCGATTTGAAACACTGTTTCGCTTTGGTTCATGTTTTCGCCCACCTCAGTCTCCTCTTGCTAAATGTCTACAATTCTCTTATATCACGCTCATCGCGTTGAAAACGAGGGTTTTCAAACGAAAATGACCCCGCCGAGCGGGGTTTTTTTAATGGCTATATCTTGGAGGCCTATATGACACAGATTTTAATGCCCAAAGCGACAGCTGTATGGCTCATTGATAATACAGGCATGACATTCCAGCAAATTAGTGAATTTTGTTCGCTGCACATTCTCGAAGTTGAAGGTATTGCGGATGGCGACGTTGCGGCGGGTATTCGCGGTGCTGACCCGATTGCAAATGGTCAAGTCAGCCGCGAAGAAATTGAGAAGGCTGAAAAAGATCCCAACTACGCCATGAAGCCCAACACCTTTGACAGTGACACGCTTCAGCCTAAAAAGGGCAAAAAGAAAGGTCCGCGTTATACACCTTTATCGCGCCGCCAAGACCGCCCTGATGCAATTGCCTGGATCGTTCGCAATCACCCCGAAGTTTCAGATGCACAAATCTCAAAGCTAATCGGCACAACGAAGCCAACTATCAACGCTATACGCGAGCGCACACATTGGAAGATCAATACAATCAATCCAACGGATCCTGTCTCTTTGGGGCTTTGTAGCCAGTTAGATCTAGATGCTCTGGTCAAAAAAGCATCAGATAAAAAGGCTAAGGAAGATGCAAAACTTGCTAAAGAAGAAGGCGAGGCTTTAAAAGCAGTCGAGGAGACAACTCCCGCACCAACGCCTGAAGCCCCGAAAGTTGAGCACACTTTGGAGAGTTTGTTTAAGCCTTCTGAGGGATAATTTTTGTCCCCGCTTAAATATCTTCAATAACTGTACGTGGCGGCATTGTATAATTTAATGCAAGCCGTCCGCCATCCACATAGATACACTGTCCCGTAATATAGCTGCTATCTTCCCCCGCGAGAAAGGAAGCGACCCCTGCAATTTCATCGGGAAGGGCCACACGGCCAAGCGGTGTTCGCGCATGTATCTTATCCAATGCATCCCCTGCGACGCCCGAAAGCATATCAGTTTTTACAGAGCCAGGACCAATCGCGTTCACGCGAATTCCGTAAGGCGCAAGTTCAAGCGCCATAGAGCGGGTCATTTGCAACAACCCACCTTTCGAAACGGTGTACGCCAAATAATCCGGCAGAGCGACCGTATCATTTATTGATGACATGTTGATGATTGAGTATGGCCGCTCTGTAAGGCGAGAACGATCCTCTCGCCCCTCAATTTCTTCAACCATATATTTAGCCACAGCTTTGGATACTAAAAAGGCTCCGCGAAGATTTACGGCCAGAACGCGGTCAAAATCACTTTCCTCTAAGTCTAATGCTCCGCCTTTAAGTGCAATGCCAGCATTATTGATAAGACCATCAATGCGCCCAAACGCAGAAAGTGTTTCGGCAACTAAGTTATGAACCTCAAGCTTTTCAGAGACATCGCATTCTATAAAAATGGCTTTATCTCTAGGGGCATTTAGCTCGCTTAAAGCTTTCTTGCCGTCCGCCTGATCTATGTCAGCGAGCGCAACTCTATGGCCATCGCTTAGAAGCCTCCGAGCACAGGCATACCCTATTCCTTTTGCGGCACCTGTGACAATAAAGACGCGTTCAGACATAACTATACCCTTAATCCAGGCCAGAATAAACGGCCTTAAAGCAAGAAGGTCAAGTTGTTAAATCCGGCCGAATCTAAGCTTTGGCGTTTTCTAGAGTATCTTTGATTTGGAGTTTTTGTTTTTTAAGCTGTGCTATTCGCAAAGTATCAGGGATAGGACTTCGCATTTCCTGTCGGATTTGCATATCAAGCGTTGAGTGCTTGTTCGAGAGTTGTTCTAAACGGGCTGATACTGCCATTCACACCTCCATATTTGTGATAAGTTCTCGTAACACAAAAACAATGAAGAGTCATGCCCCTAACTTGCAGCTTGGTTAAAGGTAACGTAATAGCCATATTATGAACGAAGATTTAGATTCTCAAACCACTGATACAGAGGTGTCCTCCGACGAGGAGATGGAAGAGATTTTAAGCAATCTTAAGCTTGAACATCGCCGCATTGATACAGAAATCAAAGCACTTCAAGAAATCGGCGTTACGGACATGTTAAAGATCAGCCGAATGAAAAAAATAAAATTATCCCTTAAAGATCAGATTACATTTATCGAAAATCAAATCACGCCAGATATTATTGCCTAAAGCAATCTAGATATGGGGCTTTTCAGTCTCCAGACCTCTTAGCCATATACATGGCCCGATCCGCTCTTGCTAGAATTTGCTCAGCCGTATCACAGGGTTCGCAAGGCGCGACGCCCCACGCCGCCGTTACGCCGACATTACCCGTCGGCATCTCGACATGTTGCTCAGCTATACGGCATGCAAGTGTAGACGCTTTGGCCTTGGCCAGATGAGGGTCTGTCTTAAAGAGCAGAATGCCGAATTCATCACCCCCCAGACGGGCGACCATATCGCAATCTCGGACACCGCTTAGAAGAATCTTCCCTGTCTTTTTTAAAAGTTCGTCGCCAATTCCATGACCAAAGCGGTCATTAATGGATTTAAATCCATTAAGATCGAAAAATATAATAGACGACAGAAGATCATATCTAACCATAACAGTCTGTGCCCGTGCTACTTCGCGCATAAAAGCGCGGCGATTATAAACAGGCACAAGCGGATCTGTATCCGCAGCTCGTTCTAGTTCCAAAACCCTTAAACGTAACCGCGCAACCTCTGACAATAAGGATTGGTTTTCGGACACTAATTCAGATTCTACGACATTGCCGCGCTCCAAAACCCGGTGAGCACCTGTTTGCAATATAGACGTGACGCGAGAAACCGCCATAAATATCCCCAATTGCCCCAATTAAAATTATTACCGTTTCACTATAGTCAGAATGACGTTAAGAAAGCTGAAATCAGGACGGTTAATATATTGCAAAATTAGGATGCGCTGCATCTGACTCTAAGAGTCAATTCGCCATTAATGCCCTCATTTTTCTATTTGACCCTTAGACAGCATCGGTTATTGTTCCTCGCTTTCTGATACCACTTTTGAGAAAGCCATCATGACCGCGCCTATTGCAATTATTATGGGGTCCACATCTGACTGGCCGACCATGGAACATGCCGCTAATGTCTTGGATGCCTTAGGTATAAAATACGAGGCGAAAGTTATCTCCGCTCATCGTACACCCGACAGACTGGTAGAGTTTTCCAAATCGGCCGCCGATGAAGGCTATCAAGTCATCATCGCTGGTGCAGGCGGCGCGGCACATCTGCCTGGCATGACGGCCTCTATGACGAGCTTGCCTGTATTGGGCGTCCCTGTAGAGTCCAAAGCTTTATCCGGAATGGACAGCCTCTTATCGATTGCACAAATGCCGGGCGGCATTCCCGTTGGCACGCTTGCTATTGGGAAAGCTGGCGCTAAAAATGCCGGCTTACTGGCCGCAGCTATTCTCGCATTATCGGATGAGCAGATCAGCGAAAACCTTGAAGCGTGGCGCGAGGCACAAACGGACGCCGTCGCTCACGACCCCAAAGGCTAGGCCCACAACATAGCTTTAACCTATTGCAAGAGTAAGATGAATGGTCATTGAGACGCAAAAACCCCTCCCCCCCGGAAGCACGATTGGCATTCTCGGCGGCGGGCAATTAGGCCGCATGCTAAGCTTAGCGGCCTCACGTTTGGGGTTTCAATGCCATATCTATGATCCAGACTGGGCGGGGCCTGCTGCACGTGTATCACGCTTTGAGAGCAATACCTCCTATGACAATATCGAAGCCGTTCTCAGCTTTGCGCAAGCTTGTGATGTCGTGACATATGAATTTGAGAATGTCCCCTCTCTTACAGCTAAGACAGCAGCAAACGCGCGCTCACTTCATCCAAATGCTCAAGTCTTGAATATTGCGCAGGACCGCTTTTCTGAAAAAACATTTATTCGCGACAAAGCTAAAGTTCCCGTTGTGATGTTTGAAACTGTTAATTCCGTCCATGACCTCAAACGTGCTACTAAAAAGCTAGGCTTACCCGCAGTACTTAAAACGCGCCGGTTGGGCTATGACGGCAAAGGCCAAGCGATTATCAAATCTGAGAGTGAAATAGAAAACGCTTGGGATAAGATGAAAGGCGCACCTGCTATCTTAGAAGCTTTTGTACCGTTCAAGCGCGAAGTCTCTGTGATTGCTGCGAGAAGCTTTACGGGAGAAACAGCTGCCTACCCCTTAGTAGAAAATCTCCACAAGAATCATATTCTTCACCAAAGTGTATCACCTGCCACAAATGATGACGGCCGCGCCCAAGGTCTCGCCATACAAATTATGAGCGCTCTTGATTATGTTGGAGTGATGGCAACTGAATTTTTCGAGCTAGAGGACGGAACATTACTCGTCAATGAGATCGCGCCGCGTGTCCATAATTCAGGTCACTGGACGCAAGATGCAGGCTGTATAGATCAGTTTGAGCTTCACATCCGGGCGATTTGCGGTTGGCCACTTGGCGATACGAGGCCTAAGCATAAAATGGAAATGACCAATCTTATTGGCGATGACGTCAATGATTGGGAAGCTTTAGCGCAAGAGCCCAAAACATTTATTCATCTATACGGCAAAAGGGACATAAAGCCTGGCCGTAAGATGGGTCATGTGAACCGCATTATCGGTTAAATATAAGGCCAGATAAAAGCACATAAGTAATAAACATTATCTCTCTCCATGTTAGCGTTTTACGTTGACCGGATTATGTTGACGAACTCCGCTCAGTGAAAGCCAAGCCTTTGAACACAGTGCCATTGGCATGATACCGCACAAAGCTTCACCATTAAATTTGCGCAAATGCCCAATTCAACATCAGAAACTTTCACTGTTCTCACGCGATTGTGTATGACAGAGCGCTAATTTCCGACTAAAAACAATTTTATGAACGCCCCCATAGATCCCCGTAAATTTCAAAACCCTGTTACCACCGCCAAAGGTGAAAAGCGGGCCTCTGTCTTTTTTAAGGAACTGAAAACGCTCTGGTTTAATTCGGGATCGCTTTGTAATATTGAATGCGCCAATTGTTATATTCAAAGCAGCCCAACCGCAGATCATTTCGTTTATCTAACTCCCGAAGATATGGCGCCCTATCTGGACGAAATCGACGACATGTATGACGATAAAATCGAAATCGCTTTTACGGGCGGCGAGCCTTACCTGAACCCCCACATGATACGCCTGTCGGAAATGGCGCTCGAAAGAGGCCATGATCTTCTTGTTCTGACCAATGCCATGAAGCCTATGATGCGGCCACGCGTGCAAAAAGGCTTGCTAGATTTACAAGAGCGTTTTCCAGGTAAAATGACGCTACGGGTTAGCCTTGATCACTTTAGCCAAGAGGGCCACGACCAAGAACGCGGCGAAGGCAGCTTTGCTATCGCGCTGAAAGGCATGGCGTGGCTGACCGAGCACAACTTCGCACTCAACATCGCAGGCCGCTCTATGTTTTCCGAAAGCGAAACCGCAGCTCGCCAAGGATATGAGCAGCTTTGCAAAGATGAGGGTTGGAATATTGACGCCCATAATCCAGCCACAACAATCCTCTTTCCAGAAATGGATGAAAATGTGGACGTGCCAGAAATTACTGTCGCCTGTTGGGGCATCTTGGATATTCATCCCGACAATATGATGTGCGCAACATCGCGTATGGTGGTCCGCCGCAAAGGTGAAGACCGCGCCAGCGTTCTTGCTTGCACATTACTCTGGGATGACCCGCAATTCGAAACAGGCAAAACGCTCAAAGAAAGCCTCGGCCCCGTGAAATTGAACCATCCGCATTGCGCAAAATTCTGCGTCCTCGGCGGCGCGAG
>JAHDDT010000113.1:0-4114 GCA_020629195.1 Hellea sp.
AAGCACAACGCCAACATGGAAGATCCGCCATAAGAGATAAAAGGCAAGGTCATGCCCTTAGAGGGTGCCATATTCAGATTCACGAAGAGATTGATGACAACTTGCATCCCAATCATGGTGGCGAGACCTGCGACGGCCAATTGGCTGAAATAATCATTGAGCTTTAGCGCGTTACGAAAACACCGAATTACAAAACCTGCCAAAAGAAAAATCAGGACTAAAGAAATCATAAAGCCAAACTCTTCGACGGTTACAGCAAAGATAAAATCCGTATGCCCATCAGGAAGACTATATTTTACGGCACCTTCCCCCGGCCCTCGCCCGAAAAAGCCGCCATTGGAAATGGCTTCTAAAGCTTTATCCGTTTGATAGGTGTCTGAACTATCGGGGCTCATGAATGTCTCAACACGCGCTCTAACATGCGGCAGGGCCATATAGGCGGCTATTGCGCCCAAAACGGAAATACTCATCATGAATAACACCCAGCCTAACGACAATCCTGCAAAGAAAAATACGGCGGCAAAGCATAAAGTGAGAAGAAAACTCTGTCCGAAATCAGGCTGACTTATCAGCAATGCAATCAATCCCAAATAAGCAGCGAACACGATGGCAACAGCGGGAACCCTTGCATCACGCTTACGCACAGAGAACATCCAAGCAGCAAAGACTATAAAGGCAGGTTTAGCAAATTCCGAGGGCTGAAGACCAAAAGGCCCAATACGAAACCATCGTTGCGCCCCTTTTACTTCATAGCCAATATAGGGCAGCAACATCATCAAAGCGACAGAGACGACCAAAGCGAGCACCCCTATCCTTCGCGCATTACTTGGCGTCATCAAAGACAAAATGAAAGCGCCTATGAGTCCCACCGTCACAAACAAGCCTTGGCGAAAGAGAAAATAAAAAGGATTTTCAAGCCCCAAACGCGCACTCGCAGCCGGAGATGCTGCCATGCCCAATATTAAACCTGCTCCGATTAAGCACACCAGAAAACCCAATGTGATGTGATCAACACTTCGCCACCACTCACCTATGAGTGAACGATTAGTTCTTGACGTTGAAAGTGTCGCCGTAAATGCCATTAGGCCGCGCTCATTCTGTTTTTTTCTTGCTCAAACAAATCAATGATTCGACTTGCTTGTTTGCGGAATGCCTCGCCTCTGGTTTCAAAATTCTTAAATTGGTCAAAACTTGCACAAGCTGGCGAGAGCAAAATAATAGGGTTTTTCTTACCAGATTGCATCGCATCACGTGTGGCGCAAAGAACAGCCTTCTCAAGTGTGCCAGAGACTTTGTGTTCGACTTTTTTCTTGGTCAAGGTTTTGTGAAATTCTGGTGACGCCTCCCCGATAAGATAGGCTTTAGAAATATTCGGAAAATATTTTTCTAGCGGTAAAATTCCGCCAGCCTTTGGAACGCCGCCGGCGATCCAGTAAATATTCTTATATGCTTTCAGCGCTTGCATAGCAGCATCTGCATTTGTGGCTTTGCTATCGTTCACAAAGCGCACAGGTCCCGCAGATCCAATTGTCTCCATTCGGTGAGCCAGTCCTGGAAATGACAATATCGCTTCGCCAATAGACTTAGGGTCTAAGCCGAGAGACTGCATGGCCGCATAAGCGGCAGCTGCGTTTTGATGATTGTGCCGCCCTTCTAAAGCTTGAGCGCGGCTTAAATCACAAATCTCATGACACTTGCCGCTAAGGTTACAATAAAGCTTACCCCCCATAACCGAGACGCCTCGCCCCAGAGATTTCTTGGCTGAGATAGGAATGATGCGACGACCATTCTTCGCTGTGAGTTCAGAATAAAGGCGCTTTGTCTGTTCATTATCCACGCCAATAACTGCTGCGTCGTCTGATGTTTGATTGTCAAAAATACGAAGCTTAGCCGCTTCATAAGCCTTCATCGTTCCGTGCCGCTCAAGATGATCTGGCGAAAGATTAAGAAACACAGCCGCATTAGCGTGTAATGAATGCGTGCGCTCTAGCTGATAAGAAGAGAGCTCAAGAACGTAATGTTTACCCGCATGCATCTTATCCAAGTCGAGCACGCCGCGTCCGATATTCCCTCCGATTTCAACATCTTTTCCGCAAGCCCTTAAAATATGGCCTATCAAAGCTGTTGTCGTTGACTTTCCATTTGTGCCAGTAATCGTAATAATTTTAGGACGTTGATGTTCGGGTTGCGCCGCAACTTCTCTCGCAAAAATTTCAATATCGCAGATAATTGGAACATTGTGCTCTTTTGCTTTTACAGCCGTCCAATGCGCTTTGGGAAGCTCATGCGGAACACCAGGTGAAAGCACTAGCTCATCAAACTCTAACCAATCGGCCTTGGAGATATCTTTGACATTTACGCCTTGCGACTTAGCTGCGGTGCGAGCCATTTCATTATCATCCCAAGCCCAAACATTTGCCCCGCCTTTAGCAAGAGACAAAGCCGCGCTGTTTCCCGTTCGCCCCAATCCGAAGACAGCAATTTTTTGACCCTGAAATGTGGCGGCTTTGATCATGTGACTACCGAAGTTTCAATGTGGAAAGACCGATCAGCGCAAGGATAATTGCGATGATCCAGAAGCGAATAACGATGGTGGGTTCGGCCCAGCCTTTTTTCTCGAAATGGTGGTGGATAGGCGCCATGCGGAAGACGCGCTTGCCTGTCAGCTTAAAGGACGCGACTTGCACAATCACCGAAACGGCTTCGAGAACGAAGAGCCCGCCAATAACGGCCAGAACAATTTCGTGCTTGATCGCAACAGCCGTTGTTCCAAGCGCGCCGCCCAAAGCCAGTGATCCTGTATCCCCCATAAAGACCATAGCCGGAGGTGCATTATACCATAGAAACCCTAAGGAAGCGCCAATAATGGCGCCCAAGAAAATTGTGATCTCAGCAGAGCCCGGAACGTAAGGCACGCCGAGATAATCAGAGAAAACCGCATTACCGACAAGATAGGCGATAAAGGCTAAGCTCATACAAGCTATCATTACAGGGACTATGGCAAGACCGTCCAGACCGTCCGTTAGGTTCACAGCATTAGACGCCCCGACGATAACAAGGCAGCCAAAGGGAATAAAGAAAACGCCCAAATTAAATGTAAAATCTTTCAGGAAAGGTATAGCAAGACCCGTCTCAAACCCGTCAGGGCTTTGCGGAAAAGCTGTTGTCAGTACATAACACGCCGCTGCAGCAATCCCAAATTCTAGAATAATTTTGATTTTACCGCTAAAGCCTTTCGGGTTTTGGCGTGAGACTTTTAAATAATCATCATAAAATCCAATTAAGCCATAAGCCGCAGTGACAAGCATGACTGTCCATAGAAACGGGTTTTTAAGATCTGCCCAAAGTAGCGTTGAAATCATAACGCAAAGCAAAATCAGCAGCCCGCCCATTGTCGGCGTTCCCGCCTTTTTAATAATATGACCTTCGGGGCCATCTTCACGAATAGGCTGACCTTTACCTTGCTTGGAGCGCAACAAATCAATCATGCGCGGCCCCAAAATGAAGGCAATTATCATCGACGTCATCAAAGCCCCGCCAACGCGAAAGGTTATGTAGTTAAATAGATTGAAAACCTGAAAGTCCTCAGCATATCGCGTCAAAATTTCGTATAACATTAAGCTGTGCCCTCTTTTAATGCCGAAACCAGCTTACCGAGGCCGACACTATTTGATCCCTTTACCAAGACGACATCACCCTCTTGGATTTCTTCTTTCAAGGCTTGTAGAGCCCCATCCCAATCTTTGGCCCAAGCGCCGCGCATAGGCTGTGGCAAAGCTCCTTTAAGCGCGCGCATGCATTCCCCAACAACAATCACGCGCGAGACATGTGCAGCTTCAAGCGGGGCCGCTAAATCTGCATGTAATTGAATTTCATCTTTTCCAAGCTCAGCCATATCGCCGAGCACAGCAAGACGACGTCCAGGCTTAAGCCCAAGGACATTTATTGCCGCCCGCATTGATGTTGGATTTGCATTATAGCTTTCATCAATCACAGTAATTGATCTTCCGTCCACAGTCAGGGCATGCATTTCCCCGCGGCCACTTTCTGCCCGAACGCCTCGCAGAGCTTTGGCAGCTTTGCGAAGATTTATCCCTGCCGCGTAAGCCACAGC
>JAHDDT010000113.1:4214-5978 GCA_020629195.1 Hellea sp.
TCGAAATTGGCGAGATGCGCACCTGCGACAGTCGTTATAAGCGCGATGTCAGGCTGCAAAAGAGCTGACAAATCCGTCAATTCGCCTACATGGTTCATTCCCATTTCAAAGATACCAAATTTAGTCTCTTTTGGCATACGCGCCATCGTCAGAGGAACGCCCCAATGATTATTATATGATTTGAGTGACTTATGCGTGGGCCCGAAAGCGGCAAACATATGCGCTAAAGCCTCCTTAACGCTTGTTTTTCCAACGCTTCCTGTGACGGCAATACGCAGAGCCTCAGAGCGCTCTACACCTTCTTTCCCCAAATCACGCAAAGCTTGCAGCGTGTCTTTGACAATGACCGCTGCACCGTCCATGGACTTTTCAGACAGAGTTCCCCCAGCGCCATTCTCCATCGCCTTAGCTATAAAATCGTGGCCATCACGCACGTCCTTTAAGGGGACAAAAAGATCTCCTGCGCCAAGTGTTCGTGTATCTATGGAAATCCCATTCACATGAAAGGCATCTGCAGTCTTACCACTGACGGCTTTTGCAATATCTTCTGACGTCCAGAGCGGCTTAGACATGACCCAGCTCCCTAAGCGCTAAATGAACCTGTTCAACATCCGAAAATGGAATGACTTTCGTTCCAACAATCTGGCCTTGCTCATGCCCTTTTCCCGCAATGACGAGGCAGTCTTTGGGCTTTAGCCGCTTAATGCCTTCTCGAATGGCCTCAGCCCGGTCACCTATTTCAGCCGCATCAGGACATCCGGCCATGACAGCCTTGCGAATAGCGGCTGCGTTTTCTGTACGAGGGTTATCATCTGTAACGATCACATCATCTGCGAGCTTTGCTGCAACACGGCCCATCTTAGGGCGTTTATCTGGATCGCGATCACCGCCGCAGCCAAAAGCAACAATAACGTCACCCATAGTATGTGGACGCACAGACCTAAGAAGCTTATCGAGCCCGTCTTCAGTATGCGCAAAATCAACAAATATGGGAGCACCATCTTTTGTTTGCCCCGCACGTTCCATACGCCCCGCAACGCCGTGTAAGTTTTCAAGCGCTACCAGCGCTGTCTCTTTAGTTATGCCCGTGACTAAAGCCAGCCCAAGAGCCGATACCGCGTTTAAGACCTGAAACTCACCTGCAAGCGGCAGCTCGATCTTATGGCGCTCACCTTTAACGACAAGTGTCACAATTTGGCTTGAAGCACGCGGCATGACTTCGTCAATGCGGATATCTTGTCCCGTCCAGCCAACTTGCATCACCTGCTGACCGCGGGCTTCGCACATCTTCACGAGGCGCTGGCCATAGTCATCATTGGTGTTAATCACGACGGGTGCATTAGCAGGTGTCAGCTCGGTAAAGAGCCGTGCCTTCGCCATGAAATAATCCTCAGCATCCGTATGATAATCAAAATGATCTTGTGTAAGATTCGTAAAGCCTGACGCCGTGACTTTCACAGCATCCAGACGATATTGATCCAGACCATGAGACGACGCCTCCATCGCCGCATGCGTCACACCCTCATCCGTGAGTTCAGATAATGTCTTATGCAGCGCCACCGCATCGGGCGTCGTATGTGTCAGCGGACGATAGCCATTAGGCGCTTGAACACCGAGTGTTCCGAAACAGGCCGCAGACTGCCCCGCAAAAGCCCAAATTTGGCGCAAAAACTCAACTGTCGAACTTTTGCCATTTGTGCCCGTCATTGCGACAAGTATTTCAGGCTGCCCAGCATAAAGCTTTGCCGCCATTTTCGCATAATC
>JAHDDT010000114.1:0-1988 GCA_020629195.1 Hellea sp.
GCATAGACTTCAGAGGCGGCTTTGACGGATTCTACAACGGCGGCTTCATCACCCTTTCCGACTTCGCGGCCAATTTCGGGGAGTTCGACGTAAACAACATCGCCGAGCTGTTTCGCGGCGTAAGGGCTAATCCCTACGGTTCCTGTGTCACCGTCAACTTTGATCCATTCGTGGTCTTCTGTGAAATATATAGACATGATGTCCTCCTCTTATCCTCGAAAGTAATTATGCGGCGCGAAGGGCATCTTCACGACTTTTGCGGCGCGAGGTTTGCCTCGCACGATGAGCTGTATCGGCGTTCCTACGGCGGTAAATTTACGGGCAACATAGCCCATAGCGACAGGGCCTTCAGCTGTCGGGCCGAAGCCGCCTGACGTAATTTCGCCAATAGTGTTGCCATCCATATCCTGAATTTCGGTATGTTCACGAGCAGGCGCGCGGCCCTCGGGCTGAATACCGACAAGGCGCTTGCTGGATTTATTGGCAATATCTGCCGCCACACGCGCGGCGCCTTTATAACCCGCATCGGCGCTGCGGCGGTGTTTTTGAATGGACCAGAAGAGCCCTGCCTCGATTGGCGAAACGCTGGTGTCAATGTCTTGACCATAGAGACAAAGTCCAGCTTCGAGGCGGAGGCTATCGCGCGCGCCAAGGCCAATCATCTCGACATCTTCATGGGCCAAAAGCATATCGGTCAATTCCTCGACATCATCATGTTTGACCGAAATTTCATAACCGTCTTCGCCTGTATAGCCAGAGCGGGAAACATGGCACCACATGGTCTGCGTGAGCGGAATATCCAGCGAGGTCATAAAGACCATATCTTTTACGGCCGGATTAAACCTCCCGAGCACATCCACGGCCTTTGGCCCCTGTAGCGCGATGAGGGAGAGCGTATCGTCCGCCACATCAATCGTAATGCCCGGCGGCATATAGGTCGCCAGATGCATAAAGTCATCGGCCTTACAGCCTGCGTTAACGACGAGGTAAAGCTTATGGGTGTGCCCCTCGAAACCCAATCGCGTAATCATGAGGTCATCTAAAATCCCGCCCTCATCATTGAGGAATTGAGAATAGCGTATCTGTCCGGGCTTCAAGCTTTGAATATCTGCGGGCACTAATCGTTCAAGCGCTTTGGCCGCTGTTTCAAATGTGCCGTCATCGGCGAAAATAAAACACTGCCCCATATGCGACACATCAAATAGCCCCGCTTTCTCGCGCGTATGCAAATGTTCTTTCATCACGCCCATGGGATATTGCACAGGCATGTCATAGCCCGCAAAGGGCACCATCTTCGCACCGAGCGCGACATGTTTGGCATGAAGCTTGGTCTTAAATAATTCAGACATAGAGACACTTTCCGCTTTCGCGATATTGTGCCACCTGCTGTCCTTTTGGGCCTGAGAGATTTACTCCGTCGGCGGGACCTTACACCATTGATCCGCTTTCCAGCATTTTACCTTTTAAATGGTCCGTTGACCTGAGCGTTTCCGGGGCGGTTGCGCCTTCGGTGGTCTCGTGATTGTTTAAACACTCACAAAACTCTCTCCCATTTAGAAGATTCTATTGAAAATGACCCGAATCTTTAAATGAGTCAATCTGACTCAATCATCATTTTTTCATACTTCTCTGATAAGCGGTGCATAAATAAAGGATAACATTATGTCAGATTCAGACTTTCAGGGCCAAGCCTCAACAGGTTCAGGCAAATCCGAAGCCGAAGTTGCTTTCGAACTTCTTAGCAAACTTAAAGGTCAAGGCGTTTGGGGTGAGCGTAATATTGCGGATATCCTTGATATGTATGCAGAATGCCTAGACGCTGCTAAGGGGCTTCGCGCTTATGAAGGTCAAAAACGTGTCGAAGCGCCTATTCGTCAGGTCGCAGCAAGACCCCAGACAGCGTCCGCACAAAGAGCTACATCTGCTCAGCCGCTTGCCACCGCTCCGCGTGCTCAAATGCAGCAGCAACAGCCTGTTCACGCACAGCA
>JAHDDT010000114.1:2088-5879 GCA_020629195.1 Hellea sp.
CGCGACGCTCTAACATCAGCGGATGTATCCTCGACCAGAATTGGGCAATCCGTGTAAAAACGCGAAAAGGCCTGCGCGACTTTATATATGTGGTCACACAGAATATGGGGCGAATACTTTTCAGCAGACACTTTAACCGCGCGGCCAAAGGCATCTAACGCTAAAACCAATTGCTGTTCTGCAAGTTGAGTGACAACTATCTTGCCAAGCTTTGCATCTTGCGTTTCAGCTTTGCGCAAAATCGACTTAATCCGCACGACGGCATAAAGAAGATAAGGTCCTGTTTTACCCTCAAAAGCCGTGAAACGCTCCGGATCGAAGACATAATTCGTCAGGCGTTGATTTTGCAAATCCGCAAATTTCAAAGCGGCAAGCCCTACTTTACGCGCAATTTCCGTTCTTTCCGCCGTGTCAAAATCTGCACCAATCCCAGATTCTTCAAGACGCTTAGAGGCTGCATCATTCATAATCCCTAGCAAATCTTCTAGCCTTAGCACGCCGCCTTCACGGGTCTTGAAAGGCGACCCATCTTTGCCGTTCATCGTTCCAAAACCTGCATGATAAAGCTGCTCAGCCTTATACCAATCAGCTTTCACTGCGGCGCGAAACACCTGCTCAAAATGCAAAGCTTGGCGCTGATCGACAACATAGATAATTAAATCAGGATTGTTTTCTGTCTTACGATCCACAAGCGTTGCGAGGTCTGTGGTGTGATAAAGAACAGCTCCAGAGCTCGCGAGGAGCATAACCGGCGGGATGTCCTTTTTATCATTTTCTTCTTCAACGCGAATAATGAGCGCACCGTCATCTTCCTCGGTAATGCCTTTGGCTTTAAGCTCTTCAATCATTGCTGGAATAAGATGGTCAACGCAGGCTTCGCCTTTCCACAAATCAAATTCCACACCGAGATTGCCATAGCCAATCTTTAACGCTGCAACAGAAACGTCAATGAAATGTCCGAGCAAAGCCATATAACCTGCGCGGCCAGCTTGCAGCTCAGCGGTCGCCACGCGGGAGCGCTCCATACGTACCTTGTCATCTTTAGCCGCATTACTCGCCTTAGGATAAAGCCGCGCTAAGTCATCCATGGTGACAGGCGACTCGTTTGGATAATCATCCGTTTTTGCGTCGTCAAAATAAGGCAAGTCAGGCTGTTCAATTTCTAATTCGGAAATTAAGTGGCCCATCTGTAGGCCCCAATCACCCATATGGACATCGCCAACAACATTATGGCCTTGGACGCGGAAGAGTCTTTTGATTGCTTCACCAATCACAGCAGACCGCAAATGCCCCACATGCATAGGCTTCGCGACATTCGCTCCGCCATAATCAACTATAATAGAAAGCGGCTCTGCTTGGGGAATACCGAGAGTCTCATCTGAACTTAAATCAGAAGCTCTTTCGGAAACGGCATCTTGGCTTGGATAAATATTGATAAACCCAGGACCGCCAATATCCATTTTCTCGATGAGGGGATGACCTTGCAGACTTTCGATAACTTGAGATGCAATATCGCGGGGGTTGAGTTTTTCGCCGCGTTTCTTCGCAATACCTGCTGCGCCCATTGCACCATTGCACTGAAAGGGTGCATCACCGCGCGAGCTTTCCTGAACCCCTGCAATCTGAGCAGGGAATCCCATAGCCGTAAAGGCTTCGCGAAAGGCCGCGTCAAGTCTGTCTAATATTGAAGGCATAGGGAGGCTCTAATTTTGTCCTGCGGAGACGCGGAAACGTTTTCCTTCAGCATTGAAAGCGCGCTGCGCTTCCGTCAGTTCAAACCCGACAATAATTTCAAAGTTTTCACCAGAGGTGCCCTCTTTAGCTCTGGGGATTACAAATTTATCAACGCGCTCTGTTACTGTCACGCGGTCTGCACCTGCGGGGAATGTCACTTGAATGGGGAAAGTTTCTTTATTGATAACACCAATATTTTTACGCGTTACGGCCACAAAATATTCATAAGTCGCTGTGCTTTGTTCAGATGCAGCAGGGCCTCGGCCAAAACTGATATCCATCTCGATATCGCCTTCAATAGGCTGAGCTCCATAATAACGGCAGAGACTGCGCACTTTTTGAAATTCACCCGTGAAACCCACATTTGCGAAACGTTCTTGACCACCTCGAAATTCAACAATCCTTGAAGCGTCATAAAGCGCAAAAGCACGGGGACATGGTCCCGGATTAGCTTCAGCTGCAGCGCCAATCTGTAGGACTTCTTGAGTGCTTCTGCAGCCTGCTATTGCTGTCGTGGCTACTAAAGCCGCTACCGTAACTAATTTCGTAAACCGCATCTATTTGTCCCAAATTTGGTCATTATTTCTCTCCACCCTGCTATAGCTTGGCGGAAACGAGTCTGCTAGGTCTTAGACAAGTATAGACACTGCTGCAACGCCGAACATCGGCTCTCAATGCGGTATGAGGAGAATTTAATGTCAGCCAAACGCGCCTCAAAAACAGTCCTTTTAGCGGCCCCGCGCGGCTTTTGCGCCGGCGTTGACCGCGCTATTCAGATTGTTGAGAAGTCGATCGCTAAATATGGAGCGCCTGTCTATGTCCGCCACGAGATTGTCCATAACCGTCATGTCGTGGACCGTTTAGTGGGTATAGGTGCAATTTTCGTCGAAGAATTAGAAGAGTGCCCCGATGATCGCCCAGTTGTCTTTTCAGCTCATGGCGTGCCTAAATCCGTCCCAGCAGCAGCCCAAGCGAGAGAAATGAATTATCTTGATGCAACCTGCCCACTTGTGTCTAAAGTTCACGTTGAAGCCGAGAAACATGCTGCTGCAGGCCATCACATATTGCTCATTGGACATGAAGGTCATCCGGAGGTTATTGGCACGATGGGGCAGCTTCCCCAAGGTCAAATGACCTTAATCGAGACCGAAGAAGACGCGCAAAACTTTAGGGCTGAAGATCCTGAAAACTTAGCGCTAGTGACTCAAACCACTTTATCTGTCGATGATACATCCGCAATGATTGATATTCTCAGGACTCGTTTTCCAAATATCGCCCTGCCCTATAAGGAAGATATTTGCTACGCCACAACGAACCGCCAGATGGCTGTGAAAGCTATTGCGGAGCGTTGTGATCTTCTTTTGGTCATTGGGTCTCAAACCTCTTCAAATTCGAAACGTCTCGTTGAAGTCGGCGACAAAGCAGGTGCAGACAGCGCCATGTTGATTTCCAGCGCAGAGAGCATTGATTGGGACACTGTTGATAAAGCCAAGGTGATTGGCCTCTCTGCCGGGGCTAGCGCCCCTGAATACCTCACAGACGGCGTTTTGGCCGCCCTGAAATCAAAATATGAAATTGATATGCAAGAAGTTGAAGTGACAAAAGAAAAAGTTATCTTCCGCCTTCCGCGAAAGTTGCTCGACGTTGCCTAAAAAAGCGGAACTTGTTATTTACACGGACGGCGCCTGCTCTGGCAATCCTGGTCCTGGCGGTTGGGGCGTCTTGATGCAATTTGGCGAGAAAGAAAAAACGCTTAAGGGCGGTGAAAAAGAGACGACCAATAACCGCATGGAGATGATGGCCGCAATTAAAGCGCTCGAAGCCATCAATGATAAATATCGCGGCGAGATTACGCTGTGGACGGACAGCACCTATGTCATGAAAGGCATCACGGAATGGATTCATGGCTGGAAAAAACGCGGCTGGAAAAAGTCAGATAAGAAGCCCGTCGTCAATAAAGACCTCTGGCAAGAGCTTGATGCCCTAAACGCTAAACATAATGTGACGTGGAAATGGGTCAAAGGTCATGCTGGCGTGGATGGCAATGAACGCGCCGA
>JAHDDT010000012.1 GCA_020629195.1 Hellea sp.
AGGCTGATGTCGAGACCTTCATATTCTTGCTCTTCCGTGACGCGAAGGCCGAGCGTGAATTTCAGCACAGCAAGGATGATCGCGCTGGCAATGGCTGACCATGCCACAACTGCGGCTGTGCCTGTAAGCTGCACCATAAAGTCCCCGTCGCCTGTGCCGCCAAGAGCCGTAGATGACAGGAATGGGAGGAGTAAGATACCAAGGATACCGCCCACGCCGTGAACCGCAAAGACGTCCAGACTGTCATCAATCTTAAGCTTGACGCGGATAAGGTGAACGGCGGCGTAGCAGAGAAGTCCACCCGCAAGGCCCATAAGTAAAGCGCCGCCCGGTCCAAGCACGCCTGCAGCGGGGGTGACGGTTGCAAGGCCAGCAATCGTTCCAGTTGCCGCGCCGACAAGTGTTGGCTTCTTATTTGTAATCGCTTCGATTGCGACCCAGACTAATGTACCGACCGAGGCAGAGATATGGGTGACGAGAAGCGCCATGCCAGCTCCGCCATCCGCCGCGAGTTGTGAGCCGCCATTAAAGCCGAACCAACCCACCCAGAGCATAGACGCGCCGATCATAACAACGGCAGGACGATGCGGAACGGCAAGCTCATGGGGGAAGCCTTTACGCTTACCGAGCATCATAACATAAACGAGGGCCGAGATACCCGCCGTAGCGTGAACGACTAAGCCGCCCGCGAAATCAACAACACCTTTTTCAGCCAGCCAGCCGCCGCCCCAAATCCAATTTGTCACGGGCGCATAGACAATAAGTAGCCAAAGCGCCGTAAAAATGAGGACCGGCAGAAATTTAACACGCTCCACAAAGGCGCCGACAATCAGGCCAGGTGTAATCACCGCAAAGGTCATTTGAAAGGCAAGGAAAACAGATTCAGGTATCGTGCCGCTAACAGCGTCGCGTCCAAGGCTTTTGAGGAACAGATTATCCAATCCGCCCCACCAGCCATTACCCGCCCCAAAGGCGATGGAATAGCCTGCGATAACCCACACAATAGAGGCGAGGGCCGCAATGGCGTAAATTTTCATAAGGACGGAGAGATAGTTCTTCGCCCGAACAAGACCGCCATAAAACAGAGCCAAACCAGGAAGCGACATAAAGAGCACGAGCGCTGTCGCGGTTAAGATCCAAGCGGTGTCACCTGAGTTAACAGCAGCGTCTTGCGCTGCGGCTGTGGATGATGCGGCCATGGCCGCTGATAAGCCGATTAAGGCCTTTGATATTTTGTGCATAGCGATTCCCCTCGCATAATTATGTGTTGAAAATCCGTTAATATATGGGTGACCCCGACGGGAGTCGGGCGGTTAATGCCCTTGGGGATGATAGTGCTGCGCCCAATAATTAAACAAAAAAACCCCGACTTTGCACATATGCTGTGCAAGGCCGGGGAAGGTAATCGCTACTCTTTAGACAGAGCGCGAGGGGGAAAGATTGTGCGGCGGGGCTAAGATAGCCCCGGCCAAGTTCTGTGCATGAAGGGCTTAGCCGTTCACAAATTCAGGGTAGGACGCGATACCGACTTCGTGGCTATCCAGTCCGTCATATTCTTCTTCGTCACTGACGCGGATGCCCATTGTGACTTTCAAGACCGTCCAGATGATGGCTGAGACGATGGAGACAAAGACACCAACCATGATGACGCCGACCAATTGTCCAACAAAGCTCGCATCGCCATTCGTCGCGGGAACAATAAGTGTCCCGAAGATACCTGCCACCAAGTGTACAGGGATAGCGCCGACCACATCATCAATCTTAAGCTTGTCGAGAAGCGGAACTGTAAGACAGGCGAGAAGTGACCCTGCACCGCCGATTAAAAGCGCCGCTGGCACACTAGGTGTCAAAGGTTCAGCTGTAATCGCAACAAGACCTGCAAGCGCGCCATTCAAAGCCATGGTTAAGTCAATCTTCTTATAACGTAGCTGCGTGTAAAGAACGGCGACCAAGACACCGGCAACAGCTGCCATATTCGTATTAACGAAAATCTTAGCAATAGAGTCAGCATCAGAGATGGTGCCCATGGCGAGTTGTGACGCGCCGTTAAAGCCAAACCAACCCAGCCACAGAATAAAGACACCGAGCGTGGCAAGCGGCATATTAGACCCCGGGATCGGATTTACCTTACCGTCAACATATTTGCCCTTACGTGCGCCAAGAATGATGGCACCGATGAGCGCGGCCCAGCCGCCTGTTGAGTGAACAAGGGTAGAGCCTGCAAAGTCAGAGAAGCCCCATTTGCTGTCGAGATAGCCTCCGCCCCATTCCCATGACCCGACGATAGGATAGATAATGCCTGTCAAAAAGACTGTGAATATAATGAAGGGCCAAAATTTAATACGCTCAGCAACTGTACCAGACACAATAGAGGCTGTTGTGGCGCAAAAGACCATTTGGAAAAACCAATCGGAATAAGATGAGTAGCCTGTTGCGGCATCTTCGGGGGTGAAGCTCATCACACCTATTGTGCCGAAAAATGTTCCGCCGCCATACATAAGGTTATACCCGACGACCCAAAACATGAGGCCGGCCACTGAATAAAGGCTAATATTTTTAAGGCACTGCATGGAGACGTTTTTCGTGCGGACGAGACCCGCTTCGAGCATAGCAAAGCCAGCCGCCATCCACATGACCAAAAAACCGCCAATCAAAAATAGCAAGGTGTTAAAGACAAAAGCGTCATTAGCCGCGAGGCTTTCAAGTGTGGGAGCATCTTGGCCCCAAGCGAGAGCCGGAATAGCGGCAATTGCCGCCGCTCCGCCCATTATTTTTGCGATCTTACGCATAGGATTTCCCTTCCTTTAATTATTCGTAAAGCTGTTCTGTAAGCGCGAAGAGAAATGCGCGAGTCGTTGCAGGCTCTGTTCTAAAAAAGGGAGAGCTAAGGTTATTTTATGTGCGCGATAATTTCGAATCTGCTCTATTGTTGTGCAATCAGCTAAGAGAGACTTATATGCGCGGCGCTATCATTTATAAAATTCTTCGCCAATCCGAATGGGCGAAGCTAGAACGCCATGGCCGCTTTGACGGCAGTGAACATGATATCCGCGATGGATTCATTCATATGTCCACCGCTTCTCAATTACAGGGCACATTGGATAAGCACTACACACAAGGTGATGTTGTCATATTAGCAGCGGTACGACTGGCGGATGTGGAAGAGGGCGTGAAATGGGAAATTTCGCGCGGCGGGGAAAAGTTTCCGCATATTTATGGGGCGCTGCCTTTCAGCGCGGTCAAAGCACACTGGCCCTTGTCACCAGACCCCGAAGGACGATATGCGGTGGCTGATTTAATAACGGAATAAGGTTGGGCCCAATATGTCACTTTTTTACAAAATGGGTACGGCTGGGATGCGGATGCTCCCCGCCGAAGCCGCGCATAAGACAACGATAAAAGCGCTGCGGGCGGGCTTGGGGCCCGTCGCAATTAAAACGGCTTCACCCGAACTCGTGACACATATTGGCGGTTTGACGCTGCCTAATCCTGTCGGTCTTGCTGCGGGGTTTGATAAAGACTGCCAAGTGCCAGACGCCATGCTCGCGGCTGGGTTTGGTTTTGTCGAATGCGGAACGGTCACGCCACGTCCTCAAATCGGTAATCCCAAGCCGCGCCTCTTTCGCCTCATAGAGGATAAAGCCGTCATCAACCGTATGGGGTTTAATAATGGCGGACTGGAAGATTTCAAATCTCGCCTGACGGCGCGGCAGGGAAAAGACGGTATTGTCGGCGCGAATTTAGGCGCGAATAAAGACAGCGCGGATAGGGTTGAGGATTATGTGAAGGGGCTGAAATCACTTTGGGGTCTCTCGGATTATTTCACCATCAATATTAGCTCGCCTAACACGCCAGGTTTGCGGGACCTTCAAAATGAAAATGCGATGGATGAGCTCTTGGGCCGCATTGCTGAAGCCCGCGCCGAGCTGACCGGGGATAGGCCAAGCTATCCGATATTTTTAAAAGTCGCACCTGATGTCGATATGGGAGAGATAGAGCGCATCGTTCAGCAAGCGCGAACCTATGGCATGAATGCGATTATCGTGAGTAATACAACGATTGCGCGGCCTGATACATTGCAAAGCCAGCACAAAGGTGAAGGCGGAGGCCTCTCTGGGGCGCCGCTTTTCGAAAAATCGACAGAGATTCTAAAAGAGTTTTACGCGGCAGCAGAGGGCAAAATTGATCTCATCGGTGTGGGCGGGATCAGCAATGGCGCGCAGGCCTATGCGAAAATACGCGCGGGCGCCAAAGCCGTGCAGCTTTATTCCGCGCTCGTCTTTCAAGGGCCAGGGTTAGTCACAGAGATAAACCGCGATTTAAAAGCGCGATTGAAAGCCGATGGGTTTAAGACGATTGGCGAAGCGGTAGGGCAGCGTTAAGTGATTAAATCTCTTTCGTCATAAAGACGGAATACTCGCTGTCTTCATAATTACCAAAGGGGCCGCATTCTTCAAAACCGAAACGCTTATAGAGCTTCAGGGCGGGCGTAAAATATTGCCCGGGATGCGTTTCAAGAGAGAGGCGTTTATAACCGCGCTGTTCAGCGAATTTCGTCATGTGATAAAGCAAAGCTGCGCTTACGCCGCGGCGACGGAAGCGGCGATCCGTATGCATAGATTTTATTTCGCCATGTGTCGCATCGAGCTCTCGGACCGCGCCGCAGCCCGTGAGCGTTTCACCCTCCCAGACGGAGAAAAATGTGACGTCCTCACTTTGTAGTCCCTCTAAATCAAGGGCATTGGATATGTTTATATTATCATTGGCCACCATTTCATTATGATGTGTCACGACAAGGGCGCGGACATCGGGGTGTGTCAGATTATCAACTTTAATATCCATTTTCGTCGTCCATGTGTTTGCGAATCTTTGGAACGTATAAACAAAGTGTTACAGCTCTTGCTATATAATACGTTAAGAAAGCTAACCAAATACCATCTTTATCGAATTTTGGGGTTAATACGTGATGGGCGGTGATGTAGATGACAACCGCAGCGATACCCGCATTGCGCATTTCGCGCGTATGGGTGGTGCCAATAAAAATACCATCGAGCTGCCAAGCCGCAAATCCAACAATGGGCGCGAGGGCGCAATAGGGCAGATATCTTGTCGCGCTAGAAATGACCTCTGGGTCTTTGGATAGCATAGCGATAAAATAGGGCCCGCCAAAGAAAATAAGCGCGCCTATCAAAATAGCAAAGGCAGCGGAAAACTCCGTCGTGAGCCGAATGGCTCTATCAAAGCGGGCTTTATTTTTCGCCCCATAAGCGGCGCCTGTGACGGCTTCTGCGGTGTGGGCGAAGGCATCTAAGACGAGGGCGACCATGGTAATGAATTGCATGAGGATATGGTAACCCGCCAAGAAGACGACACCTTCTGCTGCGGCGGCATTGCCAAAGAAACTAAAGCCCAACGTCAGGCACATGGTGCGGATAAAAATATTGCTGTTGGTAATGCCAAGTTTTCTTAAGGCAGCCGTATTGAGAAGAGCCGATTTGCTCAGGGCTTCACGCCTAAAACCGCCGCGTGTTTTGATGGCGGTATAGGCCAGGTAAAGCCCCGCAACTAGCCCGCCCCATTCTGCGATGGCCGAGGCAATCCCAACACCCCAAAGCCCCCAGCCTAATTGAATAACAAATATCGGGGATAATATAATGTTGATGAGGTTCAGGATGATCTGCATTTTCAGCGCAAGACCCGAGCGGCTAATCCCCACAAACCATCCCATCAAAGCAATAGAGGCGAGCGTTGCAGGGAGGCCCCAAAGTCTTGCACCAATATAAGTGGCCGCCGCGCTTTCGACATCTGGCGTGCCCGTAAAGATTTTAAACGCCCCCGCGACAAGCGGTATTTGAGCTGCGAAAATAAGAAGCCCAATGAAAAAGCCTAAGGGCACGGCGCGAGCCAGATGCGCCTGCACGCCGCCTTCATCTTTTGCGCCGTCGCTTTGGGCAGCGAGGCCCGCTGTGCTCATGCGCAGAAAGCCAAACCCCCAATAAGCAATGGCATATATAACAGCCCCAAGCCCAATTCCTGCTAAAGCGGTGGTCGTGCTATAGCGCCCAATCACAAATGTATCGACGAGTCCGACAATAGGCGCAGCCGCATTGGCGAGCATGATCGGCCAGCTCTGTGTGAAGATGTTTTTGCGCGTTAGCGCGATACCGCCTGCGGAGGACATTGAGTTCAGACCTTAATCTTTCTTGGCCATAAGGTAATGACCGTGCATGGCCGCAATAGGTTTATCATAATCGTCTTGCCACGCCTGCACACGGACATTAGCGACGCGGCTGCCTTGTTTAAAGATAACGGCGCGAGCATAGGTGTCTTTGGGATTACCCTTGCGCAAATAATCAACATTGATGCCGATAGGTTTAGGCAAGCCTTGCCCTTCCTCTTGCTCAATCATGAGCTGGACAATAGCGGCCATCTCCATAAGCCCGCTAATCGCGCCCCCATGTAAGGCGGGCAGCGTGGGGTTTCCAATATTGCTGTCCACATAGGGCATGATCAACGTAAATTCCTCGCCGATAAAAAGAGGCTTAACGCCCAGACTTTGCGCGTAAGGAATACGGAGAAGCGCTTTGGCAATTTTGTCATGCCCTACCATGACTTTACGCCCTTCTTACGAGCACCAGTGGCCATGAAGGTCGCTTGTGCTGTGGCCACAGGGTCTGTCTCGTCGCCGTCATGCGCAACAGCTCTGAGGAAAGCGACATGTTTGGTGGCTTTGTAACAATGGGCTTGCGCAATGATGGTTTCGCCTGGTTTGGCGGCGCGCATATAATCAATGGACAGGTTAAGTGTCGCGCAGGCACTCGGCTCCTCAAAACCTGCAATCGCCGCAAAGCCGCAAGTCTGGTCAAGCAATGTTGTGACAGCGCCGCCATGCATGACGCGGGTTTCAGGGTCCCCGATTAGCTCAGGGTTATAAGGGAGGCTCATGGTGGCTCGGCCTTTATCAACGGCGACAAATTTAATGCCGAGCTTTTTTCCATGTGGGGTATGTTCAACGAGGCTTGGCCCCATTTCCCATAATTGTTGTATAAATTCGCTATTCGGCATGTGTCCCTCCCGAGGCTCTGCTTAGAGACAATTATAGAGCGCGTCTATCATGCGGCGAGGTCTCATGTCGCCCAATAAGGTGTTTTCTTGACGGTTCATAACATAAGCGCCGTGAAGGCCCGTTACAGGATCTGCGAAAACACAAGATCCGCCCCAGCCGCTATGACCCACGGTCTGCGCATTGGGGCCGTAAAAATAATTAGGCGCGTTACGCATCACGCCTGCGGCAAAGTCTATATCAAATGGCAAAACAAGATTACGGCCTGAGATACGGGATTTGCTCAGGGCAAGCACAATATCTTCGGACAGATATTTTGTATCGCCAATATTTCCGTCCACAGCTAGCTGCATGACGCGCGCGAGGCCTTTGGCGGTGGCTTGGCAATTGCTGCCCGCAAATTCAGCTTCTCGCCATTCGCTCTCGGGTCGACCACCGGGTGCGGCGCTTTTGCTCATAAAGGCGGCTTTGGTCGCGGCGTTCATCTCGCCTAAATCCGCCAGAGCTTTGGGTTTAATCATTTGAGCGCAGCGCTCATGTTCGGAAAGGGGTAAACCAATCCAGACATCAATCTCATTGGGCGCGCAAATATCTTCTCGCAAGATACGGCCCAAGCTGCGCATGTCTTTGTCAGCGCGGCGTGCAATCTCCCCCGCTAAGAATCCATAAGTGACAGGATGATAGCCGCTGGTTGAAGCAGGCGGAAAGATGGGCTCTTGCGCGGCAAGCTCTGCGCAGGTCTTATCCCAGTCATACCAATCTTCTTTCATCCAATCTGGATTCGTAATTCCCGATAGTCCAGCCTGATGTGACATGACTTGCGCAATTGTTAGCTCACCTTTGCCGTTAGCCGCAAATTCCGGCCAAAGGGTTGCGACAAGCTGATTATAGCCCAGACGGTCTTGATCCGCGAGATGCGCAATAACCATAGCGGCCATAGCTTTGCCAGATGAGAACACTGAAAAAAGTGTCTTTGATGTAACAGCGCGTGTCTCTTTTCGATCCGCCCACCCGCCTTTCATGTCGATGAGAGGCTTTCCATTTTGAAAAACATAAAATTGAGCGCCATGTTCTAAGCCGTCTTCGAAATTGGCTTTAAAGGCATCCGCTACGACTTCGAAGCCAGACGCGGCAAATATATCAAAGGGAATTGAGGTCATAATATTTTAATCGGTAAAGGTTTGGCTATGATCAAAGCATCTTGTTCTTTCACGAGCGGAAGCTCTTGGCACGAGTCAGAGACTGCCGTTGACAAAATGCTAAAAATACTGGCGACGGACTTGGCTAAAGCGTCGCGCCGCAAGTCTCCAAGCAGTAAATGCGCTAAGAATGTTGCTGCGAGACTGTCCCCGCCGCCATGCGGAACAGATGAAAAGGTGTCATGATAAACAAAATACCGAGCAGGTCCGTCAATAAAGAGGGCGCCGATTTTATTGCCATGAGGGACTGACGTTACAAGACACGCCGCGGTGATATCTGAGGCGCTGCCTAAAATATCTTTTACTGAGTTTGCAGGGCGGCCTGATATATATGACAGTTCCCAAGCATTTGGGGTCGTAACTGTGGCTAGAGGCAGTAAGTGCGTTTTAATAGCTTCGGCGCGGCTTTCTGGAATATACAAGGCTCCATTGTCCCCCATAACAGGGTCCACTAATATAATAGCCGCAGGATTTGCGGTTTTTATATCTGCGATAATATCCGCCGCGACGCCGATATGACTGTCATCTGCAAGATAACCTGTCATCACCGCATGAAATTTTATGTTTTGGGCTTTTATAACGTCCCACATATCACGCAAATGCGCGGCTGAAAGGGCTTGTCCGCCTGGCGGCCCCCATCCGGGGTGACGTCCCAACACGGTTGTTGGGATAAGAACGGTTTCTATGCCTAATCTGCGCAGACAAAAAGCGCTTGCGGTTGCGCCGACTTGGCTTGAGGCGACCAGCGAGGATATGACTAAAGCGGTTTTCACGTGAGTTATGTGACGATATACACGGCTCAAATCAATCGGAGTTTCGCTATGGCGTTAAAAATCTACCACAATCCGCGATGTTCCAAGTCTCGCCAGACATTAAAGTTGATTGAAGAGGCGGGAGAGCTGGCTGAGATTATATTATATCTCAATGAGCCATTATCTTCGGCTGAAATAACAGAGCTTCTTGGGAAATTAGGCTTCGCAGACGCTAGAGCGCTGATGCGGACGGGTGAGGCCCTCTATAAAGAGCTTGGATTAAAGACTGAGGCCGATCAAGCGGCCCTCATTGAGGCTATGAGTAAGCACCCCAAGCTCATTGAACGCCCTATCGTGGTTAAAGGAAATGCCGCAATATTGGGCCGTCCACCAGAAAATGTGCAAAAATTCCTCTAAATCCTAAAAAAAACCAACATATAAACGCCTTGTTAAGCAAACCGCGTCATTTCTCTCGTTAACCATAGTTTTCCTGCGCTCTGCAGGATGACTTTTTCGGAGGAACGAGATGCGCTTAGCTGTCTGCACTTTATCAGCGGTATTACTCTCAGGCTGTTCTTGGCTTGGTGGTGTTGGCAATGTCTTTAATGGCGGCGGCCAAGGTCATCATGCTAAATCTTCGCACTATCAATATGGCGGTGGACATCACCGGCAGCACCAATATCAAGCTCAGCGTGACCCTTGCCAAGTTTTCTCGCCAAAAGCGCCGATTCCGCAAGGCTGTCACCCCTCTCAGGTCACGCTTGGTACTGCGGGCGGTTTTCCGCAACAGCCTAGCTTCGGCGTGCCAGCGCAGGGCCGCGGCCAATATGCGAGCCAAGGTTATGGCTCTCACGCAGGTGTTGCGCATCAACAAGCTGCACATTATGGTCCGCGTAAGAGTAAAAAGCGCAAGCCGCGTTTTCGTGGGGCGTTATCTCTAGGGGCTGAGAAAAGTATCTCTGGAGGATTACTGGATTACACAAAACTTCCGACAATTGACCCTGTGGCTGGATATAACCCGCAGGATTACCGTGAAGCCAGAACGACAGGTAGCGAAGCTACAGGCAATATAACGACCGTTACATGGACTGCGAATCAGCAGGAGCTTTCCGGAACAGCGGTCTTAACGCCGCCAGGAACTGGCTTTTTAGGTTACGAACGCGCAAGGAACCCTGAAATTTCTTTCGATGATGTTTACAGCACGCCCACACGGCTCGCTGGCGGATTTGAATATATTGTGAATCCAAAAACCACTTTCTTTGCAAATGCCGGATATTCTCAAGCCGAAGGTAAGAGCGGCCAAGTTGCCTCTATTGATGCCACGCTTTACCGTTTGACGGAATCTCAAGATTATCAACCAGAGGATCCGGGTGTTGACGCCATGGGTAACCCAAACCCTCCGACAGGAAATTTTGTTACCGCGGGCGGCCTTCAACGTTCAACATCATTTATTCCAAATGAAGAAATTGCCCGGTTCAATTATGATTTTACGGATATGAAGCGCCTCGATTTAGAAGCTGGTGGGCGTTATTACTTTAACCCTCTTGTCAAAAGCCAAGGTTATAAAACCTTGACGCCTTTTGTCGGGGCCGCCGTTGGCGCGTCACATTACAACGCTGTCTCTTACGATTCATCTCAGACACAGCGTTTTTACGAGCGCGCCTTTGAGAGTGGTGAAAATGATTACTACGAAATTGTAGGCCCTAACACACGTGTTGATCTCTATGATAGTCAATGGGTTCCATCAGGTCAGTTAAACGCCGGTATGGAGTGGCAAGTTACGCCCAAATCAGCTCTCGCATTTGAAACAGGTGTCCGTGTTGAAGGCGCTCGCAAATATAGCAACGGTGAACGTGGCGATAAAAATATAGCAATTCCGATGACAATCAGAGGAAGTTACAACTTTTAACTAAATAACTGGAAACCTTAAGGTTTTGTTTCCGATTTAGAAACGAAATTTTAAGCATACAGTGTTTTAAATTGGGACAGTTAGTCTTTTAACGAGAAAAGGGAGGCCGATATGCGGCTTGCAGTTTGCGCTTTATCAGCGGTTTTATTGTCAGGGTGTTCCTGGCTGGGTATGGGCGGTCACGGATCTGCAGGCGGGGCCTATGGTGTAAACTGTGCTCCCACTGGAACGGGATATTACGCTGGCGGCGGAAGCGCGGGAGCATGTGGCGTTGGCGGCGGTTACGGCGTCGCAGGTAACGGTTATGGCGCGGGCGCAGGTTATGGTGCTGGTGCAGGCTACGGTGCAGGCGGTGCTGGATATGGCACAGCAGGCTACGGAGCGGGCGCGGGTTACGGGGCTGCGGGTTACGGCTCAGGTGCTGGCGCTGGATATGGGGCCGCTGGTTACGGTACAGGCGCTGGATACGGTGCAGGCGGATATGGCGCGGGTGCTGGTTTTGGCGGCGTAGGCGCTGGCTTAGCGGCGAATGGCGTCGGCGCAGGTTACGGCGTTAACGGATATAATCTTCAAGGCTTCCAAGGTGCGTATGGCGCAAATGGCGGCGTAACAACACTTGGCGCGAATGCAGGATATGGATCTGCTGTTTACGGACAAAATGTTGTCGGCACGCAATATGGCAATGGTCAATATGTCCAAGGTGCTGGCGTACAAACAATACAAGGCGCGCCTTATTATGTGCCGCAGCCTTATCCCGCTTATTACGGCGTTCCGCAGCTTCGCGGCGTTGGTGCGGCTCTTCCATTCGCTTTTGAAACAGGCATCGGGACAGAATTTGACATTGGCGGCGATGTCTTTGGCGGCAAAGAAGAAAGCCCTAACGGTGCTGATTTCGCCAGCTCAACAGCGCGTATTGGTGAACTTGATGCGATTAGCTATGACGATGCCTTTAAGAAAGGCATCAGCCTCGGCGGTAATCTAGCCTATGACGTGTCACGCAATACAACACTGATTGGTGGCTTGGGTTATTCTAAGCGTAAAGGCCAGACACTTGAAAATGGTACATTTGAGCCGGGTTCCTATGACTCAGCAGGTAACTTTACATCAAGCGGCCCTGTTGAAACAGTAACAGCTGAATATTCAGACCTTGAAGAGTGGAAACTCGAAGGCGGCGTACGTCAATATATGGGTTATAATCCAGTATTCCGTCCTTATGTCGGCGCCACAGGCGGCTTCACACATAATAATGGTGTCGATGTCACACAGACATCGTCTGGCGGAACTTTGACAGCTGCAGCCAATACGCAAGAATTTATCGATAGCGGATGGCGTCCAACAGCAGCAGGCGTAATAGGCGCAGAGATGGCTGTAGGGTCACGTGCGGCGCTGGGTGTTGAGACAGGTATTCGCTGGCGCGATAATCTTGACACAAATACGAAGTCTGATGACCGTTGGTCTATCCCAGTCTCTCTACGTGGCCGGGTTGCCTTTTAATTAACCCAAAAATAACTATGAATACAAAAGCCCGGGTCAAACGCCCGGGCTTTTTGCATTTTCTTTAAGACTTTTCCCTATGGAGCCGTCCCATAAATATGAATTGGCCTTTTCTTTGCAACGTTCCGTTTCAAATCTGAAGTTCAAGGCAATTGTGCCAATTCGTAACAACAGGGAATGGATTTATGCGTATTTTATTAGCAGGTGCGGCAGCTATCGCACTTTCAGGGTGTTCTTTTTTAGGATTAGGTGGAAACAAAGACTATAAGAACTACGGTTACAACGCACAGACTGGCAATTACGGCTATCAAGCTGATAAAGTTGCGCCTAAGGGCTGTCATAGCGGTCAATGTTTAAGCCGTTGGAATCTCGAAGGCGCCATAGGCCCATCATTCGCTGTTGGTGGCCATGCTGTGACTGGCGATAAAATGAATGCGGCGCCTCGCACTTCGGTTCGCAATCTTGATAATAGCGACATCTTCGATACGGGTTATCGTGCCGAACTTGGCGGGTCTTACGCTCTAAGTCCAAATCGTAAGATCACGGGTAACGCATTTGTTGAAAATGCCAATGGCGGCGATGTTGTAGATTGGGGCACGCTTAATGGAGCGTCACTCCAAGGCGGTTTATCTGATTATCAGACATATGGTGCCGAGATCGGTCTTCGTCAGTATTTTGCGCCGCGTAAAGGACTGATTCTTAAGTCTGTTCGCCCATATGTAGAAGGTAAACTCGGTGCAGCGCATTTGGACGATATCACTTTAAACAACGTCACCACTACAGCTGGCACAACGGTGAATAATGTTGCTGATCTTCCTTTTTACGAAGGAGGTTGGGTTCCAACGGCAGCGGGTATGATTGGTTTTGAAACGCCTGTCGCTAAATATACAACAATAGGTCTTGAGACAGGTCTGCGTTATACAGGTGTACCAAAAACGGATACATCAGCAATTCGTCCAGGAACAGCCTTGTCAGGTGCAAATAATGGCGGCGCGCGTTATTCCGTGCCTGTCATGCTACGGGGCCGCTACCGCTTCTAGTTTGACGAAAAATATTTCACATAGGTTTTGGTCTATGTGACTGGGGACACAGCCTCGGCAGGAAACTGCCGAGGTTTTGTTGTTTTTAAACCTTACTCTTCGTCCGGTCTGGATTTTTCTGCGAATATCCAGCGGTCGATTTTACGTTCCAATAGGTCGAGCGGCATGCCGCCATCCAGTAAGATTGCATCGTGGAATTTGCGGATATCAAATTTATCGCCTAGCTGCGTTTTAGCACGTTTGCGCAGTTCCAATATCTTAAGTTCCCCGATTTTATAAGCGAGCGCTTGGCCGGGCCAGCTAATATAGCGTTCGACTTCAGTTCTGATATTATGAGGGGCAAGGGCAGAGTTTTCAAAGAAGCAGGCCTCCGCTTGTTCGCGTGTCCAGCCTTTCCAATGCATACCCGTATCGACCACGAGGCGGCAAGCTCTCCACATTTCATAAGTGAGCCGTCCGAAATTTTCATAAGGCGTTTTATAAAGCCCCATTTCTTTTGCGAGTTTTTCTGAATAAAGGCCCCAACCTTCACCAAAAGCATTTGGATAAAGACTTTGGCGGAAGGGCGGCACATCTTTGAGCTCTTGGCCCAAAGCAATTTGATGATGATGACCGGGAACGCCTTCATGGGCTGTGAGTGCAGGGAGGTTATAAAGTGGGCGTTGCTTCAAATCATACGTATTGACGACATAATTACCTGCGCGGTGTTGCTCGGGATTACCGCCCCAATAGCGTCCGGTTGTGTAATTGGGGGCAATCTCCTTGGGAACGGGGATAACACCATAAGAGAGGCGCGGCAGAGTCTCAAAAAACTCCGGCATTTTTCCGTCGATCTGTTTAGCCATCCACGCAGCCTCTTTTAAAAGCTGTTCCTCCGAGGTGGCATAGAATTGAGGGTCTGTGCGTAAAAAATCTAAAAACTCAGCAAAGCTACCTTTGAATTCTAAGTCTTCAATGATGGTGTCCATTTCGCTGCGGATTCGGGCTACCTCTTTCAGACCGATTTCATGAACTTCATCAGGGCTCATATCGAGCGTTGTAAAGTAGCGTACAAGTGCCCGATAATATTCACGCCCTTCTTCTGTTGTTCCTATACCCACAACTGATCGCGCATGTGGTAAATATTCTTCTTCTAGAAATTTTGCGAGATCACGATAGGCGGGCATAACCGCATTCATAATGGCGGCTTCACCTAATGATGTCAGGCGGGCTTGTTCATCTTTTGAGATTGCGTCCGGATAGATTGTGAAGGGCTTGAAAAAACTATGATCTTTAGCGCTGCCTTCTCCTAGATTTTCAACCATCTCAATAATGCCCGGCATGATTTCCGCAGAGGCAGTCATATTGGTTTGGATGCCGCGTCTGAGGTTAGCTTTATGCTGGCCAAAATAGCGCGGAATTTCTGTCAACCGCGCTGCATAGGCTTCATAATCGTCGATTTTAGCGAATGTCGTTTGCCGCGAAATATAACTCATTTCATTGAAAAACCCACTATCATTTGTAAATGGGATTCGGGCTTGATCAAATGGTATCATGCGCTGACGCTGCTCAAGAACAAAACCAAGCAGCTGATAATTTAGACGTTTTTCTTGAGACATTGGCCGCGCCGACAAGGCCGCGTGGCGCTTGATAAAGTCTGTCGTAATGCGTTTATAATTTTCAGCAGCCTCGGGACTGACATCGGGCAATTTGCGTAAGGCTTCACGGTCACCCTCTTGTCCAGCAGATATCGGGTTGCCAGAAATTTCCATTTGCTCAAAGTCAGCTATTAAAGTCTCTAAGCTGTCATCAATGCGGCATTCTCTCAGGCCATCTACAATAATGACAGTCCCGGCTTTGCAAAATTCAGCAGGCTGAATTATGGGGGGGTTAGAGGAATTTCCATTGCTTTGGGCTATGGCTGCAAACGGTAAAGCTGTCGAAAGAGCCAAGAGGGCGAGGCGGGAGATCACTGTCATTTTTTCACCTAAAATACGCAATACTGTCTGCTTTAGTCTTCTGAGGCTAGGACAACAAGCTAAATTCGTAATAGCTATCGTGGGTTACGAAGTGTTCACATAAAACGCAACGCTCTCTTAGGACTTATACCCTAGGGCGGAGTTATGTTACTCAGGGCGACTATAACTCTATTTATGATTATCGCGTTATCTGCTTGCGGTACAACGCCATTGCCGCCTGGGTCTGAGAGCGCCGTCCAAATGCCTCCGCAAATGACACCTATTCCTAAAGGAGGCCTCGCTTTGCCAGACAGAGCCGCATTTTTGCAAAAAGACCCCCGCTGGGGTCAAGAACGTCTTGGCAATACATCTGACTCAATGGCCAGTGACGGTTGCCTCGTGACGGCAGCAGCTATGGCGCTCGCAAATCTTGGGTTCACCACTGATCCGTCAGACTTAAATACTAGGCTGACATCAACTCAGAGCTTTACGTCGCGAGGTTGGCTCATTTGGGACGGCATTCGCAAAGTCACTGAAGGACGCGCCAAAGCCATTTATCATGACGAGGTTTCAGAAGATATTATTGATAGCTGCATGTTGGAGGGACAATATCCGCTTGTGCAATTCTATCTTAAAAACGGACGCTCGCATTGGGCTATGATCGTCAAACGTGATCAAAGAGGATATCATATGCGGGACCCCTTAAGACCCTCAAAAAGCCCGCTTATTTTTCCGCGAAGCAGCGAAGCTTTTAGGGCTGTTCGCTGTATCGGTCTCCACAGCTAGATTAAAGTTCTTGATTTGTTCTAGCCTTCTATGATAACTCATAATATCGGAGGGTATTATGGTTGCACGTATTTACACGGTTGCATTTGACGGCGCGGAAGCGCGGCGTGTTGATGTGCAGGTTCAGGTCACGTCATCTGGTAAGAATATCTTCAATATTGTTGGACTGGCCGATAAAGCGGTGGCTGAGTCACGTGAGCGCGTCAGAGCCGCATTTGCCTCCCTTGGAATAGGCTTACCCGGAAAACGAATTATTATAAATCTTGCTCCTGCGGATTTACCCAAAGAAGGCGCGCATTATGACCTCCCCATCGCGCTTGGGCTAATGGCTGCCATCGGCGTTATTCCAGTAGATGCGATTGAGAGCTTTGTGGCGATCGGCGAATTATCATTGGACGGCACCATCTCTGGTGTTCCAGGGGCTCTGCCGGCGGCGGTTTTAGCAAATTCAGAAGGTTTAGGCCTCATCTGTCCGCAGCCTAATGGCGCCGAGGCGGCTTGGGCAGGCGATTTACCTTTGCTTGCACCGCAAAACCTTATTCAATTGATGAACCATTTTAAGGGGAGTCAAATACTGGCTCGTCCCGAACCTGGCCAAATGCTCGAGGATGAAAGCTCACTTGATCTGCGGGATGTACGCGGACAGGAAACAGCGAAACGGGCTTTGGAAGTGGCTGCGGCGGGCGGGCATAATCTACTCATGGTTGGGCCGCCTGGATCGGGCAAGTCCATGCTTGCAGCGCGAATGGCAGGGCTTTTACCTCCGTTGACGGCTAAAGAATTACTCGACGTATCCATGGTTCATTCTGTTGCGGGGCTGTTAGAACGTGGACAGCTCTCAAGGGTACGTCCATTTCGAGCGCCGCATCATTCCGCGTCAATGGCGGCGATGGTCGGCGGTGGTACAAAGGCGAAGCCCGGCGAAGCCTCTTTGGCACATCGCGGCGTTTTATTTTTGGATGAATTGCCCGAATTTACACCGCAAGTCTTGGATAGTCTGCGCCAACCTCTTGAAACAGGCGAAATTGCTGTCGCCCGCGTTAATGCTCACGTGACTTATCCCGCACGCTTTCAGCTAATTGCCGCCATGAATCCTTGTCGCTGCGGAAGCGGAGGCGCAGATGGAATTGCTTGCCGCCGGGGTGAGCGCTGTGCCGCAGATTATCAAGCTCGCGTGTCTGGGCCATTTATGGACAGGCTGGATATCCAAATTGATGTCCCTGCTGTAACGCCTGCTGATCTCGCTCTACCGCCAAGTCAAGAAGGCACAGCGGAGGTCGCAACAAGGGTGGCGCGTGCTAGGGCGGTGCAGCTTGAACGCAATGGCGGGCGCACTAATGCTGAGCTTTCACAAGATATGCTTGATCATGTCGCCGCTCCAGATAAGGAAGGCCAAACACTCTTAATTCAGGCGGCTGAAACTTTGGGCTTAACAGCAAGAGGATATCACCGTGTGCTGAAAGTGGCGCGAACATTAGCTGACTTGGCTGGATCCGAAAACATACACAGATTACACATTGCCGAAAGTTTGTCTCATCGCCGTGCGCGTAAGGGGATAGCGCAACATAAAAAACTGCAACCCACTTCCCGTCAGCGTCGATATTAGCCATATATTCGGCTTAAAATATAAAGCTTAAGCGTGAAGTTTTTAAAAAATAAATCTAATAAACCCAATTTTTAACCGTTTTGGTAAGACATTTTTTAGATTAAGTGTTCACAAACAAGGTTAAGATTCACCCGTTTGTGGGATTTGAGGGGATATGCATGTCACCTGACGACATTTTTGCGGCACAGATTTGGCCTTGGCCGGACCCCGCTCTTAAACGTGACCCCATGGGCCGAGTGCTTTTTGTCAATGCAGCCTTTCTCCAAATGTACGGGGGACAAGTTGATGATTGGCGCGGTAATGTGGTTACAGGTTGGCCCGTTCCGCAGCCTCCGGGGCTGCCTTATCGGTTTGAAACGCGCTTGCCGTCAGATGATGGAGAGCAAGTCTTTGACTGGATGGAATTTACCATGGCCGATGGGAATGCTTTTGCCATGGCACGAAATGTAACCTATCTTATGCATACGCCTGACCCTGATCCCGGAGCTCTGCAACCTCCTGCTGAAGCTCAGTCTGTACCAAGCGCGGGGCAAGATAACAGTTACGTCGCCACGACACAAAACCAATCGGTAGATACGCCGCTTCCTGCCTTTTCTCAGAACACGGATACTGCTCCCGTGGCTGAAGTTCAAATTGCAGACGCGCCGAGTTATCAAGAACAACCTCCTCAAGAGCCGTTGCAGAATCAGGTTACAGAAACGGCCAGTGTTGAATCCTATGTTACCGAAAGTCATCAAGCAGCAGATTCTATTATCGCAGATGTTGCTACTGACCCTTCATTTGAGTCGTCCTCTTATGATAATCTAACGACCCCACAAGTGACCCCAGACTCAGAGCCAGAGTCTGTAAATGCCGAGCCCATTTTAACGCATCAAGATACGCAATCATTGCAAGACCCCATGCCAGTTCAAGAGACCGCTTCGCAAGAGCGAGAATACGAACGTCGGGCTTTGCCATTAGAGAGTGAGAATACTGTTCTTGGAAATAATTGGCGGGATGCCGTTATTGCAAAAGCTGTTGGCGTAGAGACGTCGACAGAGGAAGAAACGTCGGAAGCCGAAACAGTTGATGCGCCTAAAGCGAGTCAAGTTGAGGGTGATGGCCCGATAAGGATTCTTCTCGCTGAGGATAATGCGATAAATGCTTTATTGACCCGTACGCTTTTAGAAGCCGAAGGGCATACTGTCGAAACTGTTGAAGATGGTGCGTTAGCTGTAGAGGCAATGAAGTCCTCTTCCTATGATTTGATCTTTATGGATATGAGAATGCCCAATATGGACGGGCTCGAAGCGACAAGAAAAATTCGCGCCATGGACAATGTATCCAAAGGCTTGCCGATTATTGCCCTGACGGCCAACGCTTTTGATGATGACCGTAATGCCTGTTTCGACAGCGGAATGAATGACTTTATGACAAAGCCAGTCTCTGCAGAAGAGCTCTCTGAAATGGTTCGGACTTGGACAAAAAATAAGGCTCAGAGAGAAGCCGCGTAATGACCAAAATCTTGCCTTGAAAAGGGACTAAAAGAATTGCACCGTGGCTTAATCCTAAGCCGCGGTGTTCTTATATGAGTGATGTAAAGACTGAAAAATCCCTTATCCAAAAATTGGATGAGGCTTTTCTTTTTTCAGAAATATTTGCAAGCCGCAAAATGGCTGCCATGTTGGCTTTGGGCTTTAGCGCCGGCCTTCCCATTATGTTGGTCTACACGACGCTTTCGGCATGGTTGCGCGAAGTCGGTGTAGATCGCGCCACAATTGGTTTCTTTATTTGGGCCAGTTTTGCTTATTCGCTGAAGTTTCTCTGGGCCCCCTTAACGGACCGCATAAGAATTCCAGTATTAGCCAATAAAATCGGAAACCGATTGGCTTGGACATTCTTGGCCGTTTTAGGCGTTACGGGGGCGATGGTAGCAATGGGTTTTCAAGACCCTGCTGAGAATTTGCGTAATGTTGCCATATGCGCCGTTATGATAGGGTTCTTCTCTGCAACATTGGATATTTGCGTTGACGCATGGCGCATTGATGCATCCGAAGACAAAGAACAAGCGATGATGGCCGCCGTCTATCAGCTCGGATATCGATTCGGAATGATCATTGCGATTTCAGGTGTATTGTGGGTCGCAGAATTAAGTTCATGGCCTATTGCCTATTGGACCGTTGCCTTCATAGCTTTTTTGGGAGCGACAACCCCTTTTTGGGCGAGCCGTCCTGTTGAAGCAAAACCTAAATCCGTCTCAGAGATTAAATGGTCACGTTTTTTGTTTATTGTGCCAATTATAGCCCTTGTTTTAGGGTTTAAAAAATATGGCGGGGTAGGCGATCTTTTTTACATTATTCTATTTATCCTATCTCTCCCCTATTTTTTTGCCATAGCGCTTTTAACATTGGGCCGCGAGACGCTGCAGGGACAGGCCATTTATGATGTTCCTATTGTGGGTGATTTCGCAGATATCGTTCGCCGCTTTGGGTGGCTGTCTCTTCTATTATTACTCATTGTTATGACCTATCGATTTAGTGATTACACAATGGGTGTTATGGCGATGCCCCTTTATATTGATTTGGGATATAGCAAGGGCACGATAGGACTCGTTAAGGGCGCATTTGGCGTGACCATGTTATTAGTTGGCTCTTTTGCGGGCGGCTGGTCTGCGCTTAAATTTGGACTTCCAAAGACACTGATAGTTGGCGCTATATTGACCATTGTGACCAATATGGCCTTTGCTTGGCTTGCCCAAGTTGATGCGCCTTTGGCTCAATATTTATTTGTGACCATAGGTGCAGATAACTTAGCGGCAGGCTTTGCAGGCACGGCCATAATTGCCTTTATGTCGCTTCTTGTGAATAAGGAATTTACCGCGACTCAATATGCATTATTTTCATCTATTGTTGCTTTTTCTGGAAAATCCATAGCCGGATTTTCTGGCGTTTTGGCGGATATGATTGACTATCAGAATTTCTTTATAGTGACTGCTCTTTTTGGCATTCCGCCTCTCTTAGCTGTGATTGTCAGTTGGAAGATAAAGTTGCTCGACCGCGGCAAAATGAAATCCACACAGGATTAAAGTAGTTAGAGCTTGCGAGTCGCAACCTTTTTCGCCAATTTACGGGCCTGATGAACGCTCCCGTTAATACCGATAAAAAGGCCCATAAGGTGACGCCGATGATGGCGCAGTTCTTGGGCATTAAGGCTGAGGCTGGGCCAGATGTTTTACTCTTTTACCGCATGGGTGATTTTTACGAGCTGTTCTTTGACGATGCTGTAAAGGCAGCTGAGGCCCTCGATATTGCGCTGACAAAACGCGGCAAACATGAAGGCCAAGATATCGCGATGTGCGGCGTGCCCGTCCATTCCTCTGAGACCTATCTACAGCGCCTGATTAAAAAAGGCTTTCGCGTGGCAGTGTGTGAGCAAACGGAGAGCCCTGCCGAAGCCAAAAAGCGCGGCTATAAATCTGTCGTCAACCGCGCCATTGTCCGCGTTGTTACGCCTGGAACCTTGACCGAAGACACGCTGCTAGATGCAAGGGGACGTAATTTAATCCTCGCTATGTCCAAAACCTTGGCAGGAGATTATGCGCTGGCATGGGCTGATATATCCGACGGCTTATTCCATGTTTGTGATGTGCCTGCTGCGCGTCTTGCCAGTGAGCTCTCCGCTCTATCACCCCGCGAGATTGTCTTGCCAGAAAGCCTTTACCAATTACCAGAATTCATGGCGGGCTTGCCATTATCAGGAACGGCTTTAACGCCACAGCCTTCAACCAAATTTGATGTCCGTTCTGGCGAGCGCCGCCTCAAAGACCGTTTTGATGTCAAAAGCCTCGACGGTTTTGGCGATTTTTCGAAAGCAGAAATATCTGCGGCAGGCGCATTGCTAGATTATCTTGAGCTCACACAAGCGGGAAATCCCGTGCAGCTCTCCCCGCCGCAGCGCCGCGTCGCGAGTGGCTATATGGCGATTGATCCGTCCACGCGTATGAGCCTTGAAATAGACCGCACACAAAAAGGCAAGAAGTCGGGCTCGCTTCTCTCCGTTATCGACAAAACTGTGACAGGGCCAGGCGCGCGTCTTTTGAGCGATAGGCTCGCGCGGCCTTTAGTGGATGTGGCGGACATAAATAACCGTTTGGATGCCGTCACGTTTTTTGAAAATCAGAGTGAACTTAGAGGCCAGCTTAGAGCCAAGCTTAAAGAAATTGGCGATATGGCCCGCGCCATCAGCCGTATCGCGCTGGGTCGCGGCGGCCCAAGGGATATCTCGACACTGGGTAGCGGCCTAAAGCAAGGTGAGCAGCTTTGCGCAATCTTTGCACGCTCACCTGATCTTGAGGTGCCTTGCAATACGGGCCAAGCTTTGATGCAACTTAGCCTCGCCGATAAAGGCGAGCTGGCGAAATTTGCATCAGATATCGCCAAAGCATTTCTTCCAAGCGTTCCGATGATGGCGCGTGACGGAAACTTTATTGCGGCGGGATGGCGTTCTGATTTAGATGAGCTAAAAAAATTACGCGATGATAGCCGCCGCATCGTGGCCGGCTTGCAGGCTGATTATGCAAAAGCGGCTGATGTGCCGACGCTAAAAATAAAACACAATAATGTTTTGGGTTATTTTGTCGAAGTCACGCCCAAATATGCCGATACGATACTCAGTAAAGGGCCCGACAGTCAATTTATTCACCGCCAAACCCTTGGCAGCTGCGTACGTTTTACCACGGCAGAGCTTGCAGAATTGGACGCCAAAATTTCAGGGGCAGGGGATAAAGCCCTCGCGCTAGAGCTTGAGATATTCGCAGAATTTGTGGCGCGCGGCGCCGCTTTCGCAGAACCTATTCGCGCGGCCGCTCAGGCGCTTGCGCAATTAGATGTTCAAACGGCCCTCGCACAATGGGCGGCAGATCACAATGCCGTGCGCCCCTTGGTCGATGATAGCCTCGCATTCGAAGTTAAAGGCGGGCGTCATCCCGTTGTTGAGGCCGCGCTCAAGAAATCTGGCGAGGCGGGTTTTACGGCCAATGATTGTCAGCTTGATGCGAGCATAAAATCCGCACCGCGGCTGACCTTGATTACGGGCCCGAACATGGCGGGTAAATCGACTTATCTGCGTCAAAACGCGATCATGTTTATATTGGCCCAAGCGGGAAGCTTTGTGCCTGCGGCCTCGGCGCATATTGGCGCGGCGGATAGTCTGTTCTCTCGCGTGGGGGCGTCTGATGATCTCTCCCAAGGACGCTCGACATTTATGATTGAGATGATCGAGACGGCCGCAATTCTGAACCAAGCAACCGAGCGTACTTTTGTTATTCTTGACGAAATTGGGCGCGGCACAGCGACATTTGACGGCCTCTCAATTGCTTGGGCGGCTGCGGAGCATTTGCATGCCGTGAATAAATCCCGTGCCCTTTTCGCAACGCATTATCATGAGCTGACGGACCTTATCGAAAATCTTGATGGGGCCAGCAATGCCAGTCTCCGTGCCAAAGAATGGGACGGCGATCTAGTCTTTTTGCATGACGTGCGTCCTGGCGCGGCCGATAAATCTTACGGTGTTCAAGTGGCAAAGCTTGCGGGCCTTCCCCCTGCCGCTGTCGCAAGGGCGCGCGAGGTTCTTAACAAGTTAGAAGCTGATCATGACGGCCAAAAAGACAGCCTAGGCGCCCTACCTTTATTTACTGCCGCTCCGGTGCCTTTAAAAGCCAAGCCCTCCGAAATTGAAGACGCCCTTAAAGCGCTGAATGCGGATGAATTATCCCCCCGCGCGGCGCTTGATCTCATTTATGATTTAAAAAAGAAGCTCAAATAAATGGCCCTTAGAGCTAAAAAAACTGAAATTCCTGCAAGGCGTCGATCCCCCGATAGTAAAATTGACGCCCCATCTTTAAAGGCACAGCTAGAACATGCGGCGGCTGATACCAAAGATGTGCGCGGAGCTGTTCTTGATATCTTAAAATCAACTTTAGAGACAGCGAAACAATCCGCCCAAGATCATTTCGAAGCGGGGCGTCTTGGCGGCCTAGAGACAGCACGCCTTATTGCGTCCATTCATGATGATATCATCATCGGTTTGTTTGATTTCACAATAACGCATATTTCGCGGGTTTCTAATCCAACAAAGTCAGAACGCATGTCGCTTTGCGCCGTGGGCGGATATGGCCGCGGAGAAATGGCGCCGCAATCTGATGTCGATTTATTATTTTTAACCGCTAATAAAAAAGGCTCGCCTCATACAGAACAAGTTACGGAATATATGCTTTATATGCTCTGGGATTTGGGGCTTAAGGTTGGCCATTCAATTAGAACCGTTGAGCAATCTATTAAGCTCGCCAAGGAAGATCAAACAATCCTAACGTCCCTGCTGGATGTCAGGTATTTGCGCGGTGATGAAGATCTGGCGAATGATCTTTATACGAAATTCCGCAAAGATATCACCAAAGGGAAAGGCCGCGCCTATATCGCGGCCAAACTTGCGGAGCGTGATGCGCGCCATGAGCGGGAAGGAAATTCCCGCTATGTTATCGAACCCAATGTGAAAGAAGGTAAAGGCGGTCTTCGGGACCTGCATGCCCTCTATTGGATTGCACGTTTTCTGGATAAGGACGGTAAAATTAACGACGCGCAGCAACCTCAAAGCTACGTAGAAATGGGGCTCTTTGACAAAAGTGCCGCAACACGTTTTGTGCGCGCCGCTGATTTTTTATGGCGTACGCGTATTTGGCTTCATTATGCGTCAGCACGTCCAACTGAAAGCCTGAGCTTTGACAAACAAACACTCTTGGCTAGAAAAATGGGACATGCCTCTGGCCCTATTGAAATTGCCGTTGAAAAATTCATGCGGGAATATTTCACCAATGCGAAAGAAGTAGGGGCTTTGACTAGAATAGCTTGCGCAAAGCTCGAAGCTGAAAAAGCTATTTTACTGCCTAAAGGCCTAGATGTATTTCTGCCTAATTCTCGGCGAAATATTAAGAATACGGATTTCTTTCTTGATCATGGCAGGCTGATGTTTTCAGACCCGTTAAAAATTAAAGAGAAGCCGTCAATGATCCTGCAGCTTTTTGAAACAGCAGGCCGCCGCAATTTAGATATTCACCCTAACGCGTTTAGCGCTATCGATTTTCGCCGTAACCTCATCGATAATGATTTTCGGCGGAGTGCTGAAAACTCAGCGATTTTTCAAAAAATATTGCTAGGCGCCCGCGCGCCATATGCCACCTTAAAAGCGATGAATGAAGCGGGCGTTTTGGGACGTTATCTGATTGAGTTTGGCGGTATTGTTGCGCGGACTCAATTTAATATGCATCACGCCTATACGGTAGATGAGCATACACTTAGGCTCGTAAATAATTTTCATAATATTCTCAGCGGGGAAATGGAAAAAGAACACCCCATCTCCACTGAGATTGTGAAAGGGTTTACAGCCGAACAAAAACTCATTCTTTATCTGGCATGTTTACTACATGATACGGGCAAAGGGCAGGGCGATCAATGCATAGAGGGCGCACAACTTGGCCGCAGAGCTTGCCGTCGTTTGGGCGTGAACCAGAATGTGACTGACACTGTGGCTTGGCTTATCCGCCGCCATTTGGATATGAGCGAAACAGCTCAGCGCCGTGATATTTCTGATCCTGAAACCGTAAGAGAATTTGCGGAACTTGTCGGCTCCCAAGACCGTCTGGATATGCTGACCATTTTAACTGCGGTGGATATTCGCGCTGTGGGACCAGGTATTTGGAATGATTGGAAAGGTGTGCTTTTGCGTAATCTTTATCAATCGACATCAGCTTATTTGGAGGGTCATGCGGAGCTTGCCCCAGTCTCCCGCGCTAAGGCCGCGCAGGAACAATTCCGCGAAAAGTTATCCTTGGAGATGTCAGAGCGTATCGCGCCAATCACCTCTGATTTAGAAACGAATTATTGGCTGAATTTCGATATGACAGATCTTATCCGCCACGCGCGTTTCTTCGATCAAACTCTAGAGTCAGGCCATGATACGGCGGTTCAAACACGGCGGGACCGACCGCGCGATATTACCGAGCTTTGGGTTCTAACCCGAGATAGAAATGGATTATTTGCGGATGTGACCCGCGCCATTTCGGCTTGCGGTGCGTCCATTATTGGCGCCCGGCTTCATACGGGCGAGAATGGCCGCGTCATGAATGTCTTCTATTTGCAAAACCCAGATGGCCATGCCTTTGGACGGCAAAGTGATCATGCGCTTGAAACACTTCGCCGCCGCGCGCGTAAAGCTGCGGAAGGGGATACGGGAGGTATGAAGATACCTAAGCCTATTAAATCTCGCCGTGCAGGAGCTATTCCCGTGAAGCCAAAAGTTAGATATCTGGACTCTGCTTCAGGCGACGCTTCCATTATTGAAATTCAAGCGCGTGATCGTCCGGGTTTGTTATGTCATGTGGCGGAAACTCTGCGCGATGAAGATATTGATGTGCTCTCAGCTCATATCGAAGTTGTGGGCGAAAAAGCCATTGATGCATTTTATGTAAGATGCCGCGGGAGCGACGGAAATCTGCCTGAAAAACGCCGTAAAGCTTTGCGTAAAAGACTTCTCCAAGTACTTGACAGCAAACGCTTAGAGAAGAAAGCGGCTTAGGACTTTATGAGGCTCTTAAAATCAACTGCGATTATTGGCTCGTTGACACTCGTTAGCCGTCTCTTGGGCTTAGTGCGCGATGTTTTAATCGCAAGGTTTCTGGGCGCAGGGTTAGTGTCTGATGCCTTCTTTACCGCTTTTAAGCTTCCCAATGTGTTTCGGCGAATGTTTGCGGAAGGCGCTTTTAATGCCGCTTTCGTCCCGCTTTATGCAAGGCGCATAGAAGAAGAGGGCGAAGCCTCTGCCGATGAATTTGCGAAGGAAGCCATGGCGGCGCTTTTCGTCTTGGTTGCAGGCATTGTTATTATTTTTGAACTGACTATGCCGTGGTCACTCTCGATTATTGGCTACGGGTTGGATAAAGCCGTTGACCCTGAAGCTGGGATTAGCCCCTATTATTTGGCCGTGGTCTATGCGCAGATAACCATGCCTTATCTGATTTTTATGTCGATGACGGCCTTGTTTTCAGGTGTGCTGAATACGCGTAATCATTTTGCTTTGGCCGCTGCTGTTCCAATCGTTCTAAATATTTTTATGATTACGGCGCTCTTTGCAGCTGGCCTTGCTGAATGGAGCCAAAAACTTATTGGCTATTTCCTTGCCGGAGCCATAACTTTGTCTGGCCTTGTGCAGATGGCAATCGTCATTTGGGGCTGCAAGAAAGCTGGGGTGAGAGTCGGCTTTAAACGTCCCCGCCTCACGCCAGGGGTTAAGCGGCTTGTTGTGCTCGGCGTGCCAGGATTGCTATCGGCGGGCATAACGCAAATTAATCTTCTCGTGAGCCATTCTATTGCGACAATGCAAAAAAGTGCAGCGTCTTGGCTGACTTATGCGGATAGGCTTTATCAGCTGCCGCTCGGAATGATCGGAATTGCCATGGGCGTAGCTTTACTGCCTGCTTTGTCCCGCCGCCTACGGGCAGGGGACCAAACGGGCGCGAGAACCACGCTTAACCGCGCGATTGAAATCGCGGCTTTCCTCACATTGCCCGCGGCTTTTGCCTTAGCTGTCATTCCGCAATTTCTTATCGGCGGATTATTCGAACGCGGGGCTTTTACAGCGGAAACCACAGAGCAGGTGGCGCTCGCGCTGCGTATGTTCGCTTATGGCCTCCCGGCCTTTGTGATGCTTAAGATTTTAACCCCCGCTTTCTTTGCGCGTGAGGACACCAAGACCCCGATGATATTTGCGGCCGTGTCGGCGATTATTAATGTGTCCTTGGGCGTTTATCTGTTCTTCACTATCGGTTTTTACGGCCTTGCGCTTGCAACTTCTGTTGCGGCTTGGGTGAATGTGATTTGCTTAGGGTGGCTCTTATTGCAGGATAAAAGCTTTACGCCAGACATGAGACTTATGTCACGCTTACCACGCATTGCGCTTGCGAGCGCTATCATGGCGGCGGCCTTAATCGTCATCGCGCCAAGGCTCTCACCCTATTTGACGGGTCATTTTGTAAAAGACTTTGTTGTCTTGGGCGCCGTCTGCGGAGCTGGATTTATCGTCTATGCCGCAGCGGCCGCCCTCTTGCGGGCGTTTAATATGAGTGATATTCGCGACGCCCTTAAACGGAGCTAACCAACGTGTCAGATGAACAAAATAATGGGCAAAATCAATATCAAGGCCCAAAGCGAGTCTTTTCAGGTATTCAGCCATCAGGTGATATGCACCTTGGGAATTATCTTGGCGCAATCAAAAAATTCGTTGATCTCCAAGAAGAGAATGAATGCCTCTATTGTATCGTCGATTTGCATGCGATCACAGTGTGGCAAGACCCGAAATTACTGCCTGAGCAAACACGTCATATTGCGGCGGCTTATTTGGCTTCTGGTGTCGATCCGTCAAAAGCGATTGTTTATAATCAATCTGCCGTGCGTGCCCATACAGAGCTTGCTTGGTATTTTAACTGTGTTGCGCGGGTGGGATGGCTCAACCGCATGACGCAGTTCAAAGATAAGGCTGGCAAAAATTCTGAGAAGATGTCTGTGGGACTTTATGATTATCCTGTGCTGCAAGCGGCCGATATTCTCGCCTTTAAAGCGACCCATGTCCCTGTCGGTGAAGACCAAAAACAGCATCTTGAACTCTCGCGCGATATTGCGGCCAAGTTTAATCATGATTTCAACGTGCCCAACTTTTTCCCACAGCCAGAGCCTATGATTAAAGGCCCAGGTGCGCGCGTAATGTCCTTACGTGACGGAACCGCAAAAATGTCAAAATCTGATCCGTCCGATAATTCGCGGATTAACCTCACCGATGATGCGGATAAGATTGCGAAGAAAATTCGTAAAGCCAAAACCGATGCGGGCGTCATTCCGGAAACGATGGAAGAGCTAGAAGGCCGTCCCGAAGTGGCGAACCTTGTCAGCATCTATGCGGCGCTTTCAGGTATGAGCGATGCGCAGGTTCTAACCCAATATGCGGGTGAGGGCTTTGGTGTCTTTAAACCTGCGCTTGCTGACCTAACCGTTGAAAAGATGAGCCCGATTACGGACCTTATGAATCGCTATTTGGCCGACCCTGAGGAGCTTAACCGTATCCTCGCAAAGGCGGCAGATAAAGCGGCAGAGATTGCCGATCCTATAGTGGCGGATGTGCGTAAAATTATTGGTTTCTGTGGAGCATAAAATGAAAAAATTTCTGACAATTTTGGCGGCTGTGGCGCTTACGGCTTGTTCGGGCGACATGAATCACGGCGAAGGCGGCATGTCCCATGCCGGTCATCAAATGGACGAAGGTATTGTCATTTCTTCGGCGCGTGTTCTCCCGCCTTTTCCGGGCCGTGATACTGCGGCGGGATATTTTTCAATAACCAATCATAGCAAAGTTGATGATACATTAGTCTCTGTGAGTAGCCCGATAAGCGGTGCGGTAGAAATTCATAACCATATCGAAGAAGATGGCGTCATGAAAATGCGCCAGGTAAAGGGCATTCCTCTAAAAGCAGGCGAAACGGTTGAGCTTAAGCCCGGTAGCTTCCATTTGATGATGTTCAAGGCAAACTTACCTGAAGGTCAAGAAGATGTGTCACTGACGCTGAATTATGAAAAGGCCCCATCGGTCACGATGATTGTGCCTGTTGAAGGTCGGGGCGAACCATCAAAAATGGACGATCATTCAGGGCACTAATATGAGACATACGTCCTCCCCCCGCTAATGCGGGGTGAGGACGCATTTTCTCAAAACCTCAATTCATCCCCAGCGGTCTTTACCTTCTGAATCCGCCTCTGCTCCTGCCGAAAATTTTCATAGCGTTCCGTAATATTTGGATGCGTTTTTGACGTTTTTTGAAACTCCGCATGGGGGTGAGCGGCGTCTTTCCAATAGCTTATAGCGCGGTCAATATCATATCCCGCGCGGGACATCATCACGAGGGCCATCCGGTCAGCTTTCAGCTCCAATGCCTTTTCTTTTCTCTGATGACCTTTAATCGCGTGGGCCATTTCATGGGCGATTATGAGGGCGAGGTTTACATCATCTGGAACCGTTTTCATCAATTCTGAGGTGATAATAATTTGCTCACCGTCTGTGTGGCCATTGGCTTTATCATTGAAGAAAACATTGACGGGGTAATCGCATATCGTTTCAGGTTTCACCGTTAGGGTAAGCCGTTTTTCACCGCGCCGAATGTCAAGCTTAGCGCTTTTGCGCCGATAGGCATTTTGCGTGGCGACTTTAAAAAAGCGCTGCACCGTAAACCCGCCTGGCATATATGCGCCGTTAATGCCCGTGATTACATCTCCCGTTCTAAGCCCACTTTCATCTGCGGGAGACCCTTTACGGACCGTCCGCACGGAGAGACGTTCTGTGGCGCCCATCAAGACTTCGGCAAAGGGCTGTAAATTAGGTTGATAATCCGAGAGCGTATGGACCGTCATGCCAATATCGCGAGTGGTTTGAGGACAGAGCTCCATATTAGCTTTGAGGAGCGGCGCGGCAACTTTTTGAAGGCGTGTATTATAGCTTTGATGCTCTTTTAATATGGCTGCGAAAGCGAGCTCATTTTTTGTGCGGGGGATATAATCTGCGGCCATTACCGGGGCTGTTAAAGCCAGAACAGCCAAACTTAAAACGGCGCGTTTCATGACTTATTATCATCTGTTTTGAAATTCGGGATGAGGGGCTGCCCCGCCGCTTGTTTTGCCCTAATCTCGGCCCGTGCGGCGGCAATAGAGAGGTAGCGGTTTGGATAGGTTGGGTGGGTTTTGGCACGCGCAACATGTTTTGGATTTGTGACCGCTAATCGCCGCCAGAAGTCTTCAACGCCTTCAGGGCTATATCCAGCCCGTACCATGTAATACAGTCCGACATAATCCGACTCTGACTCAAAAGGCCGTGTATAACGTGTGCCGCCGAGAGAAAGAATGATATTGCTGACGATTTTGCGGATATGGCCCATCGTATTATGACCGAGCTCGTGACCGATAATCAGAGCGAGCTCATCATCATTTTTAACGAAATTCATCATGCCCGTTGTCATGGTGATGTTTCGCCCATCCGCATAAGCATTAATGGTCGAAGTCTGCGCGAGCCGCACATTATAACCACATACGGTGTCTGATGTGACGGTGATGGGCATTTTGTTATTGCTGCGCTGGATCTGCACAGTCTCCCCCGCATTAAGCTGCGCCTGAATCGCTTTACTATTTGGCGTAGTGACTTTGCCTTTGCTGGTTAGAAACTGATCCCCTGCTTTCAATCCCGCCGCCTCTGCCGCTGAGCCTTTTACAACTAACCTTATAGACGGCTCTTCACCTGCGCCGAGCTCACGCTTAGCCGCAGGACGCAAGGCTTTGGGGTAGTTTTTCAGGCTGTGCATGATCACACCAATATCTTGCCGCGTTTTTGGGCAGAGTTCTGTATTCGCTTTTAGAACGGGTAAAGCGACTTGCATCAGGCGCTGTTGCTGTCGCTCCAAATCCTCAAAGGCTAAAGCTTCTTGGCGAGTTTGTTCACCAGAAATTTGTGGCGCTGTAATATCAGGGAGCCTTGTGGAGACACTGGCGCATCCCCCCCAAACGCCCCCTAAAATTAAGGCTGATAAGAAGATTCTCATAACCTATGATGCAAATCATGACGGGGCACGTCAATGCACCACTTGCACACAGAGCTGTGAGAGCCCATATGAGCGCAGAAATAGGAGACAGATATGTTTATCCAAACAGAAGATACGCCAAACCCCGCCACATTGAAATTCCTGCCCGGCAAAGATGTGACGGGCGAAGGTCAACCGCCTGTAGAAATTGCGCGCGGTGGTGATGTGTCTGGCGCGCCTTTGGCGGAAATGCTCTTTATGATACCAGATGTGACGCGCGTCTTTTTTGGCGCGGATTATATTTCCGTCACCAAAGGCGATGATGCGCAGTGGAAGCACTTAAAACCTGCCGTTCTTGGCGCGATTATGGATTTCTATGTGGCAGGGGGGCAGCCCCTGATTGACCAATTGCAAGCCGGTGATGTTGAAGAGCGCATCTATGAAGGCGAGACGCTTGAAATCGTCGAGCAGATTAAAGAGCTTATTGAGCTGCGCGTGCGGCCCGCTGTGGCGCAAGATGGCGGCGATATTGTATTCAAGCATTTCGATGATGAGGATGGCGCGGTCTATTTGGAAATGCGCGGCGCGTGTGCGGGCTGTCCAAGCTCGACCATGACGCTGAAATCAGGCATTGAAAATCTACTCAAGCATTATGTCCCCGAAGTCACGCGCGTCGAGCAATACGCTAACTAATGCGGATTTTAGGTCTGGATACGACAGGGCCGCATTGCTCTGTGGCGCTGGTCGATGAGGCCAAGGTGCTTGCCTATAAATCGGAAAAGATAAATCGCGGCCATGCCGAACGGCTCGCGCCTATGGTTCAGGAGGTCCTCGCTGAGGCTGGTTTGATGGCGAAAGATGTCGATAAGCTCGCGGTCTGTACGGGGCCGGGGAGTTTTACCGGGCTGCGCGTAGCGCTGGCCTTTGCCAAAGGTTTTGCTTTGCCGCGTAAGTTGCCTGTTGTCGGATTGTCTTCTTTGCAGGCCTGGGCTGCGCAGGCTGATCCTGAAGGCGATAAGAAAATCATTTCAATTGCAGATGTAAGGCGGGGGGAGCTGTGCTGGAGCGCTGTATTTCATGGCCAAGCCGCTGAAGGCTCTATCACGCAAAAGGCCGAGGCCGCGCGGAAGATGATTGCGAAGCTAAACCCTGATATTATTATTGAAGATGATATTGTCGATGCGCGCAGGCTTGCATGGCTTGGCGCCGACCTCTCGCCCGAAGACTACCCCGCTGCCCCGCTTTATTCGCGCGGGCCGGATGCAAAATTGCCGGGCGGTATAGACCCCAAATGAGCTATAAAAAATTATGATAAGGGCTCTGAATATAACGGACTCCATCCGCATGGCGGAAATTCACGCGCAGTCTTTTTTTAAGGGGTGGGACGATACCGATATGGGCGCGCATATTCAGAAAGATCTCTGCTTTGGGTTTGGGCGGCCTTTGGATGGCTTCATCATTCTCAGCTCTGCCGCGGACCAAGCGGAAATTCTCACCATCGCTGTTGACCCTGCTGAACGCCGCCGGGGTATTGCGCGGGCCCTGCTTGAAATTACAGAGACCGAGCTCGTTGATAATGGCGTCGATACGCTGTTCCTCGAAGTCGCAGAAGATAATAAAGCGGCGATAAAATTCTACAAAGGCGCAGGGTTTGAGCCCATTGGCCGCCGCCCGTCTTATTATAAACGGGAAATAGGGCGCGTCGCGGCGATTACTTATCGCAAACGCCTTGCCGCCAATGACCGACTCGGTTAGATAAACCCTATGGGAAGTTGGATAGCTAAAAAATGCGCCGAACGCGGCCTTAGAATGACAGATCAACGCAAGGTAATTGCGAAGGTGCTCTCGGATGCTGATGATCATCCTGACGCCGAGGAGCTCTATTCCCGCGCCTCTGCCATTGATCCGAAAATTTCCCTCGCCACAGTGTACCGCACGGTGCGTCTCTTTTCAGAAGCGGGTATTATCGAAACCCACGATTTCCGCGATGGCCGCGCGCGTTACGAAACCGCCGATGACGAGCATCACGATCACCTTATCGACGTCACCACAGGCGACGTCATTGAATTCGTCGATGACGAGATTGAAGAGCTACAGCATAA
>JAHDDT010000115.1 GCA_020629195.1 Hellea sp.
TGGTGCGGGTGAGAGGACTTGAACCTCCACATCTTGCGATACTAGAACCTAAATCTAGCGCGTCTACCAATTTCGCCACACCCGCACAGGTATGTTTGGTGAGCGGCATATGCTTTGCTTTTACAAAAAAATCAAGCGTCCAAATGTAAAAAAATGATGGGCGGCTCTTAGCTTCTTTTCGCCGTCATAGGCGCTTTGGTCATAGACCATCCGGCCGCAATAAATCCTGAGATAATATTTGCCGCTGCCATGCCGAAGAATGCGCCTCTTAGCCCATCGATTTGCACTCCAATATAGATAAAGGCGACATAAAGCAGGAGCGAACGGATAATGGTATAGACAAGGCCGTAACCTGGACGGCCCAGCGCGTTGAAACCCGCCGCGCTGACAAAAACAAAACCATAAGCAAAGATAGTAACAGGCACGATATAGAAATATGGGATTGTCTTGGCCACGACCTCTGCATCATTGGAAAATATGCCTGCAATTTGCGGCGCGAACAGTGCCAAGATGACTGCCATTAACGTGCTCCAAACAATACAAATCCAGTAGCAAAATTTAAAGGTGGCGCGCACACGGTCCGTCAATCCCGCCCCGCCATTTTGCCCCGTAATTGCGCCAATACAGGCGGAGAGCGCATAGAGCATCCCGACAGAGATAAGCTCGGCGCGGCTGGCAACTGTGAACGCCGCAACATCAACCGTTGTCAGGCCGCGTGCCACGATTGTGACAGCTATAGCGGCGGAGAGCGGGACAATTATATTCGTCCCCGCAGCAGGCAGTCCTACGCTGCCGATCACGCCCCACGCTCGTTTAATGGAACTGACCGTCATCTCGGTGAAGGAAATCGCCTTGCGGTGGAACATAACAATAGAGAAACCAAATATGGCCGCTATCGTATTGCCTGTCAGCGTCGCCAGAGCCGCGCCTTGCACTTCCATGCGCGGGAATGGGCCCCATCCAAAAATGAGAAAAGGATCAAGAATGATATTTATCACCGCGCCTAATATCATAATAGAGCTGGGCAGGGCTGCCTCGCCCCCGGCTCTTAGGATATTATTGCTCATGGATGCCACTGAAATGATGACCAATCCGGGAAAGGAAATCAGCGCATAATCTGTCGCCATTTTCTTAATCTCGCCCTCAGCCCCCATCAGCTTTAAAACATGCGGCAGAGCGGCCAGCATTAAGAGTACCAAGCCCGTCATGACGGTAAGGCCCATAAGGATAGCAGCAGCGCCATGACGCCTTGAACGCTCGGTATCACCCTGCCCTAAGGCGCGAGATATGGCGGACATAGTCCCGGCCCCGAGGCCTATATTGGCGCTATTGCCCAGAAAGGTCAGCGGAAAGGCAAAGCCGACAGCCGCGAGTGCCATCACGCCCAAATCGGGGCGCGCTTCATCGGTTAGGCGGCCTAAATAAATCGTATCGACAATGCCCGTAGAAATAAGCGCAATAACGGCAATCGAGAAAGGCCCCAACATGCGCAGGACATGGCCGGAAACTTTACCTTCAGTGAGATTAACTTTGGCGCCTTTTGCCACGTGAGATCTATTTAATCCTCACGATGTGACGGCGCGAAGGCTGCCAATGTTGCCATTTGCACAATCTCGGACGCGGTTGCGCCCAGCGGACAGATTTGAACGGGCTTCTCAAGGCCCGTAAGGAACGGACCAAGCACGGTCGCGCCGCCCACGGAATCGAGCAGCTTGGTCGAAATCGAGGCGGAGTGAATGGCGGGCATAACCAAAACATTGGCCGCGCCTGTTAGGCGTGAGAACGGATAAGTCAGCGTATGAAGCGGGTCGAGCGCGACATCTGCGGCTATATCGCCTTCATATTCAAAGTCCGTTTCGCGTCCATCGAGGATTTCCACCGCGCGGCGAACCTTTTGCATACGTTCGCCAACGGGGTTTCCAAAGGTCGAGTAAGACAAAAATGCGACCTTTGGATCAAAGCCAAATTGACGGGCGAAATGCGCAGTTGTTTCGGCAATATCAGCCAAATCTTCGGCATCAGGTAACTCTGTGATATTGGTGTCGGCAATAAAGAGCGTACGTCCCTTATTGACAACGACTGAGACGCCCATGGTGCGCTCACCCTCAACATGTTGCAGAACAAGCTTCACATCGCGCAAGGCAATATCATAGCTACGCGTGACACCCGTCACCATACCATCTGCGAGGCCGTGATGGACCAAAAGCGCTGAGAAAACATTTCGGTCATTATTCACAAGGCGCTGTGCGTCACGGCGTAGAAAGCCCTTACGCTGCATGCGGCCATAAAGATATTCCGTGAACTCTGCATTGCGGTCAAAGAGACGGGCATTGAGAATGGTAAAGCTCTCTGGTTTTTCAACACCGAGCAGTTTCATATTATCGTAAATCGGCTTTTCACGGCCCACGAGTATCGCTCTCCCGAGACCGCGCTGCTGATAGGCTTGCGCCGCGCGAATGACGGCGGGTTCTTCGCCTTCCGCAAAGACAATAGTCTTGGGGTTTTGCACGACTGAACTGGTAATGCCTTGCAGGATAGCCGCTGTGGGATCCTGCCGCTGCGCGAGAGATTTTTTATAGATCTCCATATCCTCAATCGGCTTACGCGCGACGCCTGTGTCCATGGCGGCTTGGGCGACATAAGGCGGAATTTCAGAGATGAGGCGCGGGTCAAAGGGGGCGGGAATGATATATTCAGGGCCATATTTTGGCCGCTGCCCATGATAGGCCGCGGCGACTTCTTCGGGCACGTCTTGGCGTGCCAAATCAGCCAGCGCACGAGCACAGGCCAGTTTCATTTCCTCATTTACATTACGCGCACGTACATCAAGCGCGCCGCGGAAGATATAAGGAAAGCCCAGCACATTATTGACTTGGTTGGCATAGTCAGAACGGCCCGTTGCAATGATAGCATCGCTACGCGCTTCTTTAATCTCTTCAGGCGTAATTTCCGGATCAGGGTTGGCCATGGCAAAGATAATCGGGTTTTTGGCCATAGACTTGACCATGTCTTGAGTCACGATACCCGCCACGGAAAGGCCTAGAAATACATCCGCGCCGACCATCGCTTCTTCGAGCGTGCGCATTTTAGTGTCCACCGCGTGAGGCGCTTTCCATTGGTCCATATATTCTTTGCGGCCCTGATAGACGACGCCGCGGCTATCGAGGACAATGGCGTTTTCATTTTTCACGCCAAGGCTCTTTATAAGGCCCAGCACAGACAGGCCAGCCGCGCCTGCGCCCGAAAGCACAACTTTCATATCTTCAAATCTGCGCCCCGTCAGATGCGCCGCGTTAATAAGGCCAGCCGTTGCGATAATCGCAGTGCCGTGCTGATCATCATGGAAGACAGGGATATCAAGCTTCTCGCGAAGTTCTTGCTCAATGATAAAACATTCAGGCGAGCCGATATCTTCGAGGTTTATCCCGCCAAATGTATTGCCAAAACGTTTGACACATTCGATGAATTTTTCGGCATCTTCCTCTTCGACCTCAATATCAAAACTATCGATATCCGCGAAGCGCTTAAAGAGAACAGACTTCCCTTCCATAACGGGCTTAGACGCCATAGCGCCGAGGTTTCCGAGGCCCAAAATCGCAGTCCCGTTTGAAATCACGGCCACCATATTCCCCTTGGAGGTGTAGTCATAAACACTATCAGGATCTGCCGCGATGGCCTCTACGGGAATCGCCACGCCGGGTGAGTAAGCCAATGACAAATCACGCTGCGTTGCCATAGGTTTAGTTGGGAGTAGGGCCAGCTTCCCGGGTGTTGGAAATTCATGGAAATCCAGCGCCTGCTGGTCCGTAATATAAGGCTTTTTGGGGGGACGAACTTCAAGCTTAGCCACGCGGCACTCCTCAGTGTGAATCATGTGTCTTATAGGGGTTAAAACAGGGCTTCATAGGGTAATCAAGGCAGACATTGAAAAAACAAGCCGTTTAAAACGCCTAAATTTTAATCAGCGCCTTCCGCCAGAGTCTAAAAATAGTGCAAATTTTGGGCAAGAAAGAGCAATCCACAAAATAGCCCGCGCAAGACTCGACTCCGGCGCATAGCTCTAACATGAAAAGACAAGCTATTTATGCGTGAATAATCTGCTCAACGGAGGCACAAATGAAAAAGATCGAAGCTATAATCAAGCCATTCAAATTGGACGAAGTTAAAGAAGCTCTGCAAGGTGTTGGCCTGCAAGGCATGACCGTTGTCGAAGCCAAGGGCTTTGGCCGCCAAAAAGGACACACAGAGCTTTATCGCGGCGCGGAATATGTTGTAGACTTCCTGCCTAAGCTTAAACTCGAGCTTGTTGTTGCGGATGACCAGGTGGAAGCCGCCTTAGAGGCCATCCAAACAGCTGCCAAGACTGGCAAGATTGGCGACGGCAAAATCTTCGTTTCAGACGTGTCACAAGCCATCCGTATTCGGACAGGCGAAACAGGCGACGCAGCCCTTTAATTCAAACAAACAATCTACTCATCTCGGGAAAGGACAGAGTAATGTCAGATAAACTCCTTAAAAAAATTAAAGACGAAAATATCAAATTCGTCGATCTTCGCTTCACAGACCCTAAAGGGAAAATGCAGCACGTCACATTCCACAGCGACCTTGTTGATGAAGACCTCTTCAAGGACGGGACTATGTTTGATGGGTCTTCCATCTCAGGCTGGAAAGACATCAATGAGTCGGACATGGTTCTGCTCCCGGATCCAGATACAGCGAAAATGGACCCGTTCTTTCAGCAAGACACGCTCGCTGTTTTCTGTGACATTCTAGAGCCTGACACAGGCGAAGCTTATAACCGTGACCCACGCGGCACAGCCAAAGCGGCGGAAGCTTACATGCGCTCTGCCAAAGTGGGTGACGATGTCTTCTTCGGTCCTGAAGCTGAGTTCTTTGTCTTTGACGATGTGCGCTGGGATACAGACACAAATAAAACTGGTTATGAGATTGATTCATCCGAACTGCCGCAAAATACAGGCACGATGTATCAAGGCGGTAATATGGGTCACCGTCCGGGACCAAAGGGGGGTTACTTCCCTGTCCCGCCTGTCGATAGCCTACAGGATATGCGCTCTGAAATGCTTACCGTTATGGAAGAGCTTGGTCTTCGCCCTGAAAAGCATCACCACGAGGTGGCTCCCGCTCAGCATGAGCTCGGCATGAAGTTTGATACGCTCCTACAAATGGGCGACAACATGCAGCTTTATAAATATATCGTCCATAATGTTGCCCATGCCTACGGCAAAACGGCGACATTTATGCCAAAGCCGATGTGGAATGACAACGGCACAGGCATGCACGTTCACATGTCTATCTGGAAAGACGGCAAGCCGACTTTCGCAGGCGACGAATATGCAGGCCTATCAAAATCTTGCCTTCACTATATTGGCGGTATCATTAAGCATTCCAAAGCGATCAACGCTTTCTCGAACGCCTCAACAAACTCTTATAAGCGTTTGGTTCCGGGTTTCGAAGCGCCTGTTATGCTCGCTTATTCAAGCCGTAACCGCTCTGCCTCTATCCGTATTCCATGGACAGCGTCACGCAATGGTAAGCGTCTTGAAGTCCGTTATCCGGATCCAGCGGGTAACCCATACCTCACTTACACAGCCCTTCTTATGGCGGGTCTTGACGGTATCAAAAACAAAATCGATCCGGGCGATGCCATGGATATGGACCTTTACGAATTGTCTGCTGAAGAAGCGAAAGACATTCCGCAGGTGTGTGGCTCACTTCGTGAAGCCCTCGAGTCCCTCGACGGTAACCGCGACTTCTTGAAAGCCGGCGGCGTCTTCGATGACGACCAAATCGACGCTTACATCGACCTGAAAATGGAAGAAGTACACCG
>JAHDDT010000013.1:0-23288 GCA_020629195.1 Hellea sp.
GCCGCGAGGGAGAATTGAACTCCCGACCTCATCATTACCAATGATGCGCTCTACCCCTGAGCTACCGCGGCTTCAAGGGGCGTTTTACATAAATGAATACCTGCCGCAACACTTAAAATTTCGCGGCAGGTCTTAACGCTGCTAGGCTCTGCTGAAGACGTTGTGGGCGTCCCATTTAGCTTTATTCTTGAAAACAACACGGTTCAAGAGAAGTGCCACAATCACCATAGTTATAAGATTTATGGCCATGAGATGAATGTAATGCAATTGCACATTTTGTGTCTGTAAGCTTGCATTTTCAGCTAGAGGAAGAAGCATCCAGTAATAGAAAGCAACGCCAAAGATGACTGAGATGATCACTGCTTTGGCTTCAACATTTTTGAATAGCAATCCTACTACAAACGCCGCGAGGATTGGCATTGAAAGAAGGCCGTAGAGACGTTGAACGGTATTGATTATACTTTGCTCTGGATTGTTAAAAATCGGGATCATCATGAAGGCGAGCACGACCATCGAGATTGAGACCCAAAGCGAAAGTCTTTTCACATTGGGCTTATCATTGATGTAAGTTTCATGAATATCACAAACCCAAAGAGCGGCTGAGGCATTCAAAATGGAGTTAAATGTGGTTAAAACTGCGGCTGCGATTGCGGCTGCAAAGGCACCCGATAGAAAGCTTGGCAGCAAGTCCCCGACAATACGTCCATATGTTGCGTCACCAATATCGCCATAGAGTTTAAAGGCTACAATGCCGGGTATTACGATAATTGGCGGCACGATTAGAAGGCGGATAACGGCCGCTGCAAATATGCCTTTTTGAGCTTCCTTAACCGAAGGTGAAGCCATGGCGCGCTGCGTAATCGTTTGGTTGGTTGACCAATAGAACATCTGAATAAAGATCATGCCGGTGAAGAGGGTCGTGAACGGGATATCTGAGTCCGGCGCGCCAATAAGTGTGAGACGCTCTTTCGGAATACCCGAAAAATCAAATCCAATGGCCTTAACGGCAATAACCGTCACTGTGATGGCTAGGCCAAGCAGTAATACACCTGAAAATGTATCTGAAACGGCAACAGCGCGAAGCCCGCCAAAGATGGCATAGGCTGACCCGACTATGGCAAATAAGAGCGCGAGGATGTAAAGACTCACATCTATGCCGAACATGCTTTGCATGAAGAGTGAGCCACCATAGAGGATGGCTGGCAGGAAAATAAAGATGTTTCCAAGCAGGAAAAGTACGGAAATAAGAGCTCTTATGTGTTTGTTATCGTAACGTTTTTCTAACAGTTCTGTAGTCGTTGTGCAGTTATATTTATAATAGACAGGTATAAAGATAAAACAGAGCATCATGAGGCCGAAGACGGCCGCAAGTTCCCACCATGCCAACAGCGCCATTTGATTACCATTCATGCCCACGAGTTGATCTGTGGAGAGGTTTGTAAGGGTTATGGAACCTGCTACGAAATACCATTTCAGGCTTCCCCCCGCGAGGAAGTAATCCTTTTCTTCGTCTTCTGATGGTTTTGATTTGAGGCAGAACCAGACAGTTACGGCGGCAATCAGAGCGGTTAACGCCAAGAAGACGATAAACTGCGAGAGCTGTAATTCCATTTTATTCCCCTATTTTGTTTTATAGATTTATTTTAGATTCCAAACGCCTCGATGAAAAGTCCACGCCGTTTGAATTATATTTTCTAGGTTAGAATGCTTAGCGGTAAATCCCAAGACTTCTTTCGCACGCTCAGGATCCGCATAGAGCCTTGTGAGATCACCAGCGCGGCGCGGCGCGGCGTCATATGCAACGGGCAGGCCTGTTACTGTTTCTATCATTTGAAGTATTTCAAGATTGGAGACACCTTGGCCTGTTCCTATATTGACTTCAGTGCTTTTAAGTCCGTTTGCAAAAGCTTTGAGTCCGCAAATATGGGCTCCCGCAATATCGGAGACGTGAATATAATCGCGAATGCATGTGCCGTCGGGCGTGTCATAATCTGTGCCAAAGATTTTCATTTTTCCGCGCAGACCTGCCGCGGCAGCTAAGGCGATAGGAATTAGATGTGTTTCGGGATCATGTTCTTCCCCTATCAGGCCAGAGCTATCTGCGCCTGAGGCATTGAAATACCGTAAGGTTATATATGCTAGCCCATAAGCGTTATGATAGCTTTGGATCATATGCTCTATGGCGAGCTTTGTTTTGCCGTAAACGCTAAAAGGATTTTGAACTTGGCTCTCAAGCAATGGCATTTGATCCGTTTCGCCATAAGTCGCGCAGGTCGATGAAAATATGAGATTAGTCAAGGCTAATTCGCGCATGGCTTCTAGAAGATTAAATGCGCCAATGACATTGTTCTCATAAAATCCTGAGGGGTCTTTTTCACCGATTCCCACTTCAATAGAGCTCGCTAAATGAACAACGGAATGTGCTGTCTTGTATTTTTTGAACGCTTCAAGCGTGGAGGCTTTGTCGCGTAAATCTACGGTTTCAAACGGTCCCCATTTAACGGCATGTTCATGGCCTGAGCTGAAATTATCAAATGTAACCGGAATGCCGCCATGATCTGCAATGGCTTTGCACACATGAGCGCCAATATATCCGGCTCCGCCAACGATAATGACTGTCTTGCCTGTGAGATCAAATGCCATTAGCTGACCCAAAAGCTTTCCGGATGACGAGAAAGCAGGGCCTCTTTCCATGTTTCCAGCTTATCATTTGCTATGCAGGCAACGATACACCCTCCGAAGCCACCGCCAGTTTGACGTGCGCCCAAAGCACCTAGCTTAACGGCGTCATCCACCAGTTGGTCAACTTTAGGAACTGTAATTTCAAAATCATCCCGCATTGAAACATGACTTTCATTCATGAGCTGGCCGAGCTTCAAAAAATCCCGACGTTTTAAACAGTCAATGGCCTCAACAGTGCGGCGGTGGTCCGTCATGCAATGCCGTGCTCTGCGTTGAAGTACATCAGGAAGGTGTTTCAGTAATGCAAATTCAGCGTCAGATATCTGGCAGATATTATCATGTCCTAGAGCGGCCTTAACAGCATCGCATTCTTCCTTGCGCTCTTTGTAGCGCCCTTCATTGAGCTGCCGAAACTGGCCGGAGTGAATAACGGCCATATGGTAATCACCAGGCAAATCGACGAGCTCATAAGCCAGTGTTTCCGTATCAAGCGCCAAGGCTTGACCCGGACGGGCAATCGCAACGGCCATTTGATCCATAATTCCGCATGGCATTCCGATATATTCGTTTTCAACGCGGCGGGCCATAACTGCGATATCTTTGTCTGATGTGGTGTCTTGGGCTAAATCTCTCGCAAGTTTTAATACACCAACCGTTACGGCGGCGGAGGAGGATATGCCAGCGCCAAAGGGAAGGGTGGTTTGAGCCGCAATATTTATTCCATTATCCAGATAGCCTTGCTCTCTGGCTAAAATGGCCGCGCCGACTATGTAATCCGACCAATGATCATCAGCTTTATCGGATAGATTTCGAATGGCGATACCATCGAACTTATCAGACCAGATGTGTATTTTGCTATCTGTGCGAGGCGTAATAGCGAGGCTAATGCCAAGTGGTAGTGCTGTGGGCAAAACCATGCCGCCATTATAATCGGTATGCTCCCCAATGAGGTTGACACGCCCAGGAGTGAAACCCTCAATTTTGGGCGTGGTTCCAAAGATAGATTCAAAATGCTCAGAAATCATACTAAAGCGCTCTGAGCGTTTTGGCTGCCATCTCAGGCATGACATCGACTGTAAAGGTGCCTGTTGATTGCTCGACAGACGCCAAATATTTCACGCGGCCAGGCGCGCGTAGGAGCGGGTAAAATTGAGCTGTGAAGTGAAAGCGATCGTCAGCCTTTAGGGGCGCGGCATGGAGAGAGAGCATATATGCCGTAGGCCGCTGAAAATATTCATCATAGCGGCGCGTGATGTCACCCAGTAAATGAGCGAACCCGTCCAGCTGTTCTTCGTTGAATTCCCATGGCCCACGCGATGCAACATCAGGTGCAATCCACGTTTCAAAGGGGAAGCGAGCATAAGGCGGACAAAAGGCACTCATGCCGCCAGCTTTTGCGACACCGTAATCAGGCGCCCATGTTTTCATGTCCTTTGCCAAATCATATCCGCTTTCAAATGCAGTCATAGCGTCCTGCTGGACTCGCGGTATGAAAGGGAAAGCATAAATTTGGCCATGCGGATGATGTAGCGTGACACCGACTTCATCCCCGCGGTTCTCAAAGGGAAGCACAAATTCGCAGCCATTATTATAGTGCGTTTCATAACGGTCATTCCAAGCTGCGAGCAGAAGGCGCCGTTTATCTTGACCAATAGAATAGAGATTACCCGTAGCTTCTGGTCCGTAAACAATGACTTCGCACCGGCCGCCGGCTCGCATCATCTCCAAGGTGTCAATTGACGCGGGCTGTGGTGCTTCAGGATGCAAGCTTGTGAACTTGTTTTCAAATACGGCAAGTTCGAAATCAGTGAATGGAATTTCTGTTGGAGCTCCATCTGGAACAGAGGGAGCTAATGGATTGTCTGCGGATGATGGCTTGAATGTTCTGTTTTGGCGATGCGCCGCATAAATGTTCCATTCTTGACGCAAAGGGTGATATCTTAGCTCTCCGCCTTTAGCGACAGCGCTGTCATCCTCAGTCAAAGGCTGTAATGTGTGTTCGCGGTAGCCATAGAGAAAAAGCTCACGTCCATCTCTTTTGATAAAGTGACGGCGGTGTATAGTGCGTCCCTGCGCATTACACTCTGTATGCTCCAATAAGTCTGTCATATGTTCCGATATTTGCGAAAACGAACATTTTTCTAACCTTAGTTTTGGAGTATGGCTAGAGGAAATGCAAATTTTATAGTGTATTTTAGCTAATTTTAAAAATAGGTCCTAGGTAAGCTACGAAGTCCCTTGGAAAAACCAATTTTACAAAGTGGAACTCTCTGCTAGGCTTCTTACATGAAAAAGTTTGAACCGTCCAAGCGACAGACCTCAATTCTTCAGATGATTGAAGAGTTTGGATTTATAGCGACTGAAGCTATGGTGACCGAGTTTAACGTCACACCGCAAACCATTCGCCGTGATTTAAATGAGCTAAGTGAGGAGGGTCTGTTGACCCGTTTTCACGGTGGTGCGGGGCAGGTTAAGAGTGCTGAGAACCCGCCCTATGAGGATCGCCTACAAACAGGTGTAGAAGCCAAAAAGAAAATCGCAGCCGTAACTGCCGCTATGATTCCTAATGGCGCTTCAATATTCTTAAGCACAGGAACAACAATCGAGGCTATTGCCGAGGCCCTTTTAAGTCATGATAAGCTTCATGTTTTTACAAATAACCTACACGTTGCGCGCATATTGACGCGAAATGAAAGTTTTCAAATCATTGTTTCTTGCGGTCAAGTACGACATTCTGATGGTGGTATAATAGGGTCCTCTTCAGATGATTTTATTAGTGATTTCCGCATGGATGTTGGGATTGTTGGCATTAGCGGTGTCGATGAAGACGGAACCCTTCTAGAATATGATCCTCAGGAAGTGAAAACGGCAAAAACGATTCTGAGAAACTCACAAAAAGTTATTATGGTGGCTGATCGTCATAAATTTGGGCGCAGGGCTATGAATCGTGTGGGACATATTCGTGAATTGGACGCGATTATTACGGATAGCGAACCTGAGATACATTTTAAAAATCTATGCGAGTCGGAAGATATTGAGATTATTGTTGCCTCTACTAATTATTAGGCACTGTTTTTCTTAGAGTTGCGCTTGATGACATTTTAAATTTACTCAAAATACGCGTTTCCGAATAAAGATTTTCTTTTTAGGTGTACGTTTTGTGCCTTTTTCTCTGTTTACGGGCGTTTCGAAGTGAAATTAGGCCGATTTTAGAGGTTTTTAGTGTAAATTTGCAACAATTGCGCAGAAATGTTCGAAAAAGAATATTTTTAGCCTTGACGAACATCATGTCAATTATAGTGTGTGGGCAAATGACGTAACATAAGCGTCAGTTTGAATATTATTACTCAGGGAGAGTCTCATGAAATTTAATAAAAAGAACCTACTTGCATGCACCGTAGGGAGCGCCGCTATGATGTGGGCCGCCCCCACTATGGCGCAGTCAGCTAACACTTTTGAAGATGAAGTCATCGCGACTGGTATCAGAAGCTCTATCAAGCGCGCACAGGATATTAAACGCGAGGCTGTTGGCGTTGTAGATGCTATTGCGGCAGAGGATCTCGGTAAGTTTCCTGATCTAAACGTAGCAGAATCTCTCCAGCGTATTCCAGGCCTTGCAATTGATCGGAGTGGCGGCGAAGGCCAGGCAGTAACTATTCGTGGTCTTGGACCTCAATTTAATACTGTTCTGCTGAACGGACGTCAAATCGCGACAGATTCGGGCGGACGAGAGTTCAATTTTGACGTTCTTGCAGCAGAGCAAATTACAGGGGCCACAGTTTACAAGTCAGGCCGTTCGAACCTTCAAGAAGGCGGCATTGGCGGCACAATCAACGTTAGTACAGCGCGTCCATTCGACAATCCCGGTTTCCAAATGGCGGGTTCAGCTAAAGGCGTTTATGAGAGTTTGTCAGAGAAAATTTCTCCGGCGGCATCACTTCTCGTGAGTAATACATTTAATAATGACACCTTCGGTCTCTTGGGTGCATTTAGCTATCAGGAGCGTGATGTTCAAATCAACCAAATCGCTACTGCTGGTTGGCGCCCTGGGCAAACAATTTCGAACAACCGCGATGGTGTCTTATTCGAGAATGCTTATATTCCACGTAACTGGGACCAAATCGTTGATAGACAAAAGCGTAAGCGCTTAAATGCTAGCCTTGCAGCACAGTTCGCGCCAAACGATGATATGACTGTCACGCTTGATGGTTTCGTATCGAAATTCGAGGTTGATTCGCTTGTGACTGACTTAGCATCATGGTTCGAGCCCGATCGCGTCGGAAGCGGAACTGTTGATGCAAATGGCACACTCACAAGCTTTACTCAGGAAATCGGCCTTAACCAAGGATCTGGTGACCCGGCCTCTGACTTTGTATCCACAACACGTAACTCACGCGATGTGACTAATAAAGGCTTCGGTATAAATGTGGATTGGGATGCTACTGAAAACTTAAATGTCTCATTGGACGCTTTCCACTCAACGGCTGAAAATGACCGCGCTGGAAAAGATCGCTTTAACGTTGTCGGAATTATCAATAACTATTCATTTGACGGCACAGGCGAGTATCCAACCGTTGCTCATGATGGCTTTACTGGCGGAAATCTTCCAGATGCATCACTCAGCCGCCTTCACTACAATGAAAAGGGTAATGTTCCGACGGATGAGGACGAAATCACAGAATTCAAAGCCGATTTCTCTTATACGCCTGACGTTGACGCAGTAAAAGCAGTTCGTTTCGGGGCCTATAGCCAGATGCGTGAAAAGTCTCGCTTCCAAATCTTTGGTAACCAATGTGCTTTCTGCGGGTATCAAGTAGCTGCACCGAATGACATAATCAATTTCCGTCCCTTCACGGCGAATAACTTTTTTCCAGGCCTTATCGACACTTTCTACACCTATGATGGGGATGCATATGTTGACTATCTAGCATCGGAAGGTGTTCCAATTGTTACGACTCTTCAGAATAACCGCTACACCATCAACGAAGATATAATTAGCGGCTATGTCGATACGACACTTGGTTTTGACGCGGGCGATATTCCCGTAGAAATCAATATGGGTGTTCGTTACGCCAACACAAATATTGACGTCACAGCGGTTCAAAGCTTCATTGCCGATGTTGTACCCACAACTGATTTGACCTTGTTCTCAAACGTCTTCGGCCCAGCTACTGATATCACAGAAGGCGGGTCTTATTCCAACTTCCTAGGTAACTTCGACGTCGCCTTTGATGTGCGTGAAGATATGAAACTGCGCTTTGCAGCCTATGAATCTTTGACACGAGCAACAATGTCAGAGTTGTCTCCCGCCACAAACTTTGGTGAACCGCGTCGTCAGAATTTGACCGCCAGCGGTGGTAACCCTGCCTTGAATCCGTTCAAGTCCACAAACTTTGATGCGGCGTTTGAGTGGTATTATGCTGAGGACAGTGTCTTCTCAATTGCCGCCTTCCACAAGGATATTGACGATATCATTGTGAATTTGACGGGTAATGAGAGCTTTACGCTAGCAAATCGTAGTGCGGCTGATGGCTTCCGCTGTGCGGGAACGACGCCAAGCTGTGCGGCTCCTGGAAATATTGATCCGTCGCGTCCTGATTTTGATGTTATCGCCAATACGGAAGAGCTTAATGGCGAGAGCGAACTCTACCGCGTCAGCCGTCCACAAAATGGTGAAAGCGCGAAAGTCACAGGTGTTGAAGTTGCAATAACTCATGTTCTTGATAACGGCTTCGGCATCTCAGCAAACGCAACATTTGTTGACAGTAACGTTGTTCTTGATCCGACATCCGCGACAAACTTCTCACTCGAAGGTGTGGGCGACTCGCAGAACGTCGTTCTCTTCTATGAGAATGAGCGCCTGCAAGGTCGTGTCGCCTATAATCGTCGTGAAGGCTTCCTACGCCGCATCGATAACGGATTTAATGGTGAGCCTATTAACACAGAAACATTTGGTCAGTTTGACGCCAGCGCAAGCTATGATGTCACAGATCAATATACTGTCTTTGTTGAAGGCATTAACATTACAGGTGAAGAGCTTCGTCAAACAGGCCGCTTCCCGAACCAAATCTACTCTATTGAAGATAATGGTTCACGTTATGCCGTTGGTGTTCGCGCTAAGTGGTAAAGCTGTCACATTGACGTTCCCTTGACTTTAGGGCTGATAGGAAACTCCTTATCAGCCCTTATTTTTTGCCATAAAGTTGTAGAAAGATGTCAGACACAATTCAATCAATTCTCATAGTTGGCGGCGGAACAGCTGGATGGTTAAGCGCGGCCATCATTGCAGCGCATCACCGTAATCGCCCGGAAGGTGCACTTGAGATTACGCTTGTTGAAGCTTCGGATATTCCGACCGTAGGTGTCGGTGAGGGGACATGGCCGACGATCCGCAACACGGTGCGCATGATAGGCATTGACGAAAAGACGATATTTAAAGAGTGTTTTGCTGGCTTTAAACAAGGCGGTAAATTCGTGAATTGGGTCAGTAATGATGATTTTTACTATCACCCTTTCACGGTGCCTTTGGGATATGGCCAAATGGATATGGCGCCCTATGTTGAAGATATTGAAGACTTTGCCGTTGAAGCGAATTATCAGCAAGAAATTTGTGAAGCGGGGCTTGCGCCAAGGTCTTTGGCTGAGGGTGAATTTCAAAGTGTCTGTAATTATGCCTATCATCTTGACGCTGGGGCTTTTGCAAACATCCTAAAAGAGCATTGCAAGACAAAGCTTGGCGTGAAGCATGTTATTGGAACGGTCAAAGATATAGAGCGCAATACTCAAGGGAAAATTGGAACCTTAAAGCTTGTAGGCGAAAGGGGTGCGTTTGATATGTCCGCTGATCTCTATGTGGACTGTACAGGATTTCGTTCTCTTCTTTTGGGTAAGTCCTTAGACGTTCCTTTTATTTCAAATGAGAAATATCTGTTTAATAACAAAGCCATGGCGCTTCATGTGCCTTATGAGAGCGAAGATGATGATGTGGCATGTCACACCATCGCCACTGGGCAAAATGCAGGTTGGACATGGGATATTGGCCTGACAACACGGCGAGGTGTCGGGCATGTCTATTCTGATGCTTATTTATCTGATGACGAAGCTGAGGCCAATCTAGGTAAATATATCGGAAAGCCTTTAGATGATTTTGATGTAAAACGCATCAGCTTTCAGTCGGGCTATCGGGCTAGAACATGGGAGCATAATTGCGTTGCCATTGGCCTGTCTTGCGGATTCGTGGAGCCCCTTGAGGCTACGGCAATCATGTTGGTCGAGGTTGCTGCCCGTTATGTGGCTGAAAACTTACCGGCCGATCAAACGTCTATGGCGGTGACAGCGAAGCGATTTAATAAGCAAATGGATTACCGATGGTCGCGCATCACGGATTTTCTAAAACTGCATTACATGCTGACGAAACGCCCCGAGCCTTATTGGCGCGCACATTGCGATCCTGCCAGTATTCCCGAGAGCCTCAAAGAGGATCTGGCTATCTGGAAACATCGCGGCCCTATCAAATCAGATTTTGATGGCGTTGCTGAATTATTCCCTGCTGCCAGCTATCAGTATATTCTCTATGGGATGGGGTATAAACCTGACTATTCCCGCCAAGCTTATCTCTATGATCAAGAGCAACAGGCCGATCGGATTCGGCAAAAAAACCAATTGATGACACAGCAATTATTGCAAAGCTTACCGCCGCACCGAGATTATATTGAGCATTGGTTAGAGCAATAGCGGCATTAGAAATAGGATATAATAATGGCCAAATTAAAGGCTCTGAATTCCACTGATCACGCGAAACTGAAAGTTGGACGTGATAGCGGCATTATTTATGCGCAAAACTCGCATATGTTGCCATTGCGCGTAACCGAAGTGGCACAGGCCACAGTGGACTTTCCCGTCATGATGAGCCGTATGAGTAATGGGGCGACGAGCCTGTCAGCGCTTACCAGTTTTGAACCTCAAAAAAACTTATTTGTGCAAGACGGTCGATGGATCTCAAGTTTCACCCCAACAGCCATGAAAACCTATCCTTTGTTTTTAATGAAAGACGAAAAAGGCGGGGCTGAACCTATTTTGGGAATTGATGACGAAAGCGAGGCTCTGACGGAAGAAGATGGGGAAGCACTTTTCGATAAAAAGGCGCGCCTTTCTCTTCATACAAAGCAGCTCAAAGCTCAGCTAATTGAAGACTCTAAGAATATGGTGCACACCTTCCAGTTTTTTGAGACCTTGACTGAATTTGATCTCATTCGCTCTGTTGATTTAGCAGTCAATTATGCTGACAGTCGGCTTAACCGCATTCGCGGTCTCAGCATGATACACGAAGATAATTTGCAAAAGCTATCGCCTGAGCGCCTCTCAGAACTACGCGATAGAGGTTATCTGCCGCCGATCTATGCGATGTTATTTTCTGTGTTTCAACTCAATGCCCTCATACGCAAAAATAATCAAAGCGAGGGCTATGTCCCCATCAAAAATATCAATCTGGAAGTCAGCAAAGACAACCGTCCTGCTTAGGAGCCAGCTGTGATTACAGTTTCAAATGACAAAACATTTGCGCTGACTAATGCGCATTTTTCTTATGTGTTTCGCGTTTCGCCCGAAGGTATATTGGAGCATTTACATTATGGTGGCCCGTTAAGTTCTCCTATGGACGTCGCGGTTCATCATTTGCGAACGCAGCGCGAAGTCGCCTCAAATTTTCAGGGTGGGCCATATTTCAGCCTAGCTGATACACCGCAGGAGTTTCCAAGCTTTGGGACATCTGATTACCGCTTTCCAGCATTGCATGGACGTAACTCTGATGGGAACACGGTCTTTTCACTACACTATAAAAAATATCGTATAGTCAAAGATAAGCCTCGCCTGAAAAAATTGCCTTCGGCGCGGGGCGGGAGGAGTGAAACTCTGATAGTAACGCTTGAGGATCCTCTGCATAAACTCGACGTCGAGCTTTATTATACAATTTATCAAGATTATGGCGTTTTGGTGCGTTCCGCTAAGTTTAAAAATAAAGGCGAAAAAGAGCTTCAGCTTCAACATGCTTTCAGCTCGGCATTGGACTTGCCGCCTCATGACTATGAAATTTTACACCTTCACGGCACATGGTCACGTGAATTTAATGAGGAACGGATAGATGTTCCGAAAGGACGTTTTGTCGTAGATAGTGCGCGCGGAACATCCAGTGCTGCCCATAATCCGTTCATCGCCATAGTAGAGAAAGGCACCACCGAGGACTATGGGGCCGTGCATGCCACGACTTTGATGTATAGCGGGAATTTTGCGTTATCCGTAGAGAAGGGTGAATTCGAAGCCGTACGCTTGCTTGCCGGTATTAACCCCTTTAATTTCCATTGGCGGCTAAAGCCGGGAAAGAAATTTTGTACACCAGAAGCGCTTCATGTTTACGCCGATAAAGGTCTGCGGAGTATGAGTCATATCTGGCATGAATTTGTGCGGGATAAAATATCGCCTGAACGCTTCAGGCACAAACCCCGCCCGACCTATCTCAACACATGGGAAGCGGCCTATTTTGATGTTGATGAAGATAAGGTTCTGCACTTGGCTGATAAAGCCAAAGAGATTGGCGTGGATATGCTTGTCCTAGATGATGGGTGGTTTGAAGGCCGCCGTGATGACACCTCCTCGCTCGGGGATTGGACGGCGGATCAAGAGCGTTTTCCAAATGGCATCCCAGCGCTCGCCGCGAAGGTGAAAGCCAAAGGCCTCAAGTTTGGGATTTGGTTTGAGCCTGAAATGGTCAATCCGAAAAGCAAACTTTTTGAGCAGCATCCAGATTGGATATTACATGTGCCTGGGCGCAAACCCTCCTTAGGCCGCAATCAATTGACGCTCGACCTCTCGCGCCCCGAAGTCATTGATTACCTCTATGGCCAGATTGATGATATCCTCTCTTGCGGGGACATTGATTACGTCAAATGGGATATGAACCGTAATATGACAGAAGTCGGATCTGCGGGGCAGTCTAAAAACCGCCAGCGTGAAGTCTCCCATCGTTATATGCTTGGACTTTATGATCTATTGCGCCGCTTGGTCAAAAAATATCCTGACATCCTATTTGAAAACTGCGCAAGCGGAGGCAACCGTTTTGATCTTGGTATGCTCAGCTATATGGCGCAGAACTGGACAAGTGATATGTGCGATCCGATTGGACGTCTGGATATTATAAATGGCTGTTCTTACCTTTTCCCACTGGACGTCACAGCCGCATATATCGGGCCATCGCCAAACCATCAAAATGGACGCATGAGCTCTATTGATACGCGCTTTAATGCGGGGGCCTTCTGCGCGGCGCGCGGAATTTCACTGAATGAACAAGACATAGAGGTTCATAAAGATGAGCTGCAAGGCTTGATGAAATTTGCCAAGGACAGTGCAGGTGATTTCGTGGGAGGTCGGTTTGACCGCCTTATTAAGACGAATAATGAAGTCTGCTGGCAATATACAAGCCGGGATGAACGTACTGTATATTTGGCTTATTTCCATATTCTCGCTGCGCCCAACCTTCCATTCCGGCGAGCCCGTATGGTCGGTCTTCAGGCTGAAGCTGATTACATGTTGGTCGAAGACGGCTCACGCTATGCTGGTGATGCTTTGATGCAAAATGGTATGCCTTTACCTTATGTTGCAACGGGGCAGGTGAACGACAAAGTCCGATATATGGCCAAGGGTGACTTTAGTTCATATCTCTTTGTTTTCAAACGCGCCTAGAGCCCTTATATAAATGGGCATGAGCGATAATAAATCACCCAAACTCAGCCGCGAAGAACGATTGGCCGCCAATCTGCGCGCTAATCTTCGGCGCCGCAAAGCCGTTACCCGTAAGAAAGCCAGCGGGGCGAATTCAGATGGGTCAAAATTGAACAAAGTTCCTAAGCCGTGACATTGTGGCAATGATTGCCTTATGACGACCCTTAAATAGACGGATTGATTCCCGATGACACGCTTTTGCGTTAGGATAAGACGAAGATGGATAAAATAGTTATTGAAGGCGGCTTTCCGCTCAACGGTGAAATCAGTATTAGCGGCGCTAAGAACTCAGCGATCAAGCTCATGGCTGTATGCCTTCTGACAGACCAACCTGTTAAGCTTACCAATATGCCAAGATTGCGTGATACGCGCTCCATGGCAGGGCTGCTCGAGCATTTGGGCGTGCAAGTTGATGCGGGTGAGGGTGATGAGATGCTCCTTCATGCTGAAACACTTAGCTGCACTACGGCACCCTATGATTTGGTACGAAAGATGCGTGCGAGTTTTAATGTGCTCGGTCCGCTCATCGCACGTAATGGCTCTGCAAAGGTTTCACTTCCAGGAGGCTGCGCCATTGGGGCGCGTCCCGTTGATTTACATCTAAAAGCCATGGAGAGCTTTGGTGTTAAGATTAAACTCGAAGAAGGCTATGTCATTGCAGAGGCCAAAACTGGCCTCAAGGGCGCAGAGATTACCTTCCCATTCATATCAGTAGGCGCGACCGAACATGCGTTGTTGACGGCTGTTTTGGCCAAGGGTGAAACTGTGCTTAACAATGCGGCGCGTGAGCCTGAAATCATAGACCTCGCAAACTGCCTCAACGCCATGGGCGCGAAAATATTTGGCGCAGGGCGCTCGCAAATCACTATTACGGGCGTATCCAAATTGTCAGGTGTTAATCATGCCGTCGTCCCAGACCGTATTGAGGCTGGCACATATGCACTAGCCGCCGCCACAGCAGGCGGTTCTGTTCGGCTAACCAATATTCGTTCCGATCATTTGGGGGCTCTCTGGCCGCTTATCGCGCAAGCGGGAGCCAAGGTCAGCCTCGATGAAACAACTGTTTTAATTGAGCGCGGCGGTGGACGTCTGAAGGCTGTAGATATGGAAACGCAGGCCTATCCCGGTTTTCCAACTGATCTCCAAGCACAATTTATGGCGATGATGTGCCTTGCTGACGGAACATCAATCATCCGCGAGAATATTTTTGAGAACCGTTTCATGCACTGCCCAGAACTCTCCCGCATGGGAGCAGATATTGATGTGCGGGGCCGAGAAGCAATTGTGCGCGGCGTCAAAGAGCTTAAGGGGGCGCCAGTTATGGCTACGGACTTACGCGCGTCGGCCTCTTTGATTGCCGCGGGTATGGCTGCGAAAGGAGAAACGCATGTTGGGCGCGTTTATCACCTTGACCGCGGCTTTGAACGCATTGAAGTTAAGCTTGGAAATTGCGGCGCGCGTATTCGCCGCGAAAAAGAATAGGGTGATATGTCTAGATTGCGGCTGAAAGCTGAAACCCAAGGGGATCTGCAAATTATCGCAGCAGCCGTGCAGGACGCTATCTTGCGGGTGGGCGAGATAAATTACGATCTGCGTGGACGCTCACTGACGCTGCGTATGACTCGATTTCAGCATGAAACTGATAAAGCCGCGCGGGCACAATCGGGCATTCGATTTGATAGTGTTCTGGGCGTTAGGACGCGCGGGATTGATCGCAGCGACCCCGAAGCTATGGCTGTTCTGCTCGATGTGATTTTTGAACAGAGTGATAAGCCTGCTGGTATTATTACGCTCATATTTGCGGGCGGTGGAGAGCTTCAAGCTGATGTCGAATGTCTGGACGTTATTTTGGCCGATGTCACAGATGCGCGCGAGACTGATAAGTTGCCGTTACATCCAGAATGAGCAATGATACTCATATCGAGAATGACCACTATATCGTCGAACTAAATATTGACGCTGATAGCCTTCCTGTCACAAATGTGGAGATGCAACATGAGCGCCGCGTCGCTATTTTTGACCTTCTCGAAGAAAACGAGTTTAAGCCGCTCGAAAGCGAGAAGGGGCCTTACCTTGTCAATTTGACACTTCGTGATGGCTCTCGCCTCGATTTTGAGGTTAAGCGAAGTACGGGTATGGATATTGGAATTTACACATTATCGATGACGCCTTTTCGCCGTATCGTGAAAGATTATTTCATGATTTGTGAGAGCTATCACAATGCCATTCGTACGGCCACATCCGCGCAAATTGAAGCGATTGATATGGGCCGACGCGGGTTGCACAATGAAGGCTCTCGCTTGCTTACGGATAGTCTTCGTAACTCAATTGAGATGGATTTTAATACCTCACGGCGGATATTCACGCTGATATGTTCATTACATAGGCGCCCTTAATGTCCGATAAATTACCTAATTCAATTCTTTTTGTCTGTTACTTAAATTCCATCCGCTCTCCTATGGCTGAAGGCATAATGCGTAAGTTGTTTCCAGATGTTGATTCTCAGAGCTGCGGAATTGCTTCGGGGGATCTTGATGAGCTAATGGTGGCCGTTATGCGTGAAAAAGGTGTCGATATGAGCGCGCATGAGGCCAGAACCTTGGGAGATATGACAGACGAAACTTTTGATCTCATAATAGCTTTCACTGACGCGGCAGGCGAGACTGCGAAAGCCGCATTCGCAGATACAGACACAAAAATTGAGATCTGGCCGTTGCCCGATCCCACTCAAGGCTCGCTTGACGTTCGCGCCATGATGAATAATTACCGCGCCATTCGTGACAACATTGAAGGACGTCTCAAACGCGCTTTTATGGAATAACCCCTGTTTTTTTGTGAAAAAGCCCTATATAGGGCGCAGAAATGGCTCAGAAACACCTGAGTCGATAGCTTAAATAAAGGATTTGATTTGGCTAAAGAAGAACTATTGGAATTTGAAGGCGAAGTTATTGAACTTCTCCCTAATGCAACATTCCGCGTTAAATTGATCAATGATCACGAAATAATTGCCCATACGGCTGGCCGCATGCGTAAAAACCGTATTCGTGTCCTAGCGGGTGATAAAGTCACTGTCGAAATGACACCTTACGACCTGTCCAAAGGCCGTATTACTTACCGCTTCAAATAACCGCTCTCCCTGCTTAGATGGCAATGAGCGGAACCCCTCACTTGATACTCGCAAGTCAGTCGCCGCGGCGTCTTTCTTTGCTGGCCCAAATCGGCATAACCCCCGATGCTGTGAGCCCCGCTGATATTAATGAAGACCCGATAGAGGGTGAAATCCCACGCGATCACGCCCTGCGCTTAGCGCAAGAAAAAGCGGCTAAAGTCGCAGGTAATACTCCCGATAAAATCATCCTCGCAGCTGATACTGTTGTCGGTGTCGGGCGGCGCATCCTTCCCAAAGCTGAAAGTCTCGACCAAGCCCGTTATTGTTTAGGGCTACTCTCGGGACGAGGTCACCGTGTTTTTACGGGCGTCGCCGTTATTAAGGCCGACGGGGACATGATATCCCGCGTTGTCGAAACGCGGCTCACCATGAAGCGTCTTTCTAAATCCGAGCTTGAGCATTATCTTGAAAGTGGCGAATGGAGCGGCAAAGCTGGTGGCTACGGTATACAAGGCACTGCCGAGGGGTACATTTCTAAACTTATAGGCTCTTACTCTAATGTGGTAGGGCTTCCTCTTTTTGAAACGCGTAATCTTTTGATTGGTGCTGGATATTTGAAATGAAAAGACGCTGCGTTATCGAAAAAGCTATCGGTGAAACCCGCGCCGCCGTCTATGAAGGCCGCAAGCTTGTCGAGCTTTATGTGCGCCGCGAAACTGACGCAAATAAACCGCGCCAAGGTGATGTGTTTGCGGGACGCGTGTCGAAAATTGATCAAAGCATGGGCGGCGCTTTTATCGATATTGGTACACAGTATGACGGCCTGTTTAAATTCACTAATTCGCCTAATGCGCCGCGCTTTACCGAAGGCCAAATGGCTGAGTTCGAAGTCTCCAAAGCGACTGAAATCGGTAAGGGACCTGTTCTCAAATTCAAACAGCTCACCAAAGCCGAAAAACCTGCGAAAATTTCTGGCGATGATTTGAAAACGGCTTTGGCAAAAAAATATAATGGTATAGAATTTACGGAAGCTGTTGTCTCAGTTATTGATGAGGCGACTGAAACTGAGCTGGCTATCAAAGGCGGTGGAACGATCAGTATTGAGCGCACACGCGCTCTTGTCGCGATTGATGTCGATAAAGGTACAGCCGTTAGTAGCTTTGATGTCAGCATGGCGGCGCTCCCCATGATAGCCTATGAGCTGCGTCTTCGCGGGTTGGGCGGCTTGGTTGTTATTGACCTTCCTAATCTGCGTCAGCCGCGCCAGCGCAATACGGTTTTCAAAGCGGCTGAGCGCGCATTTGCAGATGACCCAAATAATGTGAAGCTTGCGCCGCTCTCGCGTTTTGGGGTGCTAGAACTCACGCGGTACAAGCCTGAGTTATCTTTGGACGAAGTTCTCAATAACCGTATCGGCAGTCCGACCACAGAAACAATAGCCTTGCGCGCCTTGCGCCAATTGGAGCGGGAAGGGCGCGCTCACCCAGGCGCGAAACTGACTATGACCGTGCGGCACCATGTGATGAATTGGCTCGAAGAAAATTACATTGATTGGGAAGCCAAGCTCACGCACCGTTTGGGCGCGAGGTTTGAGGTGATAGCTGGCGGCACGCCAGGGATTGTTGCAGATCGATGAAAGATAAATGCCCTATCTGTAAAAAGCCTAGCGACGAATCCGTTAAGCCTTTCTGCTCCAAACGTTGCGCGGATATCGATTTAGGCCGCTGGTTGAAAGGCAGTTATGCTATTCCCGGAACAGACGGTGAGGCAGCAATAGCCGCTAATGATAGTAACCCTGATGCGGATATTACGTTTCGGGATGAAGATTAGCGCACTTCGCCTAAAATACTGATTGTAAAGCTAGGTTTATTGCCTGAATCATTTGGATTAAAGACACCACTGGGCCGAAAGCGTACATGGGTCACGGTTGAATCTGAAGGCGCTGTTGGCGTGTAGCTAAAATCAATGCCATCAATTGAAAATTCCACACTGTCAGTCGCGTCTGTCGGACCGCCATAATTATAAGTAAGCCCTGAGGCGAAAGGGCCATCCGTAAAAGCAAAGGCGCCAGCGCCCGTTGTAATCAGGCTGACATCGGACGGATAAATATCCGTCAGGTTGAGTGTGTTTGAGTCGACGGATATTCCTGGATTGATCACATTTAAGTCATAGCGAACAATTGATCCTGGAATGGCGTAGGGAGATGGGCTTGAGCTATCTATTTCTACAGATTTCGAGGCGTCTAAATTGCTGGAGCAGCTTTCATGAGCGCTTACTGTCACAGCGGCGGTAGGGTTGATGCATTGTGAAGCTCGTAGCGGGAAATTTGTTGAGGAGAGGTCTTGCCATGTTCCGCCCGGAGCCATGGCTTGGAAACCTGTTGGTCCGTCACAGCACCCCTCAAAACCAAGCGCTTCATATCGGTGCCAACCGACGGGTAAATCAATCGTGCCTTCTAACGTCTCAGCAGTATTCGCGTAATTATTCGCCCACCAAAGATCATCATTCCATTGTTCCTCTAATTGCCGTCCTCGGACAAAGAGATGTCCGCCGCGACCGAAGTCTCCGCCATATCTAAATCCCCATACCCCGGCCGTAGCGGGCGTTACGTTCAGAACAGCGCTAACGCACCAACCATAATTTCCGTTCGTTCCGCCTAATGCTCGATTGTTTAGGCCAGAGATTGAGGTTCGCACAGAATTATCAACATCGACAGTGGCGGCCGTAAAGGCGGCAAGTCCATCTGCCGGGCTAACGGGATCGGCGGTTGAGACACGGCTGCGAAGGCGTACGCCAATATTGGGGAAAACAATCGCAGCATTGCCTCCTGAGCTGAGCCCATTATCACCTAGGTAGATATAGACCGTTTCCGAACCGCCTGAGGCGATAGGGGGCAGGCGCACATATATGCTCGCAGTTCTGGCTGTGTCATCCCATTCAGCCACGACAAAATCAACAGAGGTCAAGTCATCACTTCTAAATACGCGGACATCATTACCCAGAGGTGAAAATGTATAAGCTGCTGGAAAATCTGCACTCACCAAGTTGATACGCGTTTCTGTGTCGTGGCCCGCTGCGGAAGCCGTAATTGTCACGGGGATGCGGTGCGGGAAGCTACAGCTTTGCTCGGCCCATTCAGCTTGGCTAGGCGTATGAAAACTCAAGACAAACAAAACCGTCAGACAAATCGCGAGATTTGTAAGTAATCTATCCACGCCAGATATTTTCTGACCACTCCACATGTATGTGAGTATCAAGGTGACTCGATAAAAAAAGGCTTAATTTAGCTGTAGAGAATTTATGAGGCTATATGCGCTTCACTCCGGCTCTCACATTTCATCAAAAACATGTTTGTTATCAATGAAATAGGTGTCGATGTTAAAACGCTCTTTGTGGCGTCGAATATGCTCCCAATCGATATAGCTGAAGGTGCTGACCTCTATACCGTCCTTGTGGTAATCGTTCACCAAGGCGCGTGAGATCATGGCTTGAGGGACGCAGACGGAGCTGACAATGTCACGCAACTCACCGCGCAGTGGGCCGTCCACGAACCAGCCTGAGCGTTCGCCGTGGACCATCTTTCGGCGGGGCCTATTAATATGACCCATCTTGGCTTCGAAAACTTTGTGGACTTGGCGCGTCTTGGCATCTGGGCTTTGGCACCAATGAGAGAGGCAGTACTTCGCATCAGGAGCGATATCGTGCATGGCGTAGAGTGTTTCGGGAACCCATGAGACGTAGACGACGCGGTCGGCCAAGCGGTTTAGCATTACAAGCGCGTGGATTTCAGTCTCAAAGCCGGCATCCTTGATATCAATAAGCAGTTTAGCCTCTTTGCGGGAATGCTGTCTAATGGCCGCGAAGAGGTCCTCGGCTGTCGGCATGTGGGCAAAAACACCTCCCAATGATGTAAAGTCATCGGCGATGACATCGCAGAGATAATGAAGCTTTCCGTCTTTATCCAAGGCGGCTTCATCGTGATAAATCATGGGTGTGCCGCATTTCGCGACGCGGATATCAAATTCGACCTGTAAAACTCCAAAATCAAGTGCGGCGTTGAGACCATCAATAGTGTTTTCATGAGGCGCAAAGCCGCGAAAGCGGTGGGAGATGAGGTTTGAAAGAGCTACCATTGGTGAGGGATAGCAGAGTGGGGTGGTTGGCTAAAGTTAAATTGTGGTGGGCAGGACGGGAATTTCGCAATAGGAGTTTAGGTCTTTTGTGAAATGTTTCGCGAAACGCCTACGGAGTATTCACGATATCAAATCCACCCCAAAGAACGGAGAAGGCTTCGCAGTGAATGACAACACTTTTAAAGTCTGACAAATTTATGTCCTCAGGGATGATATAGCTCTGAGCACCGCGATTGGATTTCAGGATGCCCAATTTTTGCGAGGTTGATTCGACGTTCCCGCTATCCAGTCCTGATATAGTGCTGGAAGATAAATAAATTTTCAGGTCTGGGCCACCTTTCGTTTTGAAATCGTCACTAAAGCTTATGATTTTTTGGCCGTCTTTTTCCGTAATCTCCCAACTGCCTTTAATATTATAGCGCTTTTTTACGAATGTCGCGTCTGGCTGAGCCTCAGTGGAAGTTTGAGCTGCGCTATATGTTAACGCAGTCCCTAACAAACTAAATGCAAGTGTTGTCGCCAGTATTGTTTTAATGAGTAATTTCATAAAGACGTAATGGCAGAGCTCAGACAAACTTAAAAGTCACGTGTGCGTGAAATATCAGTCAGATGTCGCGGCGGGTGGTCTGCGGCGTTTATTTACGCGGCGCTTTGCACGGCGTTCTTCGCGCAACTTTATCAGCGGCGGCATACGTGCGGGGAGCTCCGCCAGAATCGCTAGGCGTTCTTCGGGTGTTTTAAGCGTCCAGTAAGAAATTTCATCTTGGGTTCTGCCACAGCCAAAGCAATGCCCGCTTTCCCGCTCCATGGAGCAGACGAGCTGACAAGGGCTGTCCTCGGGTTCTAAGGCTAATTCTTCTGTGGTTTTATCGCTCATGTCCCTCAGATAAAGAGAAGGCGCAGTTTGCGCAATATGAATTAGGGAGCTTTATGCGCCTGATAAGTCGGTCATCTTTTCACTGAACTGTTTGAGCATATCCGTGAAGTCTTTGGAGGGGGGCGTGCCCGTCACTAAACTCGCATTTAGGTGCTTCGCGACCTTTGTGTAAACGGCCTCTCCAGAAGGTGTGGTTGATAGTGAAGATCTGCGTTTATCCGTTATGTCGGAAATCTTGGTGATGAAACCAATGTCTATGAGCGAGTTTACGGCGCGGCTGACAATTGTCTTATCCATAGGCGTAATGGCCGTGACCTGCGCCGCCGTGCGACCAGGCGCTTCGGCAACAGCGGCGAGAACGCGCCATTGGCTTAGGTTTAAATCCGCCTCCGCCCGCACAACACTGAGTGTGTAACGGCTAATTTGATCTGCGAGGACGACAGCTTGATAGGGCCAGAAGTCATCTAAAGTAATCAGAGGTGTGTGCGGTTTAATCATAGAGGCTATATGAAAGAAAAAGGTTGCAAACGCAACAAATAATGATTAGTTGCTTTTACAACCAATCTGTAGGCGTGGTTTCACGTATTCATAATTATCTTTGAGGAGCGCTTTATGCCTGATTTATTTGAAAATCCTGCAGGATTAGATGGCTTTGAATTTATAGAATTTTCTGCGCCTGAGCGCGGAGTGCTTGAACCTATCTTTGAGACAATGGGATTTGAGCTTATCGCAAAACATCGCTCAAAAGACGTTGATCTCTGGCGTCAGGGCGGCATCAATCTGATTACCAATTACGAGCCAAACAGCGCGGCTTTTTATTTCGCGCGTGAACATGGGCCATCTGCCTGCGGCATGGGGTTTCGTGTGAAAGACGTGAATAAGGCCTATGACCATCTGCTCAAGCAAGGCGGTGAGCCTGTCAAAATGAATACAGGCCCTATGGAGCTGCATATCCCTGGCATTCGCGGTATTGGGAATTCGATTATCTATCTGACGGACCGTTATGATAGCGGGAAGGGCGAGCTTTCTATCTATGATATCGACTTTGAATATTTAGAGGGCGTTGACCGCCACCCTGAAGGCTGCGGCTTTAAACTCATAGATCACCTGACCCATAATGTTTATGGCGGGCGCATGAAATATTGGGCGGACTTTTACGAGACGCTCTTCAATTTCCAAGAGATCCGCTATTTCGACATTAAGGGCGAATATACGGGGCTGACCTCCAAAGCGCTCACCGCGCCCGACGGTAAAATCCGTATTCCGCTCAATGAAGAGGGCAAAAGCGGCGGCGGCCAAATCGAAGAATTCCTGCGCGAATTTAACGGCGAAGGCATCCAGCATATCGCGCTCATTTGTGATGATATTGTCGAAGCTTGGGATAAGCTTAAAGCGCGGGGTGTGCCCTTTATGACGGCCCCGCCCGAGACTTACTACAAAATGCTCTCAGAACGCTTGCCGGGACACGGTCAAGATGAGGCGGCGCTCAAGACTCGCGGTATCCTGCTCGACGGCACCACGGATGGCGGTGCGCCGCGACTGCTTCTTCAAATTTTTGCCGAACCACAAGTCGGCCCCGTCTTTTTCGAGTTCATCCAACGCGTCGGCGATTACAAAGATGGCTTTGGCGAAGGGAACTTTAAGGCGCTATTTGAGTCTATAGAGAGAGACCAAATCGAACGCGGCGTATTGGAGACAGCGTAATGACCATTAA
>JAHDDT010000013.1:23388-33052 GCA_020629195.1 Hellea sp.
ATAGAGAGAGACCAAATCGAACGCGGCGTATTGGAGACAGCGTAATGACCATTAAAACTGACGGCTTTCACCATGTGGCCTATCGCTGCAAAGATGCCAAAGAGACGGTGGAATTTTACCAAAAACATCTGAATATGGATTTTCAGCTCGCTATTGCCGAAGACCACGTGCCGAGCACGGGCGCTTATGACCCTTACATGCATATCTTCCTCGATGCGGGGAATGATAATGTGCTCGCCTTCTTTGAACTCCCCGAACAGCCCGATATGGGCCGTGATGAAAATACGCCTGTTTGGGTGCAGCATATTGCTCTGCGCGTCGGTAGCCTTGATGAATTATTGGCCGCTAAAGAGAGCCTAGAAGCGGCAGGTATAGAGGTGCTCGGTCCCACCCATCACGGCATCTTCAAATCCATCTATTTCTTTGATCCCAATGGCCACCGCTTAGAACTCGCGGCCAATATCCATACAGATGAGCAGATGAAGCAACTGCATGAAGTCGCGCCAGCCATGCTAAAAGAGTGGAGCGAGACGAAGAAAGCGCCAAGACATGCGGCTTGGCTTCATGAGAAAATTGCCACCGAGACAGCACAAGAAACGAAAGAGAAATAAAATGAAACTTGCCTCCCTAAAAGATGGCCGCGATGGCCAACTCGTTATTGTCTCGCGTGATCTGACTGAGGCCGTAGATGCCTCGGATATTGCGCCGACATTGCAAGCAGCTTTGGATGAGTGGGATGTCGTCTCGCCGCAACTCGCCGCGCGTTATGAGCTCCTCAATGCGGGGCAGGTCGAAGGTTTTGAATTTGACCAAACCGCTTGCGACTCGCCACTCCCGCGCGCCTATCAATGGCTCGATGGTTCGGCTTATCTGAACCACGTCGAGCTTGTCCGCAAAGCCCGCGGCGCAACTGTGCCCGAGAGTTTTTACGACGACCCGCTCATGTATCAGGGCGGCAGCGACACCTTTATTGGCCCGCGCGACGCTATTGAGGCAGCGTCTGAGTCCTATGGCATCGACATGGAAGCTGAAATTACGGTCATCACTGACGACGTGCCCATGGGCGTATCTCCGGCGGATGCCGAAAAACACATCAAGCTCATCATGCTCGTAAATGATGTTTCCTTACGCGGCCTTATCCCCGGTGAACTCGCTAAGGGTTTTGGGTTTGTGCAGAGTAAAGCCTCCTGCGCTTTTTCGCCTGTCGCGGTCACGCCGGACGAAATCGAAGCTTGGGATGGCGGTACAATGGATCTTCCACTGCTCGTCGATTACAATGGCAAGCCTTTCGGCAAAGCCAATGTTAAAACCGACATGACTTTTAACATGCCGCAGCTTGTCGCCCATGCGGCTAAAACCCGCCACCTCTGCGCGGGGACCATCATCGGCTCCGGCACAGTCTCCAACAAATTTGAAGGCGGTGAGGGCAAGAAAATCGAAGATGGCGGCGTCGGCTATTCATGTATTGCCGAAATCCGCATGATCGAGAAAATCCAAACGGGTGAGTTTATCACGCCCTTCATGCGCTTTGGCGATACTGTCGGTATCGAGATGAATGACGCGGAGGGCAAATCTATCTTTGGCCGTATCGAAAATGTCGTCGAAAAGTATGATGCTTAAATGATGAAACTTTACGGATATTGGCGTAGCTCTGCGAGTTACCGCGTGCGTATTGCGCTCGCGCTAAAAGGCGTTGAGGTCGAGTATATTGCAGTGAACTTGCGCGAAGGTGAACAGGCGCAAGGTGAGCACCTCTCACGCAATCCGCAAGGTTTTGTTCCTGTGCTTGAACTCGAAGACAGCACGCAGCTAACGCAATCCCTTGCGATCATGGATTATCTGGACGCAACCTTCCCTGAGCCCGCCTTAATGCCTTCGGACGCTATTTTGCGGTCAAAAATCCTCGCAGCCTCTCTGGCGATTGCGTCTGACATATCCCCCATCCAGAACCTCTCCGTGCTAAACTATATCAAAGCCAAACACGGCCAAGACGGTGAGGGTGCTAAGACATGGGCGGCGCATTGGATTACGCAAGGCTTTACGGCGCTCGAAGCTATTGCTCAGCAATATGATACGCCATATCTCATGACGGATCAGCCGCGTTTCTTTGAATGTTGCCTCGTGCCGCAAGTCTATAATGCCCGCCGCTTTGACGTCGATATGGATCAGTTCCCTAAGCTTAACGCCATAGATTCGCTTTGCCGTAAGCATCCTGCCTTCATCAAGGCGGCACCTGAAAACCAAGCTGACGCTGCGCCATAAATTTTGCTAATGCAAACTATCAGAAAGCGTTGGACATAGACTCTCATTAGATATAAAGAAAATTTTATATCTAATGATTGGAGTCGCAAATGAGCGATCAAGGCGAAGAGATTATTCTTAAAGATTTGGATGACAATGAGCTCGTCCAGCAAATGCAGGATGACCTCTATGATGGCATGATTCCCGAAGTTACAGAGGGCACTCAAATCCTACTCGACCGTGGCTGGGATGCCAATATGGTGCTTAATGATGCGCTCGTCGAAGGTATGCGTTTTGTTGGCGACGATTTCCGCGATGGTATCTTATTTGTGCCTGAGGTCCTTTCGGCCGCGAATGCTATGAAAGGCGGGATGTCGTTGATACGTCCCATTTTAGCGGCCTCCGATGACAATAAATCGACAGGAACCGTCGTAATTGGCACAGTTAAAGGCGATATTCACGATATTGGAAAGAACCTTGTCGGCATGATGCTTGAAGGTGCCGGGTTCGAAGTTTTCGATTTAGGAATAAATACGGATTGGGATGAGTTTCACCGCGCTATCGATACCCATGAACCTGACATTGTGGGGATGTCGGCTTTGCTGACGACGACGATGCCCTATATGGCCGTTGTCATAGAAGAGATGGAAAAAGCGGGGCTGCGTAAAGAAATTTCAATTATGTGTGGCGGCGCACCGCTTAACCAAGAATTTGCCGATGCTATCAAAGCTGATAAATATGGGCGAGACGCGGCAATAAGCGCGGAAATAGCCAAAACACTTGTCGGCCTAAACCGCTAAAAATGCATTGCAATTCTGTTCGGATTTACGTCAAAGAAAAAGACGCTCATTCTTAAAGTTCAGCTTATGACAACGCATACTCTTATCTTTACACCGTCAGCCATTACGACAACAGTTGAAGATGGTGAAACGGTTTACGAAGCTGGCTTGAAGCGCGGCGTCGATATACAATCAATTTGCGGAGGCAAAGGACTATGTAAACGATGCCAGATCGAAATTGACACTGGCAAACATGCGAAATTTAACATGGATGTTCAGGACAGTCATTTTTCCAAATTGTCTCCGACAGAGAAAAAAGCCATTCATGATGGGGAACTGCCTGAAGGTCGGCGTTTGTCGTGCCGCACGAAAGTCTATGGCGATTTGATTGTCAATATTCCCGCAGACTCCCAAGAGCGCGAAACATCTATTGAGAAAAAGAGTACAAAGTTCGAGACGGATTTAAACCCGTCTGTGCGGCTTTACATGGTCAAATTGCCTGAGCCGACATTAGAGGAAAATCCCGTTGATAGTGAAGCCTTGATTAAGGCTCTTCATGACGAACATGGTCTGACTCTGCAAAGCTCTCATAAGATGGTGATTAAACTGCAAGAGATATTACGCAGGCATGAGCGCAGCGTCATTGCCGTGGTTAGAAATGATGACACTATCATTGATGTTTGGCCACCGACGGGCGGCGACCTCTATGGCGGGGCGATAGATATAGGCTCCACGTCTATCGCACTTTATGTGTTTAATTTGTCTACTGGAGAGCTGGCCTATGAGAAGGCCGCGATGAACCCGCAAATTCGCTTTGGCGAAGACCTGATGAGCCGCGTCTCATATATTATGATGAATAAGGGCGGGGATGAGCGCTTAACAGAGACGATCAGAACCCAAATCCGTGAGATGTTATCAGGTGCAGTTGAAGCCTTACATATCAAAACTGAACAGCTTTTAGATGTGATATGCGTGGGTAATCCAATCATGCATCACCTCTTTATTGGGGCTAACCCCGTCAATCTGGGCGTTGCGCCTTTCACTCTGGCTGTAAAAGACTGGATAGATATTCCAGCAAGTGAGCTTGATTTAGGGCTAAGTGATGCTGCGCAGGTCTCGCTCTTCCCGCTGATTGGGGGGCATGTGGGGGCCGATACGTCGGCGGCTTATCTTACGCAAATAGACCGCATGAAAGATCGTTCCGTCTTATTGGTCGATATAGGCACAAATGCCGAAATTGTCTTGTCGCATAACGGTAAAGTCGCCGCAGCCTCTTCCCCGACGGGCCCCGCCTTGGAAGGGGCTGAAATCAGTTCAGGGGTGAGGGCGACTTTGGGCGCCATTGAACGCGTGCGCATTGATCCTGAAACCAAGGACGCCAAAGTCAAAATTATAGGTCATGACGATTGGATTGCCGATACGGATGGCAGTCTAGAAGGCTGTAATGTTGTCGGCATTTGCGGCTCAGGCATTTTCGAAGTGATGGTCGAATTGGCAAATGCGGGTCTGCTTGATCAAAGCGGCTTATTTAAACCCGAAGCTGCGCCGCATCGCTTTTCCCAAGATGGAAATGTCTGGACATATCTATTAGTGGACCAGCCAGGTAATCCTATTATCGTTAAACAAACTGATATTCGGGCTGTGCAATTGGCTAAAGCTGCGCTTTATGCAGGGGCGCAATTATTGGCTGAGAGCTTGCATTGCGATCATTTTGACGAAGTCCTTTTGGCCGGAGCTTTTGGAACACATTTGGATAGTAAATATGTGGCGGAGATCGGTATTGTTCCCATGGCGCAGGCAGAAATTATCAGCTCTGTTGGCAATGCGGCAGGGATGGGGGCGGCAATGGCGCTTTTGAATGTTAAAGACCGTCAGTCCATAATCGCCGCGATCAAAGAGGTCGAAAAAATCGAAACAGCTTTAGAACCAAAGTTCCAAGACTATTTTGTAAACGCCATGAAGTTCCCTACAGCAATTTCCGCAATAAGCAAAAAAACAAGAGGTCGCCGCCGCGCAAGATAATCCATATTCTGAAATTGTGCCCGAAGCTGATTTTAATTTATCGTTTTATAAGTTTGAAATACCACATATATTACAAGGCGAAAATTGAATCTTACCTCTCCTTTAATGTCATTACTTTCAGATGTTCACTAGAAGGCTGAATTGATTTTTAGGTAAGAGGGAGCCTCATATCAGGCGTTAGCTTTTTTCATAATGAAGCCATTTAAGTAAAGAGTTGGTATAAGACCTACCACAACTATGATGAGAGCGGCTGTGGAAGCTTCCGATAAGCGTTCATCGCTTGCAAGCCAATATACTCGGGTTGCTAGCGTATCAAAATTAAAAGGTCGCATAATTAGCGTTGCAGGTAATTCACGCACCACATCAATGAAGACTAAAATAAAAGCCGAAACTAGGCTCGGGCGTAGTAATGGGAAAAAAATACGGTTTACGCGCCGCAACCAATTAGCACCCAGCGAGCTTGACGCATGTTCTATTGATGCTGGAATTCTTGAAAGCCCGGAGTCCAATGCATTAAATGAGACGGTTAGAAACCGTACGGAAAGTGCATAAATAAGTGCTATGAGTGTTCCTGTTAAAATTAGACCTGAATTCCCACCCAAGATAGAATTGACCATTTTTGTAAGCCTTTGATCAAGCCATGACAGCGGACTAAGTAAACCTACGGCAAGTAGTGCGCCCGGCAAAGCATAGCCTAATGTCGAAAGGCGTATGAAAAACTTACTAAAGTTGTTGGGTGCGTTCCTTTTTGCATAAGCTAAAATTATCGAAATAACAACCAACGGTAAGCTGACAATCAAAGCTAGAGTTATGCTATTTTGAGTATAAGAGAACAACCGCCCCCAAGTCATGGAGTCTCCCGTTAGGAAGGATAAATATATGAGGCGGGATATTGGAATGATCAGGCCTATAATGACTGGGAATAGGCATATGAGCATAAGGGCCAAACCTTTTGCGCCTTTTACCTTAACACGTTCAGCTTCTGCGAAAGTTCTGCTATCATCCGCGATAGAGCCCCGGCGTGTTGATGACTCTAATGTGATTAGTAAAATTACGGCAAGTAACATCAAGCTCGCTAATTTCATTGCAGAAGCTTTGTCGCCAACAATAAGCCAGTTACGAAAAATACCTACACTAAAGGTCGGTACTGAGAAAAAATCAGCGACGCCAAAATCTGCCAAAGTTTCCATAAGAACCAAAGCTAAGCCTCCAGCTATTGCGGGGCGTGCAGCAGGTAAGACAACTTTATAAAACGCCTGCTTAGGATTAAGGCCGAGGTTTCTTGCGGCCCACCATTGTGATTGGCTTTGCTTAAGAAAAGAGGCGCGTGCCAAGAGGTAAACATAAGGGTAGAGAACAAAGCTAAGCATGAGAGTTGCGCCTAGCATATTTCGAATGGCTGGAAACCAATACTGCCCTTGGTTCCAACCAAAAAGCTGACGGAGCCACATTTGTACAGGGCCATAATATTCTAGTAAATCTGCATACACATAAGCAATAATATAAGCTGGTGCGGCTATCGGTAAAACAAGCGCCCAAGACAATAATTTTCGACCTGGAAACTCATAAGCACAAATTAACCAAGCGCATGTTACGCCCATTACTGTCGTTATTAGGCCGACAGATATCATCAGATAAATAGTGTTGATGATATACAAGCTGAGGGTCTTGGGCCATTTGCTGCCACTGAAAAGCTCAAGGCTTACACTCACAATGGGCAGCGCAAATATTAGCGCTATCATAATAATGCCGAGTGTGAGAACTATCGATTTTTTAGATGTGTAGCCCAGAGAAATGATAAGCCTAACCTTTGACTGGCTCTTACAGAATGAATGGCTTATAGGCGAGATAATCCGCAAACGCTAGATAGAGAAATATAAGATTTATGAGCCTAGTTTTTGATAATATCTCTCATAATTACGGCGATACATCTGTCTTAAAGGACGTCTCTCTAACAGCTAGGGCTGGAGAAATACTCTGCTTGTTAGGCCCCTCTGGATGCGGAAAAACAACATTGCTGAATTTAGCAGCAGGTGTTTTAAAGCTTCAAGGCGGACGTATAATTCTTGATGAGACTATATTGGCCACAGCTCAGGACTGTCCTCCGCCTGAGAAACGCCCTGTAGGGTTGGTCTTTCAGGATGGGGCCTTGTTCCCGCATTTATCAGTAGAAGAAAATATAGAATTCGGTATCCATAAACAGCCAAACCGTAAAGAGGTTTCATCAAGTCTTTTGACTCAAATTGGACTTTCGGAACTTAAAACACGCTTCCCTCATTCCCTTTCGGGTGGGCAGCAACAACGCGTAGCCGTTGCAAGATCTTTGGCGCCCAACCCACGCGTTATTTTAATGGATGAGCCTTTTGCCAATATAGATATTATTTTGCGGCGTCGTTTGCGAGAGGAAATTAGGCATCTTTTGAAGGCTCAAAATTGCATTACGATTATGGTCACGCATGACCCCGAAGAGGCGATGGAGATTGGCGATAATATCGCGGTTATGTTAAACGGAGCTATTGCTCAAATTGGCCGTCCACAAGATATTTATTTTTCGCCTGCTTCCCCTGAAGTGGCCAAGCTGACGAGTGAAGGGAACATCATTTTGGGGAGCTTTGCAGGCCAAAATATCAAAACTGATTTTGGCGACTGGCCTTTAGCATCAGTCTCTAATTATGTAGTCGGCATGGATAGTAAAAAAATAAGTTTGTTTATCAGACCTTTCTCACTTGACCTTAAGCCAGTCAGCAAAACTAGTCTGCCTCTAGATGTGATTGACGTGCGCCATACGGGGCGAGAGAAAATTATATGTTTAACGAACCCTTCTGGGAAAAAACTGAGCTTAAATATGGGGCCAGAGGTAAAATGTAACATTGGACAAACGCTCAGTCTTCGTCCGAAACCGTCAAGTTTACTCGCATTTATAGCTTAATTCTGTTGCATTAATAATTAAGCCTTGATAGTTAGTTGAGAATAATTCTCAATAAGGTTTTGTAATATGCCACTCAGGTCAGTCCTTTATAGTTTACTCACATTTACATTAGTCGCGTGCGCCCCTTCCGAGCCATCAGATGTGGAAAAAAATGACATGAAGGTAAAAGATAATGGTGTCGTGAATATTTATTCGTCACGTCATTATGATACAGATTTACGCCTTTACTCTGATTTCACTAAACAGACGGGTATTAAAGTTAATCGGATTGAGGCAAAATCAAACGCACTCATTGAGCGCATAAAGACTGAAGGTAACTTTAGCCCAGCAGACCTCTTAATCACTGTAGATGCTGGCGTTTTATGGCGCGCAGAGAATGAGGGGATAATACAGTCTATTTCATCGCCAGTATTAGATGCGCGGATACCCACTCACTTACGTCACCCCGAAGGCCTTTGGTATGGCTTATCGAAACGCGCGCGAGTTATTATATATAATAAAGATAAAGGCCGCCCTGAATATTTGGAGACTTATGAGGATTTAGCACATCCATCGCATAAGGGAACAATTTGTATGCGTTCATCCAGTAATATTTATAACATCTCGCTTCTTTCATCCTTTATTTCAAATATGGGGGCGACTGAGGCGAAGGACTGGGCTGAGGCTGTTGTGAATAATTTCGCACGCAAACCGCAAAGTAATGACTCTGGACAGATCGAAGCCGTCGCATCTGGCATTTGTGGTGTATCACTCGTGAATTCTTACTATTTGGCGCGTTATGCTAAGTCTGATGATCCGATAAAGCAGGATATATTTGACTCTTTAGGAATCATTTTTCCAAATCAAGATGACCGAGGCACGCATGTTAACATCAGCGGAGCTGCGCTGGCAAAATATGCGCCCAATAAAGAAAATGCCATTCACTTCATGGAGTATTTGACGTCGGAGTCTGCTCAGCGTTATTTTGCAAATGGTAATAATGAATATCCAATTATCGACCTTGGTGACACGTCTTCTGCTGTGCAATCTTTAGGGACCTTTGCTGAAGATAAATTGAATGTGGGTGAGCTTGGTAAAAACCAAGTTAAAGCCATTGAAATTTACGACTCCGTCGGCTGGCAATAACCACCCTTCAAAGTGTGTAACCACGCACACTCTAAATCAGCCAGAAACAGTGAATATAGACGTTAGGAAATAGTTTTTACTGACCTTGATCTTGGCCCTTTCAGCCATAGCTACTCTGACCTATTCGGCTGTTAAAACCACAGAACCCGGCAAATGTGTAAAGAACTCAGTGGTCGCTCATGACAAAGAGGAGCGAGGAAGACTACTTGATGACTTCAGCTGAGGGCAGGGAAGGTGGGGCATAATATGTATGCCATTCCATTCCATCATAGACTAGTTTTCATTTTTGGCATGTTCAAGCTAGTCGGCATTTTGCTGCGCTGGAGAACTTGAAATGGCCGCTCCCCACCTTTTGCATCCTGTTTCAGAAACACATCAAGCCGAACGCGCGGGCCTTGGATGCACTTGGCTTTACGCCAGACGTTTTCATATCTATTTCAGAAAAATTGGATGCCAGACGGCCAGCCTCTGGAATTGAACCTTAACAGGTCAACGCTGATACGAATTTGAAAAGAAATGGTGCCCGAACCTGGATTTGAACCAGGGACACACGGATTTTCAATCCGTT
>JAHDDT010000014.1:0-13952 GCA_020629195.1 Hellea sp.
CTGCCGGGGATTTCACCTGAAGACGCCGAACGGCTTCTTATTAGACCACTCGAAACAGAGATAAAATCTATTGAAGGCGTCAAACAAATAGATTCTATCGCGGCCACGAACGTCGCCTATGTTATCATTGAATTCGACATCTCTCATGACCAAGATCAAGCTATACGCGATGTTCTTGAAAAGGTTGACCGCGCCAGATCTGAGTTTCCTCAAGAAGCCAGAGAGCCTGTTGTCGAAGAAGTCTCCACCTCCACTCTCCCAATTATAACCGTGAACCTATGGGGCGACGTACCCGAACGCGAATTACAGAAACGCGCCAAGGATTTGCAGTCCCGCCTTGAAAGCCTTCCGCAAGTCTTGGAAGCTAATATTTCTGGCGAACGCATCAATGTTCTCGAAGCCATTTTAGACCCGCCAACTATTGAGAGCCTTGGCATAACCTATGACGAAATCGCGATTGCGGTCAGCCGTAATAATAGCCTTATTCCTGCTGGCGCGATTGAAACGGATAGTGGTAAGTTTAATGTCAAGCTTCCCGGCCTCATTGAAAATCCTGAGGACCTGGCCAATCTCGTGGTGCGCCGCGGTGAGAATAACAGTATTATCCGCATGAGCGACATTGGCACTGTGCGCAGCGGCTACAAAGATATTGAAAACATTGCGCGCTTTAATCAGCGCACCTCAGTGTCTCTGGAAATTTCAAAACGCCAAGGCGAAAACATTCTAGATACGGCCATTTTAGTGCAAGAAATGGTCGATAATATCAGTTCAAGAGAAGACTGGCCTGAAACTATCAATGTGACATACAGCCAATCGCGCTCTGTCTATATCAATGATATGCGGCGCGAATTATCCTCCTCCATCATAAACGCCGTTATCCTCGTCTTTATCGTCTGCATCGCCGCGCTTGGTTGGCGCTCTGCTATATTCGTAGGCTGGGCCATCCCCGCAAGTTTCCTCATCGCATTCTTCTTATTCTTCGTCCAAGGCGAAACCATCAATATGATGATCCTCTTCGGCCTCATACTCTCCGTGGGGGTGCTGGTAGATAGTGCTATTGTGATTATCGAATATGCTGACCGAAAAATGGATGAAGGCCTGCCGCGCCGCGAAGCTTTCCAAATGGCAGGTGAGCGGATGTTCTGGCCGATTGTGTCTTCAACCGCGACTACGCTTGCTGCCTTTATTCCGCTTCTCTTTTGGGAAACGATTACAGGTAAATTCATGTCATATTTCCCGAGAACAATGATTTATGTCCTGACAGCGTCTATGTTGATGGCCCTAATTTTCCTACCTACTCTGGGCGCTATCATTGGCTTCAAGCCCAAGAAAAAAGAAAATTCAAACGCTGCACTTCTTGCGGGGGCTGATGGCGACCCGTCAAAGCTCACAGGATTTACAGGCGGTTATGTAAAGTTCATACGGCAACTCATCCGCTTCCCGCTCTTAGTTTTACTCGCAATGGGAATATTGGGCTTTCTTATCATTGCAGCCTTTTCCGCGAGTGTTAAAGGCCCCCCGCCTAAACCTGTTGAGTTTTTCACCCAAACGCCTAGCGATCAAGTCTTTGTCCTCGCTAGAACACGGGGCAACACAACACCTGAACAAAGCCTCGCCATTGCCAAAGAACTTGAGAATCGGCTTGTGAAAGTCGATGGAGTCGATTCAATTTACACAGTTGCAGGCCCTGGTGCAGCGGGCGGCGGAAGCGGCGGTGCAGCATTAAACGGGCCATCTAATGTGCCTATAGATTCCACTGTTCGGATCTATACAGAACTCCTCCCTTTTAATGAGCGCTCCCGTCCTCTGGCTGAAATCATCGAAGAGCTTGAAGAGGTAAGCTCTGGTATACCCGGCGTACTCACAGAAATCACGGCCATAGATCAAGGACCTCCGATCGCTAAAGATATTGGTGTTCAAATTTCAGCAGAGGACCGCGAACAACTCAAATCTACCGCAGTTTACGTGCGTGAAAAGCTGGCCTCGATTGAAGGCGTTTATGAAATTGAAGACAGCCTGCCTTTGCCTGGTGTTGACTGGGAAATCGTTGTTGACCGCGCCGAAGCGGGACGCCTTGGCCTTGATGTTGGGCGCATTGGCGCAGCTCTACAATTCGTTACAGAAGGTGCTTTAGTCGGCCAGTATCGGCCTCTAAACGTGGAAGAAGAAGTTGATATTCGGGTGCGCTACCCGAGCAGTTCCCGTGACTTGGCGCAACTCGACAGTCTACGTATTCAAACGCCACAAGGTGCCCTGCCCATATCATCTGTCGTCAAACGCGTTGCCAAGCCGCGCCAAGATAAAATCGAGCGCCGTGACTTGCTTCCTTTCTACGTTGTTCAGGGAAACACAAGAAAGGGCTATGCAACAAATCTACAAGTAGAAGAGCTTCAGGACTGGTTTGACGAAGAGGCTGATCTGCCGCCTGGAACGCAGATTAAGTTCCTCGGCCAAGCCGAAGAGAATGCCGCGGCTGCACAGTTTGGCAAAAATGCTGCCATGGCAATTTTGTTCATGATGGGCGTCATTCTGCTATTACAATTTAACAGCTTCTATCATGTTTTCTTGACCCTCTCTGCCGTGATACTTTCCGTATTTGGGGTTATTTTGGGTCTTACCTTCTATCCTTATATTTCGATGATCCTTGTGCTCACAGGCGTGATTGCTCTAGCAGGCATTGTCGTGAATAATAATATTGTGCTTATCGATACCTATCAGCGTTTATTAGCAAATGGTTTTAGTAGCGAAGACGCAGCGCTTCGTACGGCCGCGCAAAGATTGCGCCCGGTTATTTTGACAACTCTCACCACTGTTGTCGGCCTCATGCCCTTAGTCTTGGGATGGCAAGCCAATATTTTCACGGGTGAATTTTCAACGCGAGGTTCCAGTACATCCGATATTTGGGCTCCAATTTCCTATGTGGTTTCAAGCGGGTTAGGCTTCGCAACCATACTTACACTTATCGTGACCCCAGTGATGCTAGCTATGCCAACAGTCCTTAAGAACAGGGCTTTGCGCCTGTTTGGCAAAGATAAAAAGATTAGTGATCACGATGGTGACGACACTCAAGAAAATTTAGACTTAGATCCGTCAATATCAGCCGCTGCTGAATAGCTGCTAATCGACAATAAGGGCTTCCGCCTCTTGGGGTGCGAAAATCGCCGTATATTGCGCCCCACCGCCTAAAAGCTGCCGGCGCACCTGCCAACGGAACGGCTCATATTTCACATCTGGAACAAAAGAGAGTTCTGTATTGCTTGATGGCGGCAACCTTTCAAAAGGAACGCTCACTCTAGCTTTGACACCATCCGGTTTTATAAGTTCTGCAGCGATTTCATACTCGCCCAGTGGCAACATATTTCCCGCGATAAAGTTCCACCGCCCGCCAGCACCCACACGCGTTTCGCCGATGGCTGAAGGACCCGCAAATATTCGCACGCGCCCTTCTTCTTCTGTTGTGCCAGAGAAAATTACGCCACCACTATCATCATAGTCAATAGGTCCCATAGTGAGCGGTCCGTCTGTTGGACTCCCGCCAAAGGGCGTCTGAACAATTCGCGTCGGCCCTCCAGGAGCTGTAACCATAATAAGAGCAGATTTGTCTAAATAAGTTTCTTCAGAACTTTTCGAAGGCACAGGAACCCGAAAAACGGTTTCATCAGCCCTGACATTCAAGCTGCCTTCGACAAACATAACCACCTCAAGCACCATAATTTGCTCGGACTCAACATTGATGTCCAAAGTCCAATTTCCATCATCATCCGCTCTAATCTGACGCAAACGCTGATTACGGTTCAAAATTATAAGTACGGCATTTGGCTCGCTTGAACCATTAATGCGCAAAAGTCGCGTTCCACCATTTTCATATTCACTGATCGTACGAAAAATGACAGGTGTAAATCCTGTATCCTTTATAGTGTCAGACGTTTCAGTAGTCTCACTCGTCTTTACCTCGGGCGAAAAAATAGGAACACTCGATAAGAATGAGGTTGCCTGTACGGCCATCAGCAAAATCAAGGCTAATGCCAAGGCCGTTACAATCATCCAAATAAGTCGCGATTTCATCTTAATCCATGTTTTTCAAAGTTGTCATGCCGAGCAGCGTAACCTAAGTCGTAACTCACGCAACGCAAATGAAATTAGCTTATTATGACATCAATCTGTGTATTTTGCGGCGCAAGCCCAGGGCATGACCCTAAACATATGGCCTTAGCCAATACGGTCGGCGAAACTCTGGCAAAACGTGGGCATCGCCTCGTTTATGGTGGCGGTGGCTTAGGCTTAATGGGAGCCGTTGCGCGGTCAGCGCATTCCTCTGGCGGTAAAGTCTTAGGTATTATGCCTGAGTTTCTGGCCGAAGTTGAGAAAACACTCACACAGGTAAAACATATCATGGTGCCAGATATGCATTCGCGTAAAATAATGATGTATGATGAATCCGACGCTTTTATAGTTTTGCCTGGCGGCATAGGAACTTTAGAAGAAACGATTGAGATATTGTCGTGGATGCGACTAAATCTGCATCATAAGCCGTTGGTTTTTTTAGATAATACGGGTTACTGGGGTCCCATCATTCGCGGACTTCACCACACTATAGAAGAAGGCTTTGCACCTGAGAGCTTTGCCAAAGATATACATTCAGCCTCAACAGCTGAAGACGCCCTACGAATCATAGATGAAAAGATTGCTAATCCCAATATTCGCGAACCTTTAGATGTGCACAATAAAGTCTAATGCAAAAGCGTTTTGCAAATTGCCTCTAAACCCAGCTTATCTTCTTCATCAAACGTGGCTAGATCCTTGGAGTCGACATCTAGAACAGCCGCAAGTTCACCATTCTTATTAAAAACAGGTACGACAATCTCGGAATTGGTACGGCTATCGCACGCAATATGTCCCGGAAATTTATGCACATCTTCCACTATGACAGTCCGCTCTTGCTTGGCGGCTGTTCCGCAAACACCTTTCCCGAAAGGTATTCTCAAACATCCTAGAGTCCCTTGATAAGGTCCAACAACAAGCTCATTTGGCTTGTGTGGATCCACAATATAGAAACCTGTCCAAAAAAAGTCTTCAAACGCTTCATTGAGTAAACAGGCCGCCGTGGCATAGCGCGCGGTCAAAGATGTTTCGCCCTCAATAACAGCCTCAATTTGACGCTTTATGTCTTCATAAATTTCTAATTTTTTCATGAGTTTATCAGGCTTTCTTTTCCCATGATCCGCGATCATTTTGCTGATAATAAGATAATGAAGCGCCCGTCTCTTTCAAGGCCTTCCAACGCTTCCTTTCGCGCAGGACATCATCTTGGGACCGTCCATTGATCATGACCATACAGCGCTCAACACCGCTCATATCGCTTACATTTTCACCCCCTAGCAAAAACACAGCTTGATGTTCAAATGCTGATGTTGCTGAGGCGCTTAAAGTAATCGGCTGTTGCTCTGCCATCGGCTCATCATCGCGTCCATGGGGAAGAAAACTGTCATCTTTGTAAGTCCAAAGATAGTCATCCATCTCTTTAAGCTGTTCTGCAGGGAGCTTCACCAAGGCCCTCCAGCCTTTCTGAAGGGTTTTTTCTAAAAGCCCCGGCAAAACGCCTTCGATTGTCGAAGCTTCTAGATGATAAAACCAATATTCCATGCGCCGTTAGTTAGCCTTCGAAATTATCCGCGATCCAGCGGTTAAGAAGACGCGCACCAAAGCCGGTTCCGAAAGTCGTCTCGCGGGGATCATGCCGATTGGAAGGTTTCATGGCTGTTCCAGCCACATCAATATGAGCCCAAGGGATCCCCTTTCCTACAAAGCGCTGCAAGAATTGCGCAGCCGTAATAGAGCCCGCTAAACGACCCCCAATGTTCTTCATATCCGCATTTGGACTGTCCAGAAGACGATCATATTCTGGCCCAATTGGGAGACGCCATGTTTTCTCTTTAGTGGTATCAGATGCTCTTGAAATCTGCTCTGCTAGCCCATCATTATTTGAGAATACGCCCGCTCTTTCTGTTCCTAATGCAACGAGTATCGCACCTGTAAGCGTTGCAAGGTTAATCATAGCTTTTGGTTTTATTTTCGTAGAGGCGTAATGCAAACAATCGGCAAGCACTAAACGCCCTTCCGCATCCGTATTCTGAACTTCGACAGTTTGACCAGACATAGAAGTGATAATATCGCCAGGCAGCACGGCATTCCCATCTGGCATGTTCTCTACCAACCCAACAATGCCGACTACATTGGCTTTGGCATTTCGCGCGGCAAGTCCAGCCATTGCGCCTACAACGGCCGCTGACCCCCCCATATCGCCCTTCATATCCCACATATTCGCGCCGGGCTTGAGAGATATACCACCTGTATCAAAGGTAACGCCCTTGCCGACTATACAGGCTGGCTTGTCTCCTTTTTTACCGCCATTCCAAGTCATAATCACCATTTGAGACTCTCGCACAGAGCCCTGCCCAACACAGAGCAGCGTATTCATGCCCAAAGCTTTCATGCGCTTCTCGCCTAATATTTGAACTTTCAGGCCGAGCTTTTCGAGTTCTTTGATTCGCGCCGCGTAGGCTTTGGGGTAAATTACATTTGGTGGTTCATTAACAAGGTCTCGGGCTAAAATCGTTCCGTCGCAAACAGGGCCGTGATAGTTTTTATAAGATGCGCGCGCCTTAGCTGGGTCATCACAGGCGATTTTAACTGTTTTCAAAACAGGTTTTTTATTCGCCTTGAGTTTTGTTCTGTATTTATCAAAACGATAAGCCGCAAGGCGCATACCAACTGCGGCGCGAGCCGCTGCATCCGGCGACACGTCCATACCGCCCAGATGCAGAGTAATAGAACTCTCTTGCATCATGAGAGCTTTCGCGGCTTTGGCTCCAAACATTTCAGCGTCGAAGTCTTTCCCATCACCAATACCGCTCATAACAACATGAGAAGCTTCGATATCAGAGGGCGCATAAAGACTAAAGCTCTTACCTTTCTCCCCATTAAAACCTGCAGCTTTAGCGGCCTTAGAAAATTGTTGTCCAAAAGCTTTCGCATATTCCGCCCCTGCACCGCTCGTTTTGAGAGATTTCTTTACCGGAATAACAGCACATCCAGAGGCGGCAGGTTTATCAGCGACGAATGAAATTTTCATGCGGGAAGCTCCTAAGCTTAGTCGTGACTCTAATCACTTTTTCATTATTTTAACTGTGGTAAAGCATGGCAACGCGTAATAGAAGACAAAATATAGAGATTAGTTAATTTAACGGTATGAGTGTATAAAGTGACCCTTCTACAGAAATATTTCTGGAAGCAAGTCCTGTACCCTCTATTGTTATCGCTTTCTGCACTTGCGGCGTTGGCATTGCTGACACAAAGTCTCCAAACACTTGATTTGATTGTTGAAAATCGTCAATCAGGCCTCACATTTTTATACATAACGATACTCGCTCTCCCGCAATTGATAAGTATTATCATGCCATTAGCTGTTTTTATGGCAGCACTTTATGCCTTAAACCGCCTGAATATGGACAGCGAAATGATTGTTGCCAAGGCCTCTGGCTTTAGTCCTTGGCAAATTGCAAGCCCTGCTTTGCGCCTCGGAATGTATGCCCTTATCGCGCACCTTATCATCAATCTGGTTATCCAACCTTTTGCGTTTAGCGAGATGCGTAGCGAAATCTTAAAAGTCCGCACAGACATTGCCTCACAAATGGTACGCGCTGGCGAATTTGTAACACCTACTGTCGGCCTCACAGTTTATGCTCGCGAAATTGCACCCGATGGAGCTATGAAAGATGTAATAATTTACGACACGCGCGATGATAGCGGCGCAACGACTCATACAGCGAAGTCTGGCTATTTAACACGCGGCGAAGAGTCAGCACGCCTAATCCTCAAGACGGGAAATGTTCAGCAATTACTCGATGACGGAAGCTTGGATCTTGTTGCCTTTGACGATTACCAAATCGACCTGTCCGACGTTATGGCTATGGACTCTGTTCTGCGCAAGAAACCTTCGGATCTTTATTTGCATGAACTTCTCCGCCCTGATCAACGCGTTTATGCGAACCGTAAATATCGGCAAGAGTTGAAAGCAGAAGGACATAATCGTCTGGCAACTCCCATATATAACTTAGCTCTCGTAATGTTGGCCTTATGCTTTATGATACGCGGAGAACATCAGCGCATGGGTTATGGGCGCAAAATTGCTATTTGTGTGGCTATTGGATTTGTTATCCGCCTCACGGGGTTCGGCCTCGCATCCGCTGCCGAAGGCGACCCCTCCTTAAATATCATTCAATATGCAATCCCACTTAGTGTCTGCGTGGGAAGTGCGTGGTACCTTTTGCGTAAACGTCGTATACGGAGTTTAAAGCATATTTTATCGCGTAAACCCAAAACACCCAAGCGGGAGCGTTACGCCCCATCATGATGTTTTCCACACTAAATCGCTACATTATTAAGCGCGTCATTAAAGGGCTGTTACTCGCCTTTATGGTTGTGACCAGTATCATCATGCTCGTTGATTTCGTTGAGGGCACAAGAAACATAGGGGCAGACGAAAATATCGGCTCGGGCACCGTTTTTCTGATGACACTTCTAAAGGCCCCCAAGCTTATAGAGCAAACAATTCCTTTTGTGGTGCTCTTTGGCGTCATGGGAACGCTTTACAGTCTTAATCGCCGGAGTGAGCTTATAGTCCTTAGGGCTTCTGGCCTGTCTGCTTGGCGGTTCTTATCTCCCGCCATCATCGTCACAGCTACGCTTGGCGTTATATGGGCAGCCGCCTTTAATCCTCTCGCCTCTTCTGCAATGAATGCGCATGATAGTCTTGTAGAACGTGTAACAGGATCCGTCACCTCAGCCAAAGATGAAAATATTTGGCTGCGCGAAGGTAGCGATATCGGGCAAACTGTTATCTATGCCGAGCGCGCAGATATGTTGGCTCGTAAACTTTTTAACGCAACATTCTATATTTTTGAAATCAACACCGAAGGCACAGCGGTTTTTGAGCGCAGACTTGATGCCAAAGAGGCTGAACTCGTGACACAAGGTTACTGGCAGCTCCGCAATGTTATAGAAAACGCGGAAGGTGAACTTTCGCAGAATCAAATAGCCGTATCATTACCCACAACCATCACAATTGAAGATATAAAAGACACGACAGGTAATAACGCCCTACCGCCCTTTTGGGATATTCCAGAAACGATCGAAAAAACAGAACGCGCTGGCTTTTCAACAGTTAGCCTTCGTATGAAGCTTAATAAACTCTTGGCACTGCCCATCATGTTAATTGCCATGACAGTGATTGCGGCGGGTGTATCGATGCATTTAACGCGTGAAGGCGGGACATTGCGTCTTTTGATCATAGGCGGCGTATTAGGTTTTGCCGTTTATTTTGCTGATAATGTCGTGAGCGCTTTTGGCGAGGCGTCGGCTCTACCAATATTATTGGCCGCATGGACAATTCCTCTTTTTGTTCTATTTTTTGGCATCAGCTACCTCTCTAAAATCGAAGACGGCTGATATCTGACTGAATTTTAACAAAGTTAAGCCTCGCTTGGGTGTAATAAAGGCACAATGGCGAATTGCCATTAACGTGAATTGGCGTATATATCAGCCAAAGTAAAACATGATGCTAATGCGGATAAGATGACCCTTATGATGAAAACACTATTGCTCTCAACTTCAGCGGCTCTCCTGCTGACAGGCACAGCTTTCGCTCAAACATCACATGGTATTGCAGCCGTTGTGAACGATGATATCGTGACAACCCATGATCTACGCCAGCGAACTTTATTCATGGTTGCCACAACAGGTATTGAGCGCACCGAAGAGGCCATTGCTCGCGCCCAACAACAAGCTTTGCGCAATCTGGTAGATGAGCACATTCAAATTCAAGAATCCGACAAATATGAACAGACAATTTCTGACGAAGAAATCAATCAAAGCGTCGCCCGATTGATTGGGCGTAACGGTCTTGACCCTAATGAAGTCGTTCAGCGTCTCGCATCTGCTGGCGTGTCTATCGAAACATTACGGGATCAAGTGCGCTCTGAAATCGCATGGCAGCGTATCATTAACGGCCTTTACGGATCACGCATTCGTATTTCAGACGCCCAAATTGATGAAACGCTAAATCGCCTCACCGCGAATGCATCTAAGCCCAATTACCGCGTAGCTGAAATCTATATCGAAGCGACGGAAGATATTGGCGGCATGGAAGGCGCGATGCAAGGCGCCGAAGCGATGGTGAAGCAGGTCGCGGAGGGTGCGCCGTTCCCCCTACTCGCGCAACAATTCTCAAGCTCGCCTACAGCCGCTAAGGGCGGCGATATGGGCTGGGTTCGCGAAGGTGAGCTTCGTCCTGAAATCGATCAGGTCATCCAGCAAATGGAAAAGGGTAATCTGTCAAAACCTATTCAAGTTCCAGGCGGCGTTTATGTTGTCGCGCTCTTGGATAAGAAAATTTCAGAGGCTGATACGCTTTATAAGCTCAAGCAAGTCCGTATCGACAATGAGGATATTGAGGCAGCGAAGTCTCAGCTGATTGCGCTGAAAGACACACTCACATCCTGCGAGAGCTTAAAAGGTGATGTCGAGGCTATTGATGGCGTCGAGCAAGCTGATATGGGTGAGATTAAATCAAGTGACCTCACAGATGAAGTTCTGGCCGTTCTATCAAGCACAGATGTCGGAGCTTTGGGCGACCCGATTGAGCGTCCGGGCGGCGCGGTGTCTATCATGGTCTGCTCGCGCGAAGCCTCAGGTTCAGACATTCCAACACGAGACCAAATTGAGGACCGCTTAATGGATCAACAATTGGCTCAAGCTTCCAAACGCCATTTGCGTGACCTTCGCAGACAAGCGACCGTTGTTGTGCGGTAGTGCCCCAAAAACCACTTCTCTTGACAATGGGCGACCCTGCCGGGATTGGCCCTGAAATTACTATAAAAGCTTGGAATGCCTTAAAGCATCAACTGGATTATGCTTTTGCAGTAATAGCGCCGCCGCAAGTTATTGAGCAAGTGGGCGGACAGGTTAAAACCATCAGTTCAGTCTCAGAAGCGCCTAACATCTTTGGAAAAGCGATACCAGTTCTGCCGCTTGATGGTCACGCGGCGGTTGCAGGGCAACCCTCTCCCGAACACGCGGCAAGCGTAACGGAGTCAATAGAACGTGCCGTAAAAATCTGTCTGGACGGTAAAGCCGACGGCATGATTACGAATCCAATCGCCAAAGATGTTTTGTACAAAGCGGGATTTGAATTTCCAGGTCATACGGAATATTTGGGAGAGCTCACGCAAAAGGCAGAGCCACCCTACACGCGCGGGCCCGTTATGATGCTTGCAGGGGGCGGCCTAAGAGTTGGGCTCGCAACCGTTCATCTTGCGCTCAAAGACGCCGCAGCGCAGCTTTCAGCAGACGCGATCGTGAATAACGCCCGCGTCATACACGGCGCCCTAAAGTGCGACTTTGGCATAACCGCTCCGCGCATCAGCCTAACAGGACTTAACCCCCACGCAGGAGAAAGCGGTGCGCTCGGCATGGAAGAACAAGACATCATCAATCCTGCGGCCCATACGTTACGTGAGGAAGGCCTGAACGTCACAAACGCGCTACCCGCGGATACATTATTCCATGCCGAAGCCCGCGAAAATTATGACGCCGTCCTTGCCATGTATCACGACCAAGGGCTCATCCCTGTTAAAACGCTCGACTTTCACGGCGGTGTAAACATAACCCTAGGCCTCCCCCTTGTCCGAACCTCCCCTGACCATGGTACAGCCTTTGGGATTGCGGGACAAAACAAAGCCCGCCCAGATAGCCTGATAGCCGCCATCAAAGCGGCTAGAAGCATCGCCAATAATAGGGCGGCCTATGTCTCTCGATAACCTCCCGACCCTTACTGAGACTGTTAAAATACATAATCTGAGGGCGAATAAGACGCTCGGGCAGCACTTTCTTTTAGATATGAATGTGACGGATAAAATTGCGCGTCTCGCCTTACCCCTAAGCGGTGTGAGCGTTGCAGAAGTTGGCCCCGGGCCGGGTGGTTTGACACGCGCACTTATACAAAATGGTGCAAATGTTCTCGCGATTGAAATGGATGAACGTTTTCTCGCCCCTCTTGATGATATTGCAAGAGTGAGCGGCAAACTCCGCGTTATTCAAGGCAATGCTTTGAAAGTCGATATTGAGAAAGAATTAGAAGGCGAGATAAAAATCGTCGCTAACCTACCTTATAATGTCGGCACAAAAATGCTGATTAACTGGCTCACCGCTGAGCCCATCTTTTGGTCACAAGCCGTACTCATGTTTCAAAAAGAAGTCGCCGAGCGAGTCGTTGCCTCACCCAGAGACAATCATTATGGCCGCCTCGCCATCCTCGCGCAAAGCGTCGCAAATACCCGCCTCGCCTTTGAAGTCCCAGCCAATGCCTTCAGTCCCCCACCGAAAGTCGATAGCGCCGTCATTGTCCTTGAACCCCTGCCAGAAGAGCAGCGCTTTACTGACCTCAAGCTATTAGGCGAAGTCACCATGGCGGCTTTTGGCCAAAGACGAAAAATGCTAAGGAAGTCGCTTAAATCAATTGCGAAAAAATATGGTTTAGACGCTGAAACTTGGTGCGAGACATGTGGCATTGATCCGCAAAGACGGCCTGAGACTTTGAGCGTTAAAGAATTTCAGACATTAGCAGGTGCCATACAAAATGAGTAAGTCAGTCATCCTATTAGACGGCGGTATGGGACAAGAACTCGTGCGCCGATCGGGGCTCACGCCAACGCCGCTCTGGTCAACAAGGGTTATGCTTGATAATCCAAGCCTTGTAGAAAAACTGCATATAGACTTCATTGAAGCGGGCGCGAAAGTTATTGCGCTCAACAATTACACCGCCACGCCTTGGCGATTGAGCCGTGATGCAAGCATAGATTTATTTGAACCCATCCATCAATCCGCCAAGAAAATTGCGGCAAGTGCGAGACAAAAATCCGGTCAAAATGATGTAAAAATCGCGGGCTGTCTGCCGCCCATTGTGGCGAGCTACAAGCCGAATTTGGTGCCCTCAGAACAAGAGTGTCTGGATCAATATCGAAGACTTGTTGATATTCAAAAAGACGGCATCGATATGATGTTCTGCGAAACATTATCTACGGTGCGCGAGGCCGTTACAGCGGTAAAAGCTGCGACGGAAGAAGGCCTAGACACGGTTGTGAGCTTTACGCTTGATGACGAAAATCCGCGCAGTTTACGATCTGGCGAAAATTTGGAGGACGCCATTGAGGCTGTGACGTCCTTTGGCGTTAAAGCCATATCTGTGAATTGCTCAATGCCTGAAACGGTAACAGCGGCTATCCCTTTACTGACGAAAAAAGTTTCGACAGCAGGATGCTATGCGAATGGCTTCCAATCTATTGCGCCCTTAGAAGCCGGAGGAACCACTGCCGGCCTGAAGGCTCGTAAAGATTTAACGCCGCAATTATACGCTCAATATGCTCTTCAATGGGCCAAGCAAGGCGTTAAAATTATAGGCGGTTGCTGTGAGGTTGGGCCATCTCATATTGCAGAGGTCAGGCGTGTCTTGACTGATGAAGGATATAAACTGCCCCCGTTCAAATAAACAAAACGAATCTTTACAGATTAGCCGCCGGTCGTGAGTGACTTTACAAAGCCGCTTAACCAGGGTTGACGCCGTCTACGCATTCTCTCCGCGCTAACGATAGTGCGTAATTCCCCCATCGCCACATCAACATCTTCATTGACGATGACATAGTCATATTCGGGCCAATGGCTGATTTCGTTTTCGGATTTGGACATGCGCTTGGCGATGACCTCGTCGCTATCTTGAGCGCGGGTGCGAAGACGTTTTTCAAGCTCAACCATGTTAGGTGGCAGTATGAAGATTTTTACAAGGTCATCAGCCGCTGCTTGTGTGAGCTGCTGTGCGCCCTGCCAATCAATATCAAAGA
>JAHDDT010000014.1:14052-33034 GCA_020629195.1 Hellea sp.
GACAAAACCACCATGATACCGCGCCGGTTCGCTTTCATTTCCTCCAAAGGGGATGGGCCTAACTTACTCGACATTTGCGGCTTGCTCTCTGAATTGTTCAATAACGCTTTTCAAGGCGAGACCTGTTTGAGTCAACTCTATGTCTGCCGATTTGGAACACAGCGTATTGGTTTCGCGGTTAAACTCTTGGGACAGAAATTCGAGCTTTCGACCTATAGGCGATCCTTCAGAGATCAGTTTTCGGGCCTGAACGCAATGAGCGCGGAGTCGATCAAGCTCTTCACGAACATCTGCCTTCATAGCGAGACTTGCCGCCTCTTGAGCCAAACGCTCTTCGGAAAGATTTTCGCCGAGAAGCGCATCAAACTTTTCTTGGAGGTTTCTCTTGAGAGTTTCGGGCAAGATCGCAGCAAGGCTACTAGCTGCCGCAACATGGTTTTCAATTTCAGCTACATTATCGAGCAAAATAGGCGCAAGGGCTTTGCCTTCATCATCACGCGCTGACTTTAACTGAGTACATAATTTATCAAAGCTAGACAAAAGACTGATATGTAACGACTTTTCATCTTCATCAGACAGATTATTTGGCACTTCCTCAACAATGCCAGGCACAGTCATAAGAATAGATAAATCTTTTGCACCCTTCTTTTCTAGCTTATCAAGCAGCGCTTCATTTATGCGGTAGGCCTTACCGCTATCTCCGCGCTGAAGGTTAAGACTAACCTGCATATTTCCGCGTGAGAAGTTTTGGGCGGCGCGTTTACGAATGGGGCCGTCCAGTTCAGATAAATCACTCGGCAACCGTAGGCGTATATCAAGAGATTTGCCATTGACGCTACGCACCTCCCATGACCAACTCATATCTTCATGGGTACCGCTAACGCGGGCAAAACCTGTCATACCCGAAAGCGAATGAGTCACCTAGCCGCCCCGCTGTTGACGTTGCCGTTCACGTTCAATTTTGCGCCACTTATTTACATTATTAACGTGTTCACGATTGGTCTTGGCAAAGACATGCCCCCCCGTTCCGTCTGCAACGAAAAAGAGATAATCTGTTTTGGCTGGTTGAAGGACAGCGGCAATGGCTTCGGCCCCGGGATTACAAATAGGCGTCGGTGGCAACCCGTCAATTTGATAAGTATTCCAAGGTGTCTTGCGGTCGATCTCAGACCGGTAAAGCGTGCGGCGCTGACCTTTTTTATTATAAAGCGGTTCACCTTTGGAAATACCATAAATAATGGTCGGATCGGTTTGCAATTTCATGCCTATTTTCAAGCGATTAATAAAGACACCCGCCACGACATCACGCTCGGCCCCAACGCCTGTTTCCTTCTCGACGATTGAAGCGAGAATAATGGCCTCTTCTTTAGACTTTAGAGGAAGCCCTTCTTGGCGATTCTTCCAAAGGTCATCAATAATTTCAGTCTGCGCGTCTTGCATTTTTTTGATGAGAGCAGACTTCGTCATTCCGCGCGGCGTCATATAGGTTTCTGGCAGTAAAGTGCCCTCTTTAGGAATCGGCGGCGCATCATTCACCAATGTTTCGACCTTAGCTAACTCACGATAGATCTGAGCAGACGTGAGGCCTTCTGGCGCTGTGAATGGATAAAGCACAGCTTTACCTTCAGCTAGTGTTTCATAGATTTTGCTCATAGAGGCGGGTTGAGTTATGATAAATTCACCTGCCTTAAAGTTAGCTTCATTACCGCGTAATTTTGTTACGAGCTTAAAGATAAAAGCACTTTTAATGAGGTCCTCTTTTTCGAGGCGAGAGGCAATAGACGACAGACCGCTACCGCGTGGTACTTCAAAGACAACCTCAGCAGTTTTACCTTTTGGCAGAGCCTCATATCTATAATTAATCATCGCATAGGCTCCTAAAATAAGAGCCGCGCAAATTGTAACAACGGAGGTAAGCGCAATAAAGGCCAGCATCCGTTTTTGCTTTTTTGGAAGCGATGTCGTTTGTGGGTTTTGTGTCACGGTTTGCGCCCGTTTTCTTATCTTATTTTTTCGTGCCATTACTCTACGGGCGGCTTGGCAAATATCACCGCAGCATTTGTGCCGCCAAACCCGAATGAATTAGACATTACGGCGTTGCCTTCAAAAGCTTTCGCTTTCAACGGCACAAGATCAAGATCAGTTTCAACAGATGGGTCTTCAAGATTAAGCGTCGGTGGAGCCATCTGATCCCGTAGCGCCAATATAGAAAAGATCGTTTCAATCGCGCCCGCAGCGCCAAGTAAATGACCTGTACTCGATTTAGTCGAAGACATAGACACATTCTTTGCATGGTCACCAAGAAGGCGTTCAACAGCTTTAACTTCAAGTTCATCACCCATAGGCGTCGATGTTCCATGTGCATTAACATAACCGATATCAGAGACATCTAAGCCAGAGTTTTTTAAAGCGGCTTTCATGGCACGGTAACCGCCTTCGCCCTCAGGCGCAGGGCTTGTAATGTGATAGGCGTCACCCGAAAGGCCGTAGCCTTTAAACTCGGCATATATTTTCGCGCCGCGCGCTTTAGCGTGTTCATATTCTTCTAGCACAATAGCGCCAGACCCCTCGCCCATTAAGAACCCATCGCGGCCGACGTCATATGGCCGAGACGCTTTTTCAGGTGTCTCGTTATAACCCGTCGTCATAGCTCTACAGGCCACAAAGCTCGCAATACCTAAACGGCAAATCGAGGCTTCCGCTCCGCCAGCTACCATCACGTCTGCGTCGCCATGTTGGATTAGCCTCGCCGCATCCCCAATAGCGTGAGCCCCCGTAGCACAGGCCGTGACAACAGAATGATTAGGCCCCTTTAACCCATGGCGAATAGAAATTTGCCCCGCCGTTAGGTTTATAAGCATACTGGGAACAACGAAGGGGGATAGTCTACGAGGGCCGCGTTCATGCAAAAGAATTGAGGCATCATAGGTGGCTTGCAGCCCGCCAATGCCTGAACCAAACATTACGCCCGTACGTTCTTGGGCTTCATCCCCATGTTTTGTGGGAGTCCAACCAGAATCATTGAGGGCTTCATCACTTGCAGCAATTGCATAGAGAATAAAATCGTCAACGCGCTTAGCATCGCGCGGACTCATGACCTTATCAGGATCAAAAGCTCCCTCCATTTCAGGAGAGCCGCCAGCACGTCCGTCGACACGCGGAATGACAGCAGCAATCTTGCAAGCAAGATCGCTGATATCGAAATGTTCTATTTTGGAAGCCCCAGATTTACTGGAAAGTATGTTTTTCCATGCGGTTTCTACACCGCATCCGACGGGGGTAACAAGGCCTAGGCCTGTAACGACAACGCGTCGGCGTTCAGAGACGGGCATAGCAAAAGCCGGCTTTAACCGACTTTTTCTGAGATAAACTTAACGGCATCGCCGACAGTTTGGATGTGCTCTGCAGCATCATCAGGAATTTCGATATCGAATTCTTCTTCGAACGCCATAACGAGCTCAACATTGTCTAGGCTATCTGCGCCAAGATCATCTATGAAGTGAGCATTTCCTGTCACTTTTTCTTCTTCAACATCAAGATGCTCGACGACCATCTTTGTAACGCGTGCAAGTACGTCTGACATAATTTTTCCTTATATAGTGCCACGGTGTTTTGTGGCGATTTGCTAGGCGTAAGTAAGACGAAAAGTCCTAAAAACAACCCTTTTTTGCGATTTAACCGTGGATAGCACAGATAAATATCGGTTACCAGAGCGTAAAACTCTAATTAAATCATGGCCATACCGCCATTTACATGAAGTGTTTGCCCTGTAACGTAACCCGCCTCAATAGACGCTAAATAGAGGGCTGCACTGGCAATATCCGCTCCAGCCCCTAAGTCTCCTGCAGGAATCTTAGTTAGAATCGCCTCTTTTTGCGCCTCATTCAAGGCATCTGTCATTGGAGATGCGATAAAGCCAGGCGCAATGCAATTGACAGTTACACCGCGAGACGCAACCTCTTGGGCTAAAGATTTAGAAAACCCAATCATACCCGCCTTTGACGCCGCGTAATTTGTTTGGCCAGGATTCCCTGTAACACCGACAACTGAGGTTATACCGATTATGCGACCCCAACGTGATTTCATCATTGGACGCAAACAGGCTTTTGAAAGCCTGAAATAGGATTCCAGATTGACTTTTTGTACCAAGTCCCAATCCTCTTGCTTCATGCGCATCAGAAGGCCGTCACGCGTTATACCGGCATTGGCGACAAGAATATCTACAGACCCGCCCATGGCGGCCTCAGCGGCCTTAGGAAGCGCATCAACAGCATCACCGTCAGAAAGATTGCAAGGCACGACTGAAACGCGTTTACCGAGTTCAGAGGCTAAGGCCTCTAATTTTTCAGCTCTCGTTCCAGATATGGCGACATGGGCCCCTCTTGCATGAAGCATTTTTGCGATTTCGCCGCCCAGGCCACCCGTTGCCCCCGTGACTAAGGCCCGCTTACCGTCTAAGTTAAACATAATCTCTATCCCTTAAGTTCAGTCGCGAAAGTTTCGAGACCTTCAGCTGTATTCAAAGTGACGCCCTTCATACCCTTAACAATGCGCCGCAACATAACGGTTAGCACCTTCCCGCACCCCGGCTCCGCTAAGGTTTCAATATCATTATCATGCATCCACTGCACAGACTCGCGCCACCTGACGCGCCCTGTTACTTGCGCCACAAGGTCATTACGTAATTTTTCTGGGTCCGAAATAGGCGAAGCTTGAACATTGTTAATTATTGGCAATAGGGGCGCATTGAAAACTGTATCGGCTAAAGCATCTTTCATGGCCTCTGCCGCTGGAGCCATCATGTCACAATGAAAAGGCGCCGAAACATTTAGCATCATGGCTTTTTTTACGCCCATTTCCGTGGCCGCATCACATGCCGCTTGAACGGCTTCTTTTTCGCCCGACAGCACAATCTGCCCAACCGCATTATCATTTGCTATTTGGCAGATGCCTTTGGCTTGTCCCATTTTTGCAGCGGCTTCTGCATCTTCGACAGAGGCTCCTAAGAGCGCAGCCATCGCTCCAGCGCCTACTGGAACAGCAGCCTGCATCGCGTCCCCCCGAATACGTAATAACTTAGCGGTATCAGACAATGAGAGCGACCCCGCCGCGCATAGAGCCGTATATTCACCAAGCGAGTGACCTGCTGCATATTTGGCCTCAGTAATGTCGACACCAAATTCCTCTTTAAGCGCCCTCATAGCTGCCATTCCACATGCCATTAAAGCAGGTTGGGTATTAGATGTTAGAGTCAAATCCTCAATCGGCCCGCCCCACATCATTTTGGAGAGATTCTGAGACAGTGAGTCATCAACCTCCTCAAAAACGGCTCTGGCGCTAGAAAAGGATTCTGCCAATTCTTGCCCCATACCCACAAATTGGCTGCCTTGGCCCGGAAAAGTGAAAGCCAGTGTCATAAAAACCCCTTAAATTATCAAAATACGGGAATAGTTTATCACCTTCATAGGTCAACAGGAAAGTTGAGTATAAGAGATAACCATTATTAAGCACTCTTTAACTCTACATAATTACTTGTTTGTGCTCTAGCTGTAAGTTTTAGAATCGAGGGTTGTCGTGTCTTTTTTCAAGAAAAAAAAATCGGATAGTAAAAAAACAAAAACACCGCCAAAATCGAAAATTGAACGAGACATTGCGCAAATGGATCATGAGCGTCACCTCGACGAACAATTAGAAGAGCTCAATGCGAAACTAAATCATAAAAACGAAGATGAGTCTGCTACATCGACTGATAAGGTTTCAACAAAAGATGGCAACCAAGAACGTTTTCTTACAGATAGTCTAAATAAATTCGTTTCACCAGAATTCAAAGCGACGCTTGAGGACAAAACAGAAAATATAGATGTCACAGCAACGGCTATGCCCAAAGAAGTCAATATTGATGACATTCTAGCTAATGCCCGTAAAGATGTGGAAGGTCACGAAAACTCTAACAATGAGGACAAACAACTAGCCAATATCGATCCCGACATAGAGCTAGTAAGCCCTGGACGACTGAATATGAGCGAAATGCGCCTTGATGTGGCGAAAATCAGCGCCGACATCCAAGGTGGTGAAGAACTTTACCGTCGCGCTTTACAACGTGTTGAAGGCCTTATGGGCTTTGTCGAGAAGGCAGAAGTTGATTTCTCTGTCCTTAATCGCCTTGAGCCTGAGAACCGCCGTCTTAAAGCAAGAATTAGAACATCAAATGGTGAAGTCGAGGGACTTAAAGCCAAAGTAAGCCTTATTTCTGCCGACCTTGAAGATCATCAAGAACGCCTTGACGAAAAAACAAAACAATATGAAGAGGCTCGCGGAAAACTAACAAAAGCTGCGAAATCCTTACGCGATTATGAAGGGGTTCTAAGAAAATCCAGAGCAGAAACGGATAGTCACGCACTTGCTTTGGAGCGTCATAAGACAGCGCTTAGTGTTGAGGGCAAGGAGAATAAAGTCCTCCGCGAAAAAATCAGTGAACTCTCATCTGCGCTCGAATTACGGCAAGCAGAGTATCTTGATGCTTCCAAAATGGTTGAGTCACTCAGGGCGGATTGTGCCGACTTCAGAGATCAAGCTGATACTTTCAGAACCGAAGCTCAAGAATTGCGAATTACGTTAAATACGGCCAAGAGACAAAATAACGCCATGAAAGGTGAAATGCAGACTCTGCATGAAGATATCAAAACCTTTAAAACCCAGTATGAGTTCAACGTTATTAATCGGGAAGACAAAGTCACTGATCTGGAAACGAAAATTTCTTCTCTCTCAAGAGAGATTGATCAAAAAACAGAACTCGCTAACACCGCAACAAGAGAGCTAGCCGCCCTGCGTAAGATCAGAAGCGAGCAAGATATAGAGCGAAATCGTCTAGAAAAAAGACTTGCCGCTGCTCAAAGTGAGATGCGCGACGTTACCTCTTTGGCTGAAAAACGTAGCACAGAGCAAACGAAAGAGCTTCAAACCACTATTCGTGACTTGCAGAGAGAAATCGCGCGCCGAGATGAAGAGGCTGAGCACCAGGTAAGAGAAAGAGCTGAGTTGCGAGACCAGTTTGAAAGTCTAACGATGGAACGCGACAGCCTTCAATCTAATCTTGATCAACAATCACGCCGTTTAGAAGGTATGATGATAAATGATCCGACATCAGAGCTAGAGGCCCAGATTAGAAGCTTACAAGAACAGCTAAATGTAAAAGACGACATTGTAAAAAGCGCTGCGCATGATGTTTCTGAGCTTAGAAAGGCTCATAAAGAACAACAGGCCGAGAAAAAACGTTTGGAAGACCTCATCCATACGCAAACATATCAGCTCGAAGAAGCTCAGAAAGCTCTGTTTGAAGCCAAACAAGCGGAAAGTGAGCTTGATAAGAAATATAAAGATATTGCCGCAGCTCTATCTATGAACCAGACACGCAGACGGACAGAAAGCCCCTCTTCAAACCCTGATATTTCTCCTGATATTTCGAAACCCGAGGACAGCGTTGCAGATGAAATTGAGAACAAAATCATGGATTACAAATTCGGTATCAGCAAAGACATCGTTTAATCCACAGCTCCTTGTAGATATTTCATAGGCATTCCTCCCCTCAGTGGGGGATGAATAAAATTTCTTGCCCCTAAAAAGAGCAAATGATGTGCGTTCGGAACAAATAATGCATATTAAACGCGATGGGAAAACAGAATCGTATAAAGACGGCAAATGATAATGCCCCGAACACTGACAGTGCTCAGCTGTCAGATGCATTGAATACTAATTCTTATGCAAGGAACGCATCAAATTCACCTAAAGAACAAAATTATTCAGAGATAATACCTGATTTAATAACAACACAGAATTCACAAGAAGATAATGGACTAACGACGAGTCTGAAAATAACATTAGGGTGTTGGTTAGTAGCACTTGTCCTTGCGTTGGGCACATTTAGTCTCAATGCTTCCACAGGACCAAAAATATTTGCAAGTCTATCGCTTCTCTGGACAGGCTTATGGGCTAGTTATGTAAGTGCGGATTATGGCAAATGGAGACTGAGCGAATTTTCTGTAATCACTGCCATGTGCGGTCTGTTAGGGGGCGTCATCGTTTCGGCCGCCTATTTTAGTGTTACCCTTACAGTCACTGACGCTCTTATATTGATGAGCATTATTCCTTTGTTCCTTGGATTTATTCTGAAATCCCGTATCTGTGCACTCGCATCGATTTGCGCCTCATTGATCTGGGGGGCTCTGAACTTCACAGGCGTGACAGACCCCTCAAATATAATGTTTTTATTCCCGGCTATTTGGGCAGCTCAAATTTTCATAGGAACAAAAATTCGGTCTGGTATGGTTATCACATTAGCCGTTTTAACAGCCTATTATTGGGCGGCGAACATCGTCTTCACACAATGGAATGCAGGCGATTTGCCCTTAACATTTGGCACAGCAGCCATTTTCATATGCGGCTTAGCCCATCATAGAGCCGGCAAAGCTGCAGAAGATAATTTGATAACAGGTAGCTCTGTCCACATATATGCAGGATGGTTTGCAGCCTTGATTGGCGCGATAGGTTTTCAGTATTTTTGGTTGATCCCTGACGCATTAGCAAGTGAAACAGCGTCACTGAGCACAAACGGGATGCGATTCTGGAAAGTTATTGTGTCATGCGCCATTGCAACAGTTTTTTGCAGCGCCATTATGCGCTATAAGCACACACAAATATCTCTAGCTGGCATTTTTCTACTAACAGGCGCATCTGCACTTATCCCCTTGATGTTATGGTTCCCATCTTGGCCACAAAGCCTGACAGCAGCCATACCTGGTTTAAGTGTAGTTCCAACGATGGGTATTCTTATTGGATCAGCTATAATAGCCGCAGCTTTAGGCATGATACTAAACGGCGTCAGGCGACATGCTCCTATTATGATAGGAATGGGCCTTACTATGCTTTTCGCGGAAGCCGCCCTTCTCTACAAGCCAGACCTTATGACAATTGATAATGCCGTTATCTTCACAGCAGGAACGCTTATGTCACTAGCTATAGGTGCAGCCATCGCAGGCTCGAGTCTTGCTCATCAAGCACCTGCTCCGCGTCTAAAGCACGGATAATCGGGTCGAACTTGGCATTACAAAAACCGGGGCTAATATCATTCCCGCTACATAGCCGCCAATATGAGCGGGCCACGCGATATTCATTCCAGTAAAGCTCTCCAGTAATACCATGACTAGATTGATTGCAGCCCATCCAATCCCGAATTGAATCATCTTTTGGCGCCCTCCAATAGCCCACCCCCCCGCTGCAAAGAGTGCTGATGCGCCGCCCGACGCGCCCACAGCTCCTGTCAAAGTTAGCTGTGCATTAGTAGCGGCCCACCACCCCCATTGGAAAATGCCGCCAATAATTACGCCCGCGAAAAAGATAATGAAGAAATCTCGTGTCGCGCTAGAAGCTTTGCCCTTTGAGGTCGATAAAAGCTTAGCGCCACGTATGAGTGCAATGCCGAATATAATTGTCATACCCGCATTCATAATTACATGTCCCCAACCGCCATGAAGGAACCCATGCCCGACTAGGCTGGTCGTATGTGTTAGAAAATCTGTGCCACTACTGCCCAAAGGTCTCAAGACGCCGAATTTATCTAGGCGAACCCTTACGACATAAGGCATTAAGCCCACTAAAAGCTGTATGACAATAAATAACCCCGCCAAATAAGCTGGAGCTTTCTCAGTAAAATTGAACATGGGTTCGCGCGGGCGTCTAGGAGTTGTCATATTTCGCCTCTAACTCTTTTTTCAATTCTGTAAAAGTTTTATCTGAGCTCTTTGAGTTTGAGCAGAATCGGAAAAGATATAGTCGTGAAAGGTAGAGGCTGTGCAATCTGTACAAAACACATGGTATGTTCAAGTCGCGGGGCAATCATATGGCCCCTATAGAGCTGCGCAAATGCAAGCCTATGTGCGCGAAGGCCGTGTTGCGCCGCAGTCTTTAATAAGCCCCTCAGACACACAAAGCTTTGCACAAGCGCAGAATTTCCCGGAATACGAATCTTGGTCCTCTCAGGACACGACGCAGGTTCAAGCGTCGGTTCAGCAAAATGTTTTACGGCCTATGTCTAATGTTGGCGGCGGCGTATTAGCGCGTCAGATGCAACCTGCTACCGATGCGCGGCAAAGCTTAGCCCCGACACCTAGTGCAGCTCAACAGCCACAATTTGTACCCGAAATTGCTTATCAGCAAGACCCTCACACCGAGCCCCATTCCGTAAAGAAAACTGTCTTTATCGTGATGGCAGAAATCCGCTCAGAAAATGGGTTCAAATTCTTACAGGCATTACAACAAGAAGGTATTGCACAGCGCATTGGCGACTCCGTCTGGCTTCTCAGAAGTCAAACAAGCGTGGAACGCCTCCGCAACACATTAAGTCAAACGCTTACAAAGGATGACCGTCTATTTCTTTTGGATAGTTTTGCTAATGAAACAGCTTGGTTTAACATTGGCTCGGATATGGATGTTCGCATACGTGAGCTTTGGGATATTTAGCGTTAAAAGCTCCTAATCTCAGGCTTGTAAAAGGTTTATTTCCTGACATATACTAACTGAAAATTGCAACAACAGTGATAACAAATGAAAACATGTTTGCCATCGAATTTTAAACTTATTCTTGGAATCACAACAATTTCTTTGGCTATATTTTTTAGTGCCTGCGAAACTGAAAATGACGCGAAGAAATTGTCAAAGGATGTCATAACACCCTCAGTTTATTCTGCCTCCGCAGCGAGCGAAGTCTTTAAATCACAAAAAGATACATCTCGATTTTTGGGACGAGCGACCTTTGGTGCACGGCAGGCAGATATAGAAGCATTGACTGGAACAGATGTTTCGGCATGGTTAAAGGCGGAATTTGCCAAACCCGAAACACCCTATTTGGCTCCTTTAATTAAAAATGAAGAGACGCGCCCAAAGGGATTGGAAATCAGAGTTCTTGCAGATCATTTTTATGACGCAGCCATTGCGGCTGATGACCAGTTAAGACAGCGTATGATTTTCGCATTGTCACAGATTGTCGTGGCCTCGAGTGCAAGTGGATTGATTGGACGCCCCCTAGCTATGGCAGATTATGCAGAGACGCTTTCAAATAACGCCTTTGGAAATTATCGCGATCTTCTGGAGGAGATTACATACACACCCGCTATGGCCATCTACCTTACTTATATGACAAATCGTAAAGGAGATGCAGCATCTGGTCGTGTGCCTGATGAAAATTATGCCCGAGAAATTTTACAACTTTTTTCGGTTGGGCTTTATGAATTAAACCCTGATGGAACATTGAAAAAAGATGAAAATAACAACCCTATTGAACTTTATGGCAACGAAGACATAAAAGGGCTTGCACGTGTTTTCACAGGTATGAGTACGCAAGGTACTGACTTTTTTAGGGTCAATGAAGCAGATGATGCAACCTACAAACCTTTGAAGTTTTATCCTGAATGGCATTCTCCCTTAGAAAAGAAGTTTTTAGATGTTACTATCCCGGCTGGCACTTCTGGAGAGGAAAGCCTGCAAATGGCCTTAGACGGCATTTTTGCCCACCCTAATGTAGGTCCTTTTGTGTCGAAACAATTAATTCAGCGCTTTGTAACATCCAATCCAACACCAAATTACGTTGAGCGTGTATCCTCCGCTTTTAATAAAGGAAGCTTCAAGCTCCCTGATGGCTCAATCATAGGCACTGGTGAGAGAGGTGATCTAAAAGCGACTATATCCGCTATTTTGTTGGACCCAGAAGCTCTCATTGATACCGATACTGCACCTGACGGTTATGGTAAAATTCGGGAACCTATCATACGCCTCACGAATTGGGCGAGAGCATTCAATGTGACTAAACCTGATACAAGTGACGAAGCAAAATTCAATGCAACGGGTATTGAACAAAGTCCCTTTACATCTCCATCAGTGTTTAACTTTTTTCGTCCTGGTTATGTCGCTCCAAGCACAACGACCGGAGACGCAGATTTGTCTGCACCTGAGCTGCAGATCACGAATGAAACAACTACGATAGGCTACATTAACTTCATAAATCAGTTCATTTATGAGCGATCTTACAACTTCTCAAAGGATAATGACGCAGGTATCAAAGCTGACTACAGTGAAGTCTTGGAAATTGCAGATAATGTGGACGCGTTAATTGATTACCTTGATCTTGTTTTGACAGCAAAATCACTTACTGCGGAAAGTCGAGCACGTATATCAACAATGATGGAGCAACTCCCAATTAGACCCGCAAGCGAAGATAAGGATCGTATGACGCGTGTTCGGCTTGCAACCAGCATGGTCATGACTGACCCTGGTTACATGGTGCAGCGCTAGGAGACTATTATGGATAGACGAAAATTTATCGCGGGCTCCGCAGCAGGAAGTGCCGTTAGTTTCGCGGGTAGGGCTGGAATTTTATCCTTGCTCGCCAACGGTACCGCCAAGGCCGCATCGCAGGAAGGTTATAAGGCTATAGTTTGTCTCTTTTTTTATGGTGGACAAGATTGTCACGATACAATTTTGCCATATGACAAACCATCATATGAAAAATATACAACTTTTCGCTCCGATATTTTGAAAAAATATGCCGAGCAACCTGGTGGCTCTACACGCGCGCATGAACGCCTTTTAGCCCTAAATCCCACTAATGCGGCCAAGTTTGGTAACAGAAAATTTGCCCTCCCAGAAACACTAGAACCTTTAAAGTCACTATTTGACTCAGGTAATGCCGCCATTATTGGAAATGTTGGGCCCCTGATTGAACCTATAAATGCCGAAGATCACAAAAAAGGAATCAAGCAGAGTCCTAAGTTACTGTTTTCTCACAATGACCAACAATCTACATGGATGGCTGCTGCTCCCGAAGGGGTTATAAAAGGCTGGGGCGGCAAAATGGCTGATAGTATTTTGTCTAAGTACTCGTCTCAAGAGGCTATTTTTACTGCAATTTCGACGGCGGGTAATTCGGTTTTCTTATCTGGTGAAAAGGCAAAATCTTACGTTTTAAGTACCGCTGGGCCACAACAAGTTTCTGGGATGACCGATATGGGTGAATTCCTTCTGGAGTCCGCCAAAGACAACCCCATCGCGAAAGATCTCCTTGAAAAACACTATCGAGATTTTGGAAGTCATCGCATTAACTTGTTCCAGAAGGATCTGGCAAATATTACGAACAATGCTTTTTATGCAAATGAAAAATTTGCAAGAGCATTATCTAAAGCTAACAAAATCGAAACCTCCTTCCCGCAGAGTGATGTTGGTCAACAACTTCGAGCAGTTGCTGAAACGATAAATGTAAGAGATCAACTCAATACAGCCCGACAAATCTTCTTTGTAGGCATGCCTGGTTTTGATACTCACGACAATCAGGCTGTGACTTTGAATAAATTACAAGTTCAATACTCCGAAGCGATTAATGCGTTCTACAAAGCCACAATCGAAATGAGACTTTCCAATGATGTGACCTTATTTACGGCTGCAGATTTTGGTCGTGCGCTACTTGAAAATGGTAGCGGAACAGATCACGGTTGGGGGGGACATCATTTCGTTGTTGGTGGTGCTGTTAAGGGCAACACAATATATGGAGACATCCCCCCCCATGATATTGGACACGAATATGACGCGGGAAATGGACGCCTGATACCGCAATATTCCGTCGAGCAATATGCGGCAACGCTAGGAAAGTGGCTTGGATTAAGTGATGCCGAACTACTCTCTGCTCTTCCTGCACTGAATAATTTTTCAAGCTCTGATTTAGGGTTTATGATCTAAGTCTAGCTCAGATTTCAACTAATCCACTATTGAAGCGCTTCGCATTGGCGACATAAACCTCGGCATTAAGCTTTAGCATGGTAATTTGCGATTCATTTAGCGTCCGGATAACTTTTCCAGGCGTGCCTACGACCATGGAATTATCCGGTATCTCTTTGCCTTCTGTTATGAGGGCGTGAGCACCGATTATGCAATTATTGCCTATTTTGGCTCCGTTCAGAATCGTCGCCCCGATGCCGATGAGCGTATTGTTACCAATAGTGCAGCCATGCAGCATGACCAAATGGCCGACAATAACACCCTCACCTAATGTAAGCGGCATTCCAGGATCCGTATGTAATACAGCATTATCTTGAACGTTTGACCGAGCCCCGATTTTTATAAGATCATTATCACCGCGCAAGACCGCTCCAAACCAAACGGAACTGCCGGCTTCCATTTCAACATTGCCCATAACCTGCGCATTGGGCGCAATATAGGCATCATCAGCGAGGTTTGGCGCAACGCCATCTAGCGAATAAACAGCCATTAAGCTTCGTCCAAATCCTGCTGCAGGATAGAGATGTTCAAATCATATGAGATGTCATTCTTATCCTCATCATCAATGTAAAGAAGGCCAAGAATTTCATCATTGAGATAGACTTCAACGCTGTCAGAAACTTTGCGCGGCTTGATAGAAATACCTTCGGTGCCGAGACGTTTACAAAGATAGTTTTTAACGGATAGAATTTGTTCGGGGCTCATAGGGCCACTCCTCATTAAAGAATACTGGGTAGAAGGTTTAAAGTGTTTGTACCATGGATTTGGCAGGGTTGTCGCAACAAGGACCACCAACAGGTTTAGCAGGAACCCCTGCTACCGTGCAGTTGTCAGGAACAGCTTTGAGCACGACCGAGCCCGCCGCAATTTTTGAACTATCACCTATCTTGATATTGCCAAGAACAGAAGCATTCGCACCAATGAGAACTTTATCACCGACCTTCGGATGACGGTCCTCATCTGCCTTACCAGTCCCCCCAAGGGTTACGCCTTGTAAAATAGAGCAGTCATTTCCTACCACAGCGGTCTCGCCCATTACAAATCCTGTCGCGTGATCAAGCATAGTGCCATGTCCTATGCGTGCCGCGGGGTTGATATCAACGCCGAAAAGCTCGGAGCTGCGGTTTTGTAAATGAAAGGCCAGCAGGTCGCGTCCGCCATTATAAAGGGCATGTGAACAGCGATAAGTTTGAATGGCCATAAAGCCTTTGAAATAGAGGAAAGCTTGGAGGAATGAGGTACAGGCAGGATCGCGTTCATAAACGGCCAATAAATCTTTTGCCGCAAACTCTACGATTGTGGGGTCGGCTTCGATGGCTTCGGTCAATATTTTACGCAATTTCAGTGTTGAGAAATCGGGTGTGGCGAGCTTCTCGGATAAGTGGTTGACGAGCGCGCCGCCCAAGCTGTCTTGGTCAAGAATGGTGGCGTGGAGCAAAGATGATAGCGCGACTTCTTTCGTCGCATAAGCTGCCGCTTCTTTTTTCAGATTTGACCAGACACATTCGTCGGGATTGCGATCAGCTGCAAGATTAAGCTTTCCCATAATGTGTCCTTTCGGTTCGGCTAATCATCTAAATAGGGAGCCAGACCGCAAAAGCCAAATAAATTATTCGAGATTATTTGGATAGCCGTTGTGCCGCCAAATAAACCTTAAGGTCCCGCTTAACTTCAGGCGCCAAAATATAAAGACCAATAAGGTTGGGGATGGCCATGACGAAGATAAGCGCATCGGCAAAGTCAAGAATAGCGCTCAGTTGTACTGAGGCTCCGATGACAATGAAGAGGCAGAATATCAGGCTAAAAGTAAGCTCTTTGCCCTTCCCTTCACCGAAAATATAAGTCCACCCTTTCGTGCCGTAATAGGCCCATGCCAGCATGGTTGAGAACGCAAAAAGGAACGCTGCGATTGAGAGCGGCAAAGGTGACCATGAAATTTTCGACTGAAAGGCGGCTGATGTCAGTTCAATCCCACTAACGCCCCCGCTCATTATCGTCTCCGTATCAAAGCATGTTACAAGCACGAGGCCCGTAAGCGTACAGATAACAACGGTATCAATGAAAGGCTCTAGCAATGCTACAAAACCTTCCGTTAAAGGCGAGTCCGTTCTTACAGCAGAATGCGCAATAGCAGCTGAGCCAAGCCCAGCTTCATTGGAAAACACAGCCCTTTGAAAGCCAATAATCATAGCGCCAAGCATTCCGCCTCCTACCCCTTGAAGCGTGAAGGCCCCTGAAAATATACTCCCAATTGCGGCGGGTATTTCCGCGGCATTCATAACGAGCACAATGAGAGCGCCGATGATATAGAGCGCCACCATAAACGGCACTAATTTGACCGTAGTCTTTGCAATAGACTTGATACCTCCAATGATAATCAACGCCACCAACACGGCCATAACAAGGCCAACAGCCCACCCATAGCCAAGAAGCGGGCTAACGGTTTGGCCACCTGTAACCTCTAAGAGCTGCACATAGGCTTGATTAGATTGAAACATGTTACCAATGCCGAGGCAGCCAATGACGATACTCGCAGCAAAAAACAAACCTAAGAATTTTCCGAAACCCGCCATGCCTTTCGCTGCAAGACCGTCGCGTAGATAATACATGGGGCCGCCTGAAACGGTTCCATCCGCATTGATGGTGCGGTATTTTACGCCTAATGTGCACTCAACAAATTTCGTCGTCATGCCCAAGAAACCGGCTAGTATGACCCAAAATATTGCGCCAGGCCCTCCAATTGAAACTGTAACAGCCACAGCTCCAATATTACCAATACCCACAGTTCCTGAAACAGCAGCTGTCAGAGCTTGGAAATGCGTTATTTCGCCTGAATGTTTCGGGTCAGAATGCTTGCCGCGTACAATATCAACAGCATGCTTAAAGCCGCGCAAATTGATAAACCCCAGATATAAAGTAAAAAAACTTGCTGCAAAAATAAGCCATAAAACAATGAGCGGCAGATCTGTACCGAATACAGGTATTGAGAAAAAGATGAAGCTAGAGAGCGCGTCCGTTAGAGGCTGCACGAGATCATTAATCCATGCATCAAGGCCGCCAGCCTTCATCGGAATATGGGTCATAAAATAAGAGATTATGGCTACTAGCCTCGCCCGCGATAAGGCGGAACACCTTGGTCGGGTATCCAGAGGCCTTCTGGAGCATTTCCATATTGATAAAAAACATCAATCGGGATGCCGCCGCGCGGATACCAATACCCGCCTATACGTAGCCATTTCGGGCTAATCTCTTTGACAAGGCGCTGGCCTATGCCTGTTGTACACGCCTCGTGGAAGTCTCCATGATTGCGGAAGGAGCCCAAAAAGAGTTTGAAAGCCTTACTTTCAACAATCCATTCATCAGGGCAATAATCAACAACAAGATGCGCAAAGTCAGGCTGCCCCGTCACAGGGCAAATGCTCGTAAATTCAGGGGCTACAAGGCGCACCATGTAATTTTCATCACAAGGATTTTTAACGCGCTCAAGGTCTGCTTCATCAGGTGAGCTAGGCAAGCCCTTCATTTTTCCGAGTTGATCGAGTTTATCGTATCGCGTTTCCGTCATGAGCGCGGGTTAGCGGTGTTTCCCGTAAAGGGCAAGCCTTACACTGATTTCGTTATTGGTTTTGACGAAGCCGGGCTTTTCAAACTCCGAACAAACTTTCCGCCTGGGACTTCTACATAGTGATAAGTCAGATGAGAAACAGCTATGACAACACAGAGGTAAATCATCAACCATAAATCACCGCCCCATCCTGCATCCCAATTTGGCGCAAAGTGACTTAAAACCGTATTGCCTAAAATCGAGAAGGCAATCGAAATAATGACGTGAGTCATATAGGTGGAATAAGAAATCTTCGCCAAATATCCGAACAGCTTGGCACGCATGACATAGGAAATAACGCCGCCATCGAAAGCGAAAATCAAAATGAATGCTAGCAAGAACGGAGCCACAAAAAACTGCAGCTTACCTCCGCAATAGATGATAAATAAGGTTGAAGCTAGAACGACACTTAATTCTAAAACTGAGAATACAAAAATCCGTTTTTGGGATGCCATAGCCTGAACTGCAGGCTTAATTTCTCTATAGCTTTTTGCAGCTATCATTCCGATGAAAAAACCTGCCATGCATCGCAAGACAGCATAATCATATGTGATGTCCATATTTGGCTTTAACTGATAGAGCATGGCATATATCGCAAGTGCGGCAACTCCCAGAGCTAGAAAATTCATGAGGGATTTGGGCCGTGCCCACAACATTATGGCAATAAAAGCAAAGTAAGTGAAAAATTCCGCGCTAATTGTCCATGCTGGCGGGTTAAAGGTCAGGCTATCATTCAAACCAATTGCATGAGTGAGCGTAAGATGGCTCAAAAGGCTTCCCCACCCTTCTTTCGCGCCCTCGGTAAAGGGGAGGATTTCACCAAATTCATGAGAGGCTATACCAACCTTATGCGCCCATAAACGCATCACGGCGAAGACGACAAATATCAAAAGCATAAAGGCGTGAAGTGGATAAAGCCGCGCAAAACGTTTTTTGATGAATGCCTTGGCATCAGCATCACTATTGAGTTTTCCGTCATAGAGGTAAAACATAAGGAAACCCGATAAGGCAAAAAATAGGTCGATAATAACAGCCCCATTATTGAAAAACGTCAGGCTGTTAATGTGCGAGAACCATATCGTATGGTAAATGGCCACGAATAACGCCAAAAGCCCCCGAAACCCATCCAGAGCTGCGAAATACTCACTATGGCCGTAAGGCTTTTGTTTTATTTGCGCTGTCATGCTTTTCCTTGACTCAAGCGCTCTTACTAAAAAGACGCGAAGATTAAATTAACGTCTTGCAAGAGCCATGCTAGAACGGCATGAAATCCAGTAACAAGACTGTGAGGAGAGACATCATGAAATCACGCGCCGCTGTAGCCTTTGAAGCTGGAAAAGACCTAGAAATTGTTGACGTCGATCTCGAAGGCCCAAAAGCGGGCGAAGTTCTTGTCGAAATTAAAGCGACTGGCATATGTCACACCGATGCATTCACGCTCTCAGGCGAAGATCCTGAAGGCGCCTTTCCAGCTATTCTTGGACATGAAGGCGCAGGTATTGTTCGCGAAGTCGGCGCAGGTGTAACCTCTCTCGAAGTCGGTGATCACGTTATTCCGCT
>JAHDDT010000015.1:0-14531 GCA_020629195.1 Hellea sp.
GTCTTAAAATCACGGCCGAAAATTGGACCCTCGCTAACGTCTCCTTTGGGGATGATCTTACTTTTCTAAGGCACAGTCTAAGTCTGTTATTTAACTATCAACATCCGCATCAAGGGCATTTGCAATAATAAAATCGCGTCTTGGTTCCACCACATCGCCCATGAGTTTTGTGAAGAGATCGTCTGCGGAGTCTGCGCCTTCGACTTTGACTTGCAAGAGGCTTCGCGCATTTGAATCGAGCGTGGTTTCCCAGAGCTGATCTGGGTTCATTTCGCCCAGACCTTTATAGCGCTGGATCTTAAAGCCCTTTTTGCCGCCTTCGAAAATCACCTCGAGCAATTGCGCGGGGCCATTGACCTCTATCGGATCATCATCGCTGCGGCGAAATTCTGCGCGGCCTGAATAGGTCTCTGCCAGAGCGGGGGCAAGCTTGTGAAGGCGGCGGGCGTCGGAGCTGTCGCGGAAACCGGGACGCAAAGTAATACGGTCGGTTACGCCGCGCACGTCACGCTCGAGCACAAGGGCGCCGTCATCATCATAACGTCCGGCCCAGCCATCTTCGCCCTCATCAGCAATCATATCGAGCCGCATTACCGCGCGGGCAATCGCCTCTGGGCTTTCTTCAATATCGAGCGCACCGGCAATGGCGAGCTGCGCAATGGCGCTGTCGGGGGCGCGGTGCTTCATGCGGTTTATGATGGTTTGAGCTTGGAGCGCTTCTTTGGCGATGCGTTTTAAATCCTCACCCGTGCTTTTCGCGCCACCATCCAATGTGAGCGAAGCCTCTTTGGACCCCGCATCAATGAGATAATCATCCAGCTCTTCTTGGTCTTTGATATATTGAGTGCTCTTGCCGCGCTCAACCTTATAGAGCGGCGGCTGCGCGATATAGAGATAGCCGCGCTCAATCAGCTCTGGCATTTGGCGATAGAAAAATGTCAATAAAAGCGTGCGAATATGCGCGCCATCGACATCGGCGTCGGTCATAATGACGATCTTATGGTAACGCGCCTTATCGGCGTCAAAGTCATCACGGCCTATTCCTGTGCCGAGCGCCGTAATCATCGTCCCGATTTCTTGAGACGACAACATACGGTCAAAACGCGCACGTTCGACATTGAGAATTTTACCCTTAAGCGGGAGGATGGCTTGGTTCTGACGGTCACGGGCCTGTTTGGCAGAGCCCCCCGCAGAGTCGCCCTCCACGATGAAGATTTCTGACAAGGCCGGATCGCGCTCTTGGCAATCGGCGAGCTTTCCGGGGAGCGAGGCGATATCCAGCGCGGATTTACGGCGTGTCAAATCCCGCGCCTTGCGCGCAGCTTCGCGGGCCGCCGCCGCTTCGGCAATTTTTGTCATCAGCATTTTAGCCTCAGACGGATGCTCTTCAAACCATTCGCCCAGCGCTTCATTCATCGCGCTCTCGACAACGGGGCGGACTTCGGAGGAAACGAGCTTATCTTTGGTTTGTGAGGAGAATTTCGGGTCAGGGACTTTGACGGATAATACGCAGGTTAGGCCTTCACGGGCATCATCGCCCGAGATGGTGACTTTCTCTTTTTTCGCTGTACCCATGCTGGCGGCATATTTGTTCACGGTACGGGTCAACGCGCCGCGGAAACCTGCCAAGTGCGTGCCGCCATCGCGCTGCGGAATATTATTGGTAAAGCAGCGGACATTCTCGTGGTAGCCATCATTCCACCACAGCGCGGCCTCGACCGTAATGCCGTCCACTTCGCGCATCACGGAAATAGGTTCAGAGAGAAGGCCTTCTTTATTAGCGTCCAAATGCTTGACGAAAGCGGTGATGCCGCCCTCATAATAAAGCTCTGTCACGATATCGTCTTCGGGGCGTTCATCGGTGAGGATAATCATCACGCCTGAATTGAGGAAGGCAAGCTCACGCAAGCGGCGTTCCAGCGTATCGCGGTCAAATTCGACCATGGTGAAGGTTTCTTCGCTCGGCAGGAACCTAACCTTGGTGCCCGTCAGCACACGCGTGGTCCCGTCGCGGCGGTGATCATCAGGCGCGTCGCCAACCGCTTTCAGCGAAGAGACCGTGTCGCCGTGGCTGAACTCCATGAAATGTTCTTTACCATCGCGCCAGATCGTCAGTTGCAGCGAGACAGAGAGCGCATTGACCACAGAGACGCCCACGCCGTGGAGGCCGCCTGAAACCTTATAAGAGTTTTGGTCAAATTTGCCGCCCGCATGAAGCTGGGTCATAATAACCTCAGCGGCAGAGACGCCCTCTTCTTCGTGGATGGCGACGGGGATGCCCCGGCCATTATCGCGCACGGAACAAGACCCATCAGGATGCAGCGTAACTTCTACGCGGTCAGCATGTCCCGCAAGGCTCTCATCAATCGAGTTATCGACAACTTCATAGACCATGTGATGCAGACCTGAGCCATCATCCGTATCGCCAATATACATGCCCGGACGCTTGCGCACCGCATCAAGGCCCTTGAGAACCTTAATTGAATCGGCACCATATGCGGGTTGGTTTTCAGCAGGATCGGCCATGCGCACTTCTTTCACGAATCAGTCGTTTACGTGTCAAAAATATACGGGACGCAAGGGTAAAATGCACGCTTATTCAAAATATTTTTGCTGCTCTTCCTCAGATGTCTCAAGGTCTTTTAGCAAGCCCTTACGCGCTAATTCGGCCTTAATTTGCGCATTCGTATTAAAGCTGCGTAGAATATTTAGCAGCTCACCTTGGAGGTTAATATTAAAGAGGAAAGGCTGCCCGCCCAAGACATCTTTATTCTTTCCATCGGCTTTTAAAAAGACATCTATGGGGCCATCCAGCGCCCCGTCAATTTTGACGCGTAGTTCCTTATACTCAAAATTCTTTAAGGCTTCAAATGCCGCGTCGCGGTAATTGCCCGCGCGCATAGCGGCAACGGCTCTTTCATTTGTGCCGTCCAGTTGAGAAATAGAATCCAGTTGTTTGGATTTATATTGGATCACGCCGCCATCTTTGACCCATAATTCGCCGTCCTCCACGCGCACATCTACGCCCGACATAACAATAGGCAGGGTGCCCACTATGTCGCCCGTCGCCCGCAAATCGCCATCGCCCACATCTTTGAGGAACTCTCCGATAGAGACATTTTCAATGCGCATCACGACACGGTTGACCTTATTGGAATAGAGCCAATCAAAGGGATCAAGTGAGAAAAAACCTTCGCCCAACGGCCACCGCGCGGAATAAACGCGCACGCCATCTGGGATCATCTCAAATTCAATCACGCCATTTTCCAGCGGAAACCCAGGGTCGAACCTATCCACAGTGAGGGTCTGCCGCCCTTGGCTTTGCAGCGGGAACATATTGGAAAAGCTCATTTCCGTATTCACACCTGTCAGAGGGCCCGGCAGCGTACCGAAATTCATATCGATTATTTTAGCCGTGCCCGAGCTTTGCAAGGGCTGCCCCGCCGCGAAAGCGAGTTTGATATTGGCCTGAACGAGCCCTTGGACTTCGGCGATTTTACCCCTGAGGGCTGAGACCAAATATTGTGGCTGTAGTCCTTTGGGCATAAAGCGCAGCTCAGGGATGATGACGTCGGCCGTGCCCTGCCCGTCTTTGAACAGATAGCTAATATCAATCGGCGTATCATCGGTCAGCGGCAAAGTCGTGACCGCTGTGCCTTTAAAGGCGCCGTCTTCAAAATTGACTTGCCCCGTCATGGGGAGTTTCGGGATTGCGTCTCCTGTAAATTTCACGCGGCCCTGACCCGTATCACCAGGACTATAGCGCAAGGTATATTTATTAGGCTCCCCTGCGGCTTCAACGCGAATAGCCGACGCCGTAACAAGCTGCGTTTTTACATTAGCGGTCGGGGCGGCCATAAAGAACTGCATGGGGTTTGTGGTATCTATGCGCTGAACTTGGATGCGCGCGTCTGGCGTTGTGATGATCGTGCCTGGTCCTGGCATATCTTCAGAACGTATTGTCACGGCGTTACCCAATACATCCCAATTTTGAGCTTCGCCTTTAAGCTCCCCTGAAACTTCCATAGCCTCAAATGTCATGTCGAGGTTTTTTGTGTCTGTATCATCAATCGCGATAAAGCTAACATCGGCGAGCTTAGCACTCATAATAGAAGCTGAGCCTTGGCGGCTGTAAATCGGCGTCTCTGATAGTAGCTTTGCCGAAATATTCTCACCCCGCCACGCCGTATCAGTGTCCATTTTTGAGATCAAAATGGGTTCGCCGCTTTGTGGCTTAAAACGAACGTCTAATCGCGTCCCGCGCAAATCCATGGACATGCGGCCACCCGCTTTAAGACCCGTTACATATCCGCCTGGTACAGGACCATCATAGTCCACACCGCCAGAGAGCAAGAGATTTCGCGTGCCCGTTTTGCCTTTTTCAAGGCCCTTATAGACGGCTTCGCTTTTAAAAGGGGAGAGCCGCGCCCGGCGCCCATCTATGCCTTTGGACTGCCACGTTTTTGACGTGGTAATATCCGCTGAGAAACGCTCAATCCCATCCAGCTGCCATCCATTCGTAGTGCCTGCCACCAAATCGGCTTCCCGAAATGTAAGGCCCGCGGGCTGTGTCAGCGCGGCGTGAAAGGCCATGCGAAGCTTCTCATCCGCGCGTGAGAAATTATAGACGGGCGCCCAATCTGTTTGCTCTAATCGCAAGCGCGTGCTTTGCCCCTGCAGAGAAGCAGGGCGTGAGAGGTTCACAGATAGTCCTTTCTCTGTAAGATCAATGCCGCCCGCTGCCTTTATATCGCTGCGCGTTAAAAGCGTTTCTATTTGCTGGGTTAATTGGCCGCTAAAGTTCTGCGCGATAGGCGCATTTGAAAGCGCGTCCGACAAGCTAAGCGTTTGAGCTAAGTTTTTACGGCGAGCGGGGTCAGGCAGAACGACATCTTGCGCTTCGCTTGACCATATCCCTTTCATGGCCAAAGGCCGCTCGCGATTAAGGTCGCGCTCCATCATGCCATCCCATGTCACAGCTCCTTCACCCGCCATGATTTGCGCCGTGACTAATGCGCCAAATTTGAAATCCAACGTGCCATCAAGTTTGATGACGTCTTCAGACATAACAGGCTCCATTTCGCCTTTTATATGAAGATCGGCAGCATCAATAATGGGATGCTCTAATTGCGACAGGCGAAGATCTAAATCGAGTTTTGAGTCGCGCCCTTCTAGCTCTATATCGAGTTTCCCGCCGCCATCCATACGCCAATCCCCGTAAGAGAAAGACGTTGGCGCGATAATCATTTTAGCCGTAAAATTGTCATTCGAAAAATACTTGCCATCTGCATCAATCACGGCGTCGCCATAAGGGCTTGAGAGCGTAAATTGACCTTTTTTAATAAATATACCTTGCGGCGGTAGCGCCGTATTTCCGCGGCGATCTTCGCTTTGCGGCGGAATCCATCCGTCAATAATCCGCCCCTTATCATTCAAGGTGATACGGGCCTTGGGCTGTGTAAAGACGAGCTTTTCTATGCGGCCTTCCAAGGCCTCGCGCCATTGATAATCAGCTTCGATTTTTTGCGCCGAGAAAAACGGCATGTCGCCACTGTCTTCGCTGTCAAACAGCTTCACATCTTTTAATACAGCCTGTGTCTTGCTCACGGATTGAATGGAAAGTTCAGCGCGGATGCCTTGTTCAAGGAGTAAATCTTCGGCTGATTTTTCTAATAAGTCATATCGGTTGACCCAAATATACGCCGCTATGATGGCGACTAAGAAAATGAGCCCAAAGACTATCCAAAGCAGCCAACGCCAAAAGGGCCGCATTTTACGCGGCGTGGCTTTTTTCTGTTCTGTGTCAGTCACTGACATTGTAAGCTGCGTTATTCCTTTTGCGCGTATGTACACTCAATAGAACGCGGCAGATGAATACACCATAAAATTTGTTAAGTTTACGAAAGAGATCACAAGTGTTAACGCGTCATTAGGGATAAATTGGGACTATAGGCACAAACGTATAAATGACGTGATATCACCGAGATTTGCATGACTGATGAAACATCTACCGAAGCTGCGGCCGTCGGACATAATGAGAGTGTAAAAGACGCTTTGGCGGTGCGGATGAAAGCCTTTTTTGCCATGGATAATACACGAATTTACCGTGATAAGCGTTTTGCCTTTTTAGCGGCGAGCGGCGCAGCCATTCTTATCGGCGCTATTGCGCTCCCAAAAGATACACCGCAAAGCCCCGTCATTGATGTAGCCGAAGTCATCACGCCTCAAATCGATCTCTCGCGCTATGATATTGCACTTGAAGAGCCACAAGCCGAAACCTCTCTGACAACCCTCAAAGTTCGTTCAGGTGATAGCTTGGGACCTCTTTTACAAAAAAACGGCGTTTCAGGCAGTGAGGCTTATAAAATTACGCAAGCTTTTGCGACCGTCTACAAACCGCGCAATGTGCGTGTCGGGCAAGAATTTAACCTGCATTTCACGGGCGAGACCTTAGATCATCTGACCTTTAAGCCCAATGTCGAGAAAACAATTTTTGTCGATTTAAAAGATAATGATTACACCGCCCGCGAAGTCGCCGCCGAATTTAAATATGAAACCATTGGCGTGGCGGCCAGTATTACAAATTCTCTTTATGTCGATGCGACACGTCTGGGCGCGCCTGACCGTGTGGTTCAGCAATTTGCGAATATCTATGAATATTCTGTCGATTTTCAGCGAGATATTCAGCCAGGAGATAATTTTGAATTATTCTTCGAAGTCGCCAGAAACCGCAAAGGCGAAATTATAAAATCTGGTGATTTACTCTATACCTCTTTCAGTCCGCGCGGAAAGCAATCCGAATATTGGCTTTATGTCGATAGTAAAGGCCGTGAAAATTTCTATGATGAAAAAGGCAAAACGGCGAAACGTAAGCTTCGCGCCACCCCGATTAACGGGGCACGGCTCTCTTCCTCTTATGGCAAAAGACGGCACCCGATTTTAGGTTACCGCAAAATGCACTCCGGTGTTGATTTTGCGGCGCCGCGCGGAACCCCTATTTTAGCGGCGGGGTCCGGAACAGTAGAACGCGCCAACCGCTATGGCGGTTATGGCAATTATATTCGCATACGCCATACTGATGGGTATAAAACAGCCTATGCGCATTTAAGTAAATTTGCGCGCGGCGTTCGCGCAGGTAAATATGTCAAGCAAGATCAAGTTATTGGTTATGTCGGGACAACGGGCCGTTCAACAGGGCCGCATTTGCATTATGAAGTCCATCATCACGGTAAAAAAATTAATCCACGCCGCCTCTCCCAATTAGCGGGGAAACCTTTGGCCAAATCAGAAATGCCTAATTTTGCAAAACGCCGTACAGAGATTGAAGCCATGCGTCTATCCTCTGAAACTGTTAGGCCTGAGCCCGTAAATGTCGCCATGACTGAAACGGCAACGAATTAAGCTGTATTGCGTTATACTCTTAAGTCTGATTAAAATGCAGAAAAATAATTAGCGGAGCCTCTCGCATGAAAAATCTCATCAATTTCTTTTTTTCATTTGATAAATTAATGAAAGAAAAACTCGTTATCGCTTTCTTCTGGCTGGCGCTCATCATTGCGGGTCTTAATTTTTTCAGTGAGGCTTTAAGCGCCATCAAGCTCGGGCCTCTTGCCGCAATTGTTGAGTTTGTTATTTTCTTTGGCAGTATCCTGCTGACGCTTGTCACGTTACGATTAGTCTGTGAATTGGCCGTCGCGCTCTTTAGAATAAATGATAATCTTTCTCCAGATGGCGGGAAATCGGAAACAGCCAATATTGATCCGATTGTTGAAGCCCGTAAGGCCGCAGAAGCCGCCGCTATGCGGGCTCGCGACCTTTCAAAAACAGCCGGTGAGAAAGCCAGCGCGGCTACGAAAGGGGCTGTCGACAAAACAAAGTCCGCAACCGAAAGCGTAAAAGATTCTGCCGAGACTGCGGTTGAAACAGCTGCATCAAAAACAAAAGAGGCAGCAAGCAGCCTTAAAATTAGCGCGAAAGAAAAAACGGCGGCCACGACCAAAACACCTGCAAAGCCCGCCGCCACTAAGACTAGCACTGCTTCGAAAAAACGTGGACGACCAGCAGGGTCAAAAAATAAAACAGCCACCGCTAAAAAACAGGCTTCCAAGACAAAAACAGCCTCGACGTCAGCGCCTAAGAAACGCGGCCCTAAGCCTGGAAGTAAAGCACCGCGTGACGCGCAAGGGCGGCTTTTGAAAAAAGACGGAACATTACGCGGGAAACCCGGACCCAAAAAGAAGAGCTAAGCAAGTTAAAAGTCTTTGCAAAATAAAAGGGCCTCTCAAGGAGGCCCTTTTTTATGAAAATAATGTAGCTACGCTTTATTCAGCAGCTTCCGCCGCCTCATTTTCTGATTCATCCTTTTTACGCGCTGGAGCCTTACGGCGGCGCTTAGGCTTTTCTTCAGCAGACGCATCCTCAGAGTCGTCTTGAGACTTTTTCTTTGGCTTTACATCGACAGATTCGGTGCTCGCTTCAGGTGTAACCACCTCAAGCGCATCAGTCTCACTGGAGCTCTCGGACGTCTTTTCTTCTCGGGGCTTTCGGTTTCTATTGTTATGACGGCGGCCTTTGCGCTCTTCACCATCTTCGCTGTCAGTTTCACCACGGGCGGCCCGGGCTGCATCGCGTTCAGCCTGAGCCTTGGCGCGAGCGGCTTCCATTTCATTCATCAAGCGCAAATAATGCTCTGCATGTTGGCGTAAATTTTCAGCATTTACGCGGTTACCTGAGCTTCGGGCATCGCGCGCTAAAGCCGTATATTTTTCATAAATTGTGCTGACATTGCCGCGAACTTTCACGCCAGGGCCATTACTGTCCATCGACCGGTTCGGGTTCGTATTATTGTTATTATTACGGTTATGGTTGCGATTGCGACCGCGTTGGCGTTTCATGATGACGTCCTTAAAATTCCCCAAGCACGCATCTTTGCGATAGCTTCTCAATTTCGGGCTTTAGTGAGGGGGCTATTAGCCTCCACCATCTCACAATTTTTCATTAGCAAAAGCAGAGCCAAAGGCAAAGCTTTTTATGCCTTATATACAGCTTTTATCATGCGGTCATGCCCCGCTAAGTCCTGTGAGGTGACAATCTGAGTAAAATTTCGCGTCTCAAGCAAATGCGAGACTGATTGTCCTTGGTCATAACCAATCTCAAACAGCAATATTCCGTTTGGCTTTAAATAATTCGGCGCCTCTGAGATAATAACGCGGTAAGCCTCTAACCCATCGGGGCCGCCGCGCAGCGCCATGTCGGGATCAAAGCCTGTCACCTCAGGAGCTAAAGCCGTCATCGCCGCATCGGTAATATAAGGCGGATTTGACACAATAATATCAAAGCGGCCCGTCACAGGCTCAAACCAGCTTCCCTGCAAAAAAGCCAAACGGTCAGAGGCATTGTGCTGGGCGGCATTTTCCTTCGCAATATCCAAAGCCGCAGCAGATATATCGAGTGCGAGGCCCTTTGCCTGAGTTACTTCAGCTAAAATCGAAATCGCAATCGCGCCAGAGCCCGTCCCGAGATCGAGAATTTTTGCATTTGGTTTATCTTTGAGACTTTCTAAAGCCGCCTCAATTAGCATTTCTGTTTCGGGGCGCGGCGAGAGAACATCTTTTGTAATTTTAAAACGGCGTCCGTAAAACTCACGATAGCCCAAAATATGGTCAATCGGCTCACCAGAGAGGCGGCGGCTAGCGTAATCTGCAATAGTCTCAAAAGTGGCTGCGGGCGGGAACTCAGTGCCGCGTGTGATAATATCTGTATGGGTAAACCCCGTCGCCGCCATGACGAGGAGACGCGCGTCCATGTCTGGCGTCTCAAACCCAGCCTCTTGAAACTGGGTCATGAGAAAACGCTTAAGCGAATTTACAGTCAAACCTGAATAAGGCCCTGAACGTGGGCGTTGGTTGAGCGGGACGATCATCCCGCTCCTTTAAATCCGCAGCGGCTTAAAAGCAATTGCGCCTAAGACGCTTTAACAGCCGCTTTCACAGCGGTCAGGATTTCACCAGAGTCCAAATCTTTTGTGACTTTGCCAATCACTTTTTTATCATTCACGTCAACAAGCAGGAGCTGTCCCGTTTTGACCGTTCCGCCCAAATAATCTCTAACCGCTTTGCCGACGCCCGCAGCCTCTGCTTGCGCATAGAATGCTTTTGCATCTTTGGCGGTGTAATCCAGCGTTACATATTCTAGGCCGGGTACAGGGCCCATAGTTTGGACACGCTTAATTTTCGGGTCAAGGACTTTACAGCTGCCGCACCAATCGGCGTACACCAAAACGGCTTTTGTCTTCGTTGCCATTTTTTTCACGGGGGCCGTCTCTGTTTTGACAGAGGGCGTTGTGACGGCAGATGTTTTGGGGGCTTCAGCTTGTGAACAGGCCGTTAGTGCCAGAACGGATATAAGGGCAGATGTAAGGAAGGACGTTTTCATGAAAATCTCTATGATGTTGTTTTGCGCACCTCTAACACATCACCTCAAGGGCACTTTACAAATTAAGTCACAATGGCGTGAGCGCGCGGCAGAGCTCTTTGGCGGTTCGCACCAAACGGTCAAGGTCACGCGGCGAGGAGAGACTATGATCGCCATTTTTGACTAAGATATAATCTACGTCATCAGAGGTAATCACATCCAGAATTTGCCGCGAATACTCCCACGGCACAACAGGGTCCGCCGCGCCTTGGAGAATACGAACGGGACCATCAAATTTTATCGGCGCGTCCAATATCTGGTTGGCCTTACCATCTTCCATCAAAGCGCGGCTATATTCATAAGGCGCGTCATAATCAGACGGGACATAGACGATGCCGTCTCGCTCTAATGTGTCGCGCTGCTCTGGGCTCCACTGCGCATAGGTTAGCTTTTGCGTGAAGTCTGGCGCGGGCGCGATGAGGAGTAAGGCCTTTACGCGGGCAGTCCGTGAAAGCGCGGCCAGCAAGGAGGCCCAGCCGCCCATGGACGAGCCGATCAGAATAACATCACCCTCAGCGAGTTCATCTATGACTTGCACAACATCTGCGGCCCAGCGCGAGATTGTCCCATCGCGAAAAGCGCCGCTACTGACACCATGGCCGAAATAATCAAAGCGAATAAAAGAGCGGCCTTCCTCTATGGCCCAATCATGGAGGTGTGTAGCCTTGCCGCCTTCCATGTCGGATTTCAGGCCGCCACACCAAATTAGCGTTGGGCCTTTATAATCCTTAGTCCCTTCGCTCATTTTATAAGCAATTTTTTCTCCGTCTTCTGCGGATAAATAGTTGAGTGTAACAGCGCTGTGCATGCTAAGGAGCCTTATATGAAAGTCGTCTTTACATGAATGTGCTCCAAGTCGTGCCGGAACTCAATGCCGGAGGTGTCGAAGGTACCACGCTTGAAATAGCCGAAGCCCTTATTGCGCAGGGGCATAAAGCTCATGTGATAAGTGCGGGCGGACGTCTGGAGGATGAGCTTATCCGCATGGGCGGCATTTTGCATAAAGCGGATATTGGCTCAAAAAATCTGTTCTCTATTTTTCGCCGCATCAGATTGCTTCGCGCGATACTCCATGAGCATAAAATTGATATTGTCCATGCCCGCTCCCGGGCCCCTGCTTGGCCGGCCTATCATGCAGCGCGTATCGAAGGCGTGCCGTTCCTCACCACCTATCACGGCATCTATAATAGCCGTTCATCACTCAAGACTTATTATAATTCCGTCATGGCGCGGGGCGAGCATATCATTGCGAATTCTGAATTTACCAAAGCCCATATCATTAAAACACACGGCACAGATGCGGAGCGTATTACCGCTATTCCGCGCGGGGTGGATATGGAAAAATTTGATCCTGCCATTATCAGCGCAAAAGATATATTAGCGCAAAGAATCCGATGGGGCATAAAGCCCGAGCAAAAAGTGATTTTGCTGCCAGGTCGGCTAACCCGCTGGAAAGGCCCTCTCATCGCCATAGAGGCTTTGGCAACTTTACCTAAAGACTACATTTTGGTTTTGCTCGGCGATCCGCAAGGACGAGACGCATTTGTGCAGGAGATAAAAACGCTGGCGTCAGAGCTCGGCGTTGCCAGCCGCGTTATCATGCCAGGTCACAGCCGCGACATGCCGACTGCACTTGCCTCTGCCCATATTGTCATATCCGCTTCAACCGACCCCGAAGCTTTTGGCCGTGTGGCCGCCGAAGCTCAGGCGATGCGCAGGCCTATTGTCGCCACCGCTCATGGCGGCGCTTTAGAAACCGTTATTGATGGAGAAACAGGGTTTTTAATTCCGCCAAAAGATGCGCAAGGATTAGCGGACGGAATTCGTAAAGCGCTGAATTGGCCTGAATATAACGGACTTGCGGCCCGAGGCCGTATTGCAAATCAATTTTCCAAGAAAAACCTGCAAGTTAAAACACTCGCTGTCTATAAAGACCTCTTGAAATAACCGCCCCACACGTCCATATTACGGGGGCTTAACATTATAAGGAGAAGCTACCATCGCCAGACGCCCCCTCGCCGCCGCACCGAAAAAACCAAAAGGTCCGCGCACTAATCGTGAAATCACGAATCCCAATGTTCTCCTTATTACCGAAACCGGCGAAAAGCGCGGCGTTGTCTCCTTAGAAGAGGCTCTTGCGGCCGCGCGTTCTGCTGGTCTTGATTTGGTCGAGGTGGCCCCCGGCGAAACGCCTGTCTGTAAAGTTCTTGATTACGGTAAGCTTCGTTTTGAAAATCAAAAGAAAAAGGCGGCCAACCGTAAAAACCAACGCACGACAAGCCTTAAAGAAATTAAGATGCGTCCGAATATCGATACGCATGATTACATGGTGAAAACTAAAGCCATGCAAAAATTCTTTGATCGCGGGGATAAGGTAAAAGTCACTATCCGCTTCCGCGGCCGTGAAATGGCGCATATGGATCGCGGCATGACACTTTTGGCGCAAGTCAAAGAAGATTTTGAAGAGATCGCAAAAGTCGAATTTGAGCCCAAAACCGAAGGCCGTATGATGACCATGGTTCTCGCGCCAAAGTAAAATAGAAAACTCTATCGCAAATATCTTTTCTGACGAAGAGCCGTCAGAACCACAGGTCGCATCAATTGCGGCCTATTTTGCATCAGCACGTCAAGGCCGTACAGAATGGTGGGCTTGGGTTTTGGGGTTTATCCTCATTATTGTGGTGTCCTTTATTGGCATGATGATCGTGGGTTTTCTTTCCGCCCCATTCATGGGATTGGGGCAGACCGCATATTATATTTTCTTGCTGGCATCATTTCTGCCAATCTTCATGTCAATTCCGCTTATTTATAAGCTCTGGCACGCGCTTCCAGTGAAAGACTTAATGACCTCGGCTCAAAGTTTTCGCTGGGGTCATTTATGGCGAACAGTTTTTATTATTTTTGCTTTTTATAGCAGTCTGTCCCTTGGCGAATATTTGTTATTCCCCGCCGAATATGAAGGCCTTCAATTTCAAACCGACATGGGCGTTTATCTCAAATTCCTCTTTATCACGCTTTTACTCGTGCCGTTCCAAGCCGCCAGTGAAGAGTTTCTGTGCCGAGGCTATTTGAACCAAGCGCTGATAAAATATCTACGTTCACCTTGGGTCGTTTTCGCAATCACCAGCGGTGGCTTTGCCCTGCTCCATGCGTGGAACCCAGAAAGCGCCGGTCAAATGGGGCCTTACCTCTCAAGTATCTTCCTCTTTGGTATGGCGATGTGTGTCTTGCTTTATTTCGAGGGGGGGATTGAAAGCGCCATTGGGGCGCATATTGCCAATAATATTTTTGTTTTTGGACTGCTCGGTTATGAAGATCCGGACCTGCCCAATACGGCCCTTTTTACGCTCGGAGAACCTGTCATTGACTGGACGGATTTCGGTATAGAGCTTATGATGATGATACCGCTTATTGCGCTTATCCTCTGGGCCAACCGCAAATGGGGGTAAAGCGGCTTAACTCGCTTCCATCGCGCGGCGATCATCAAGCCACGTTGGGTCGGGCAAGGGTAAGCGTTTTGCGATTTTATCTTTTGAGTCCAATAATCTCCAAAACGGCGCAACATCTTCACGCTTCACGCCTGCTTCTAAATCCTCAATTGCAGCTTCGGCCGAGATGCGTATGAAGAAACTGGTTGAGACTGGGCATGTGGCATCGCATTTATATCTCCGAGCCAAGCTATTTCGCATAGCCTGTATGGTACGCGTCTGCCCATAAGGAATTTTGCGGATATAGGCATCCACAATTTGCGGTGTTGCGACAAACATGGTCTGTCCTTTTTTAAGGCCCGCGAAATCATAATCCAGCACAACTTTTTTTGTCTCTTTTTTCCGTGCCAGTCGTTCCTTCGATGTAAGTTTTGATGTTGTCATCTTATCCTCCTATTTAGGCGGCAATCTATAGAAACCAAAAGCATCAAAAAACATCCCAGAATTTAATTATATAATTCAGAGTCTTAACGAAAGTCTGCCCTTAAGCAAATTTCTGAGATCGTTTTTAACCCCGCTTATAAAGAAAAGCGCCCAATGCGATAATAAAGACTTCGAGGCCCATTTCTT
>JAHDDT010000015.1:14631-32731 GCA_020629195.1 Hellea sp.
ATCGCGCGGATTTGATGGAGCCCCAAAAGGCTTGGCTCCCACCCCATTAATCCTGCCATCGACTTAGGCACAAAAGCGCCAAACAGGCCGTAAAGGACATAAAAAATGCCATTTAAATAATTATAAAGTTTCATCGTCCTAGCCCTCTTTGACGTTCTCTCTCAATGTGTTTTTTCATGCTACTGGCTGACATTCGCATCCCGGGATGATTGCCCCAAATCACTGCGCGGTTAATAGGCCGCAAGGCTTCACTAAACTCTTCGCCATTTAATAATATAGACGCCAAGCCAAGATTTGATCCAATAAAACTTTTATCTCGGTAATAATCCAGTGCATATGCCGCAGCGTTGAGCGCGTTCTCAGGCGGGTCATAATCATCCTTATAGCTCAGCGCATAGGTATAATTAGCCATAGGAATTTGCGAGTTCTGCCGCAGGACTTTGGCCGCATATTTTCGCGCGGCTTTCATATCCGCAGGCGAGCCGCCAATACCTCGCCCATATTGATGGACCTTAATAAGCGCTGCGATGTTATTGGCTTCAAGACTATCAGGTTCAAGCTCCAGAGCTTTGTCTATCAGGGCCTCTGCCTTTTCATAAGCTTCATTTTCTTCGGCATTAAGCGCGGTCAGGTCAGCTTTTGCGGCCAACGTTTTAGCGCTCATCCCAAATTTCGCTTCATAATCTTCAAAGGCTTTGATGACCACGTCGCGGCGTTTCGGCGTAAAAACGAAACTGTGCATGGCAGATAGCCGCGCAAGCTGTGCATCTTGATCGGACAAAATGCGCGTCACGGGTGTCGGAATATCCTTATCCGTCGTTTTAAAGCGCGTAACGTTAAAGCGGTTCTTTTTATAATAGGCTTTTAACTCGGCCTCAAATTCTTCGGGCGTCACGCCCATCGCCGCCTTAAAAGCGGGCAAGCTTCGCTCACCCTTATTAAGCCGATTGACGTAATCCGTCAGCTTACCAACATATTTTTCTTCATTTCGCAAATAATGCGTAGCGAGCCATGTTTGGGCGTAAAATTGCGCTTGTGTGAGGCGGCCAATTTTAGAGCTGTCGCCAATATTAAAAGGATATTTTTCCATTGTTCCCAAGACCACGGTCATGGGCATCCAGTTTTTCTGCGCCAACGCATAGGCATAAGGATCATGCGGATCGCCCACACGGAATGTGCCGTCCTTATAGGTAAAGGTTGCCAGATAATTGGCAAAGCCTTCATTATACCATCGCGGGTAATCTAGCTCAGTATAGGTGGAGACGATATGATGAGTATATTCATGTAGCGCGATATGGCGGGCGCCGCCGCCGCGCCGAAAACCAGCTTTTCCGTTGAGCACAAATGCGGGGCCGTTCAGGCTTGTGGTGTACATGCCGCCAAAGCCGCCCGTTCCTGTGACTTTTTTCAAGCCTTTTTCATTCTTTGTCACAAAAACTTTGACGGGAATAATTTCGGGCGCGCCGTTAACGCCGAGAACTTTGAAAACGTTTTTACGGAAAATTTCTAAGTCTCTTAAAAGGCCCTCTCCATCCTTTTGCCGCATATCTCCTGTGATGATGAAATTATCAGAGCGCACCTCAATTGTCTTGGCAAAGGCGGGCGCAGAAGAGATAAAAGCCCCAGAGGCCAGAATAAAGGTTGCAACATATTTCATGAAATTACCCTAGAGTAGATTTTCACGCGCTGCAAAATCTTAGTCTTTTATCTTCGGAATGAAGCGAAAATGCCCCGTCATTTTATAAGCGAACAGCACATCTTCCTCTTTGGGCCCCGCCCCAACATTGTGAATAATAAGCGGTGTGCCATCACGTGCTTTTCGGTCTGAGACAATACCGATATGGGGCAAGCGCCCTGCAATACGCCAAGAGACTATGTCGCCGGGCTGGAAGTCTTTGACCGCGCGGCTTACGCCAAGGCTCGCCCCTTGGCGCCTCATATAGGTTTCAAGATTGGGAACGCGGCGATGGTCAATATTTTTATCCGTCCGTGTCAGACCCCAATTTTTGGGATAAGCTGAAAAATTAGCTTTCATATCTTCGTGGACAGCCTTTTGAAAATCAAAGCCATATGCCGCGCGGTAGCTGCGAATAATCACATCAGTGCAGACACCGATATTGGCAGGAACATCACCCCCTGGATAGTCAAGCTTTATATAAGCCCCATTATAAGTGACCCTTTGTTTTAAGCGCTCTTGCGCCGCATTGACTAAGGCTTCATCCGCCAAAGCAGGAACGGCAGGAGATAAAAGCAAAATCAGTCCGAGTAAAATACGCATGATTCCACACTATAATTAAATTGCGCCCATTTTAAGTCCCCGTTACATGTCGGGCATGACAAATATTTTGGACATAGGTGTATTGGGCGCAGATGGGCGTATGGGCGGCGCGATTATTCGCAGCCTTGAGGCACAGCCTAATGCCCAGCTTAGCGTGGCCCTGACGGCTGAAGACTCGCCAACCTTAGGACAAGATGCGGCTGAAGCTGCGGGGCTTAAGGCTTGCGGCGTTTTACTAACGGCAGATATTAAAGCGGCCTTAGAGCAGTGCGACGTGCTGATTGATTTTTCGTCTCCTAAAGCCGCCATTGACGCGGCTCTCGCCATGCATGGCACGCGCTGCCATAGCTTTGTAACTGGCACGACGGGTTACACAGAGACCGAAGAGAAAGCGCTTTTAGCGGCAGGTGATAGCATCACGCTTTTAAAGTCGGGTAATTTCTCCCTTGGCGTGAATATGCTCGAAGCCCTTGTTGAACTCGCTGCGGATAAGCTTCGCAGCGGCTGGGATATTGAAATTCTTGAAATGCATCATAAGCACAAAGTCGATGCGCCGAGCGGAACCGCGCTTATGCTGGGCGAAGCGGCAGCCAAAGGCCGAGGCGTTTCGCTTAAGAACCATCAAATCCTATCGCGCGAGGGACGCGGCGATGCCCGCCACGAAGGTCAAATTGGCTTTGCAGCCCTACGCGGCGGCGGCGTGATTGGCGCGCATGATGTAATTTTTGCTAATGAGCTTGAAATGATTAAGCTCTCTCACGAAGCTTTCGACCGCAGCGTTTTTGCCAATGGCGCCGTTACAGCGGCGCTTTGGGCAGCCGGGCAGCCCAAAGGCCTTTATGATATGAAAGACGTGTTAGGGCTTTAGGCCGCAAAATTATGACACCCCGCTCTTCACTCGCCCTGCGCATCATTATTATCACAGCGGTTTATTTTTGTCTTTCGACCTATGGCGGTCTTTTGGGGTGGCAAGTGCTTTATCCTATACGCCTTTTCGTCACATTCTTACATGAGTTCGGTCATGCAGCAGGGGCGCTCCTTACGGGCGGAGCCGTTGAATATATTGCGATTGAGCCCAATTCAGCAGGTGTCACGAGTACCTTTAACGGCAATCCGAGCGTGATCTTAATGGGCGGATATATTGGAAGCGCTATATTTGGAAACCTCTTATTTTATATCGGGGCGCGAAAACATAATTGGGTAAAGCCCGTCTTGGGCCTTGTCATTGCCGCTATGCTTATCACAGGCTTTATATGGTATAACACGCTTTTCACCACCGCAATTCTTTGCGGCTTTTCGTTACTGCTTTATGTCGTGGGATTTAAAACGAAATATGGGCGGGAGATTTTGATGCTGCTAGGCATTGCCAGCGTTATTTATATTATCCAAGATTTTAATGTGGGGCCGACATCTGACCTCGCCGGGATGGAACGGCAGATGAAATTTATCCCCGCCAAAGTGTGGATGTATATCTGGCTTGGTATTGTTCTTTTGATACTCGCTTTTAATCTAAAGATGCTTTTCTCTGCCCGGCGTGAAAAGCCGAAGACAAAATCTGCCCCTCCGCCGACAGCACCTAAGCGAAAGCGGCTCAACACGACACGCCGTTATAATCCGATTAAAAAGAAATAACTTACCACTTACCTTCATTTTCCATACTTACCCAAGGTTCCTTAGGCGCAAGAGCGTCGCCGCGCTGTAGCAATTCAATGGAGATATTATCTGGACTGCGCACAAAAGCCATGTGACCATCGCGCGGGGGACGATTTATAGTAACGCCTATATCCATAAGGCGCTCACAGGCGGAATAGATATCATCCACACGATATGCCATATGGCCGAAATTTCGGCCCTCGCCATAATCTTCTGAAGTGCCGTCTTCATCTGGCCAATTATAGGTCAGTTCGATCATTGGGAGACCGCTTGGAAAGGTCTTCATTTCGGTCACGCCGCTGCGCGCGATATCGCTTTCACTCGCAAGGAAAACCAAGGTGAAACGCCCTTTTTCATTATCAACACGCCGTAATTCTTTAAGGCCCAGACCTTCACAATAGAATTTAAGGCTAGCGTCAATATCTTTGACCCTGACCATTGTATGTAAATAATCCATTTTAGCCTCCAGCTATCTAAAGAATATGCGGTATATAATGGCGGCAAAGCCTAGAAAGACACCGCCAATCACCATAAAGGGTGGGAGTCCCCAATCATTATCATAAACCACTTTTTCGCGTGAGCCCGTTTGCTCTTCTAGAATTTGCTGTTCCGTTTCATAGGCCAGCGTTCCTGGTGCGCGCATGTGATAGCGGCGGGCCATAAAATACGCGATTCCGGTCCAAGAAAAAATCATCCCAAAGAAAATACTGAACTGCCAGACCAGAAAGCCGGGCTCAAAGACGCGGTTTCGTCCCGTCAATTGATAGAGCTGCTCTAACAGAACAGAAAGCACGGCCATAATCGGCCACGTAAAAACTAAAATCATAAAAATGGCTGCGGCAATATAGGCTGGGCGGCGGGGATTATGCAGCTGTTTGTAAACCCGAATATAACCTTGTTCTGAGAGCTGTGAATCAAGCATGCCGCGCTCTTTTTTATAGGCATAATCCTCTACAGCTTCTTTGGCCACATTACGGAAACCCATAAAGGCCCGCACGCCGTAAAACAGACCTATCAAAAGCAGTAAAGCAATAGCCCAGAGAAATGAAATACCTTCAAATTTTTGCATTGTGTGACTTTATAACAAGCACAGATAGACGCAAGATATTTCCTCTCTTTTATTAGTTTAGACTCACAGAGAAAACCATGATAGGTTCTGATCTTTAAAGCTTGGGCAGCATTAAAGGGCGTGCGCATGAATCCCATGAAATTCTTTACCGAAATGCGCCGGCGCAATGTGTTCCGCGTAACGGGGGCTTATTTCGTGGGAGCTTGGGTCCTTGTTCAAATCGCCTTTACACTTGAATCTGTGATGCAACTGCCCGAATGGTTTGATGCCCTCTTTATGGCTTTGATGATTCTAGGAGCGCCAGTCGTTGTTATATTAGCTTGGGCCTTTGAGCTAACACCTGAAGGATTTAAACGTACGGAAACCGTTCCCTCTGAAGACTCTATTGCCGCTAAAACAGGGCGGCGGCTTGAGCTGGGGATTATCATAGGGCTATTCGTGATTGGCGGCCTCCTCATTGCTGATTTGGTAAAGCCTAATTCAGCTGTTGGCATTGCTAAATTATCAAGTAACCATTCTGTTGCTGTTCTGCCTTTCACCAATAGAAGCAGTGAAACCAATGATGCTTTCTTTGCGGATGGTATTCATGATGACCTCCTAACGCGGCTCTCAAAAGTATCGGCATTCGAAGTTATTTCCCGCACTTCCGTCATGGGATATCGCAATACACAAAAACGCATACCCGAAATTGCGCAAGAATTAGGTGTGGCTGTAATTTTGGAAGGTGCTGTACAGCGCGCAGGTGACCGCGTGCGGATTACAGTACAGCTGATTGACGGCGCGGATGACAAACACCTCTGGGCAGAAAATTACGACCGCGCCCTCAACACAGATAATATTTTTGATATCCAAGCTGAAATTACTCAAGCCATCGCCAGTGCATTAGAATCTGTCATTAGCGGTGAAGATCAAAATGCAGTTTCCGCGATACCGACTCAGAACTTGGCCGCTTATGAAGCCTATATTCAGTCCCGGCTCCTCATGCGTCCTGATGGGAACAGGGTCGATGATCTTCAAAAAGCCGCCAACTTTGCGGATGACGCCATCCGGCTAGACCCCGCATTTGCCGATGCCTATGCGGTAAAGGCCTATACCCAAATCGCGCAATATTGGTTTAACGGGCGTGACACGGTTTATAGAGATGCCGCCTTGGGCAGCCTGTCTCGCGCCAAGGAGCTCGCCCCTAACAGCCCTGAAACATTATTATCTGAGGCTTTTTATCATTATTGGGGCTTTCGTGATTTTCGCACAGCTGATGCTTTGTTTGACAGAGCGATTAGCGCTGCACCAAATGATGTTCATGCCATATCGGGTAAGGCCTTCATCGCCCGCCGTTTGGGACGTTTTAAGGAATCAGCCAAAGATCTTGAAAAAGCCCGCCGCCTTGACCCCAAAACATTTTATCTCATGCCCGAACTCGGCCTGACCTATGCCCTGATTGGTGATTTTGAGGGTGCAAATAAAATGATTGCTTTGGCTAAAGAGCAACAGCCGGACTCTTTACAGGGCGCGGCCTTTGAAGCGGCTATCCTTCAATTCCAAGGAGATGCCATAGGCGCCTATAATGCACTCGCCTCAACAGGAACGATATTACAAGAGCAAAAAATGAATTATGCGGTAGCGACACGTAACCCCGTTCACATTACTAAAACGCTTGAAGAGTGGCCGATAAACCGCCGCGCACCAGAGGGGAGTCCGCATCTTTATGCCCTCGCCAAAATTCGCGGACAATTCGCTATGGGAAAAGACGCGGCTGCGGAGATAGAAGCTCTGCGAGAGGCCACAGCCCTAAATAAACCATCTGAGTCCTGGAGCGATGGCGCGAGCTATAGTCCCGTTATTATACCTAGCCTATTGGGCGATAAAGCCGCCGTGGAAAAAATTGCGGCGACTTATGAAAATGACGCACCAGATGATGCCTTGGCAGCGCTGACACAATTAGGGGAATTGGCCGAAAGCTTTACACAGCTTGGAGAGCTTGATACAGCCATGGATTATGCCGAGCGCATGCGCGATATGACAGGCCCGCATATGTTTTTGTTGCACCGCATGGAGCCCGCCTTGGATGAAGTTCGAGATCATCCCCGTTACCTAAAAATGCGAGACGAGTATGAGGCTTGGGCAGCCAAGAAACGTGGATAAGTCTTGCGCTGCAAAGCCAAAACTTGATACGGGGCGTATATAAAATCTCATTTGCTTACAGGACTTTTTAATGACCGCTCCCAAAATTGCTTTTATTTGTGCTTCTCTTCGGGAAGGGTCTATAAATAAGACGCTAGAAAAAGCCCTTATCAAACGTTTCAAGGCAGCAGGTGCTAAAACGAGTTCTATTGACTTGAGCAAATATGAGATGCCCCTTTTCCACGGGGATCTAGAGACTCCGAAAACTGTGAGGAAATTAATTACGCGGCTTAAAGGCTTTGATGGGATTGTTGTTGTATCGCCTGAATATAATGGCTGCCTTCCGCCGCTTCTTAAAAATACCATTGATTGGACCAGTACAGTCAGCACAGATTACATAAAGTCTGCCGTTTGGGGACTTGCCTCATGCTCTCCCGGCCCCATGAGCGGAATTATGTGCATGCGGCAAATGCAATTTATTTTTACGCGCCTTGGCGGGGATGTGCTGCCGCAGCAAGTCGGATGCGGAAACGCGTCTAAAGCCTTTAACGAGCGCGGCGACTTAATCGCTCAGCCCGCGAGTACCTTTGCAGATAATATGCGCGATATGATGCTGGAGCGCATTGCCCAAAAAGGCTAACGCCCTGATGGCTAAGAAAGAAAAGCTCTATAAAGACCTGCCGCGGCCCAAATTAAACCGTGCGCAGATCAACCAAATTTATCGACACCTACAAACACTTGATCCTGCGCCCCGTACAGAGCTTGATTATACCAATGTCTATACACTTGTTGTGGCGGTCGCGCTCTCAGCGCAATCAACAGATGTGGGCGTGAATAAGGCCACCAAAGCCCTTTTTGCCAAGGCTGATACCCCTGAGAAAATGGTCGCTTTGGGCGAAGATGCCGTTCGTGAGCATATTAAAACAATTGGCCTTTATAAAAATAAAGCTAAAAATGTTATTAAACTCTCACAAATGCTGATTGATGATTTTGGCTCAGAAGTTCCTGATAATCGAGATGATTTGGTCAAGCTGCCTGGCGTAGGCCGCAAAACAGCTAATGTGGTTTTAAATGATTATTTTGGCCAGCCGACAATGGCTGTGGACACACATATTTTCCGTGTCTCAAACCGCACAGGCATGGCCCCAGGTAAAGACCCTGTTGAGGTTGAATTGAATTTGCTGCGGGTCACAGCAGATGAATTTATGGATCATGCGCATCACTGGCTTATCCTACATGGCCGCTATACCTGCCTTGCCAGAAAGCCCAAATGCTATAATTGCGCCATTAAACATCTGTGCAAATATAGGCCCAAGACATTGAGACCCGAGGATTAATTCAGAACCTTAAACTCATAGAGGCGAGCTAACCCGCCAAATCAAATTCAAAATTTTCATTTTGGGCTACGTGCTTAACAGTAGATTTATTCTCAACAGCTTCTGCGCGCCATTTGAAAATCGTTGCAAGGGGTGATCCTGCGGGACAGTACCAACGCTGAACGGAAGGGTCCCAGCGCGCACCCAAACGCTTGGCAAGTTCACGATCTGTATATTTTACGTTTAAAAATTTCTTAGCTGTGCGAGCCATAGCTGCCTCCTTTATGTTGTTCTGAAAAGAGAACATAACAAGAACATTTTAGGAAATCAATCCTAAAATTCAGCTCTTTAATCTACCCATGTTTAAAACTGAATATCCATGTCCCAATGCTTGGCCGTTAAAACCAGTAAAGCTTTTTCACTCACATGAAATTCATCATCAGACTTAGCAATATCCGTCATAATATCGGTTATATAGCGCTTACCCTTTATGGCCTTAAGACGGCTTAAGCAGCCATAGAACCAAGGCTCGAAATCGGGGCCTCGAAGCTTGCTGCGAATGACATCGGAATTGTTTTCAAACCACATAAGCAATTTAGCTTCGGACAAGCTTTCTTGATTGCCGGGCAAGCGTTTCAGCTGCTTTGCCGCGTTAAGAAAAGTCTGAATCTCTTTGGCAAAGACCCGCTTATCCGCCAATATAGTGGCGACAAGTAGACTCAAAATGTCATTTGTTTTTTTAGAAACTATCATGCCCACACAATCAGTTATTTTTACCGCTGCCCTATGAAAGATATACGTCAAAACGGCTAGGGTTTATTTAATGTAAGCGAGGTTTTTCCATTAAAATGAAATTAAGGCTAATAGAGTGTTTATTTATATCAGCCCTCGACAGAGTTCCTGTATCTTCATAACGTTAATTTTAAAGATGAGGACTTAAAAATGATTATTCGAACGCGCATCACAGAAATGCTCGGCATAGAGAAACCCATTATCCAAGCAGCTATGGGCTGGATTGCCCGCGCACCTTTATCCTCAGCCGTCTGTAATGCAGGGGGTATGGGCATTATTGAAACTAGCTCTGGCGAACTTGACGTTGTGCGAGATGAAATTCTCAAAATGCATGACCTCACGGATAAGCCCTTTGGCGTAAACGTCGCCCAAGCTTTTGTACGCGATCCTAAGATTATCGATTTCATCATAGCTCAAGGCGTGAAATTCGTGACAACATCTGCGGGCGATCCCATGAAATATACAGCGCTGCTCAAAGACGCTGGTCTAACTGTCTTTCACGTTGTCCCAAGCTTAAAAGGCGCCCTTCGCGCCATTGAAGCAGGCGTTGACGGATTAATCGTTGAAGGCGGTGAAGGCGGCGGCTTTAAAAACCCCCAAGATGTGGCCAGCATGGTTCTTATACCGCAGGTCTGCGAAGCGGTGGATGTGCCTGTTGTGGCCGCAGGCGGCATTACTGACGGGCGGAGCATGGCGGCAGCCTTTGCGCTCGGCGCGGAAGGCATATTAATGGGCACGCGGATTTTAAGCGCGGCGGAAAGCCCCGTTCATCACAATTGGAAAGACGCTATTGTTAAAGCTGACTCCACAGATACAGTCTTCCTCAACCGCTCCGGCCCCGGCCCGGCCCTAAGAGCGCTGCGCACCGAACGGACAACGCGCCTACAAAAAGACGGCGTTGAAAATATCTTTGGTGAATTTGCCGATACGCAAGACGTCTATTTTGGCGGCAATCTCGAAGCGGGCATTGCGCTAACAGGACAAGTCGCAGGCCGCATCAAAGAGGTCAAACCCGTCAAACAAATTTTCGATGAAACGCTCAAAGAATTTGGCGAGGTATCAGGGCGCTTGGCGGCGCTAATCACTTAATTTATGCATTAACACCCCTCCCAGACTCTTACATAATCTATGAGAAAGTCATCTGGAAAGGCTTCGGGGTTCAATTCATTGGCCCATTGCGGGGTCAGCAACCAATCTTTAGTACTGATCTCTCCCGTTATCTTTATATATAAAGGCATGGATGGAGCCTCCCCAACAGGGCTTCTCCATACCTCTTGGCCATTTATAAAATAAATATAATCTGTTTCATTCCAATCTAAACGATAAGTCTGAAATCCATCTCGAGCTCCAGATATGATGACTTTATTATCGCGGCTGAAAATAGTGTCGCCTTGAGTTTTTCTATGGTGGGCATTTCGAATTTCATCTGTCCAGCCAAAGCCTTCCATCACATCGATTTCTTGGCTATTTTCAGCAATCCCTTCACCAGATTTATTAAAGAGCCAAAAAGCGGCCCACCAACCGGAACGCTGTGGTAGACGCGCGCGAATTTCAAATCGTCCGTATTTTTGTTCAAACTTACCCTGGGTGGACACCATACCAGAAGCATAATCATAAGGATCTGTGTCATTGTTATGATTTGGAATTTTTGTAGTTGTGATGACCAAGCGTCCCAAACCGTCCAAACGCACATTTTCTTTTAACCAATATCCATCTGGACCACTTTCATTAGGACGGCGGTTATACTCTTTGGAAATCCACTTATCCGTATCGGGCTGACCATATCCATTAAACTCATCACTAAATGTAAGACGACAAGTCTCTGAAAATCCCGCATCGTTGCTCAGAGCTTGGCATGCCGCCAAGCCCAAAATGAGAGGTAGAAACTGAAGCGCCCGCCGCAAAGTTTTAAGCGGCGGCCATTTTCCGCATACGGAATGACACCATTTTTTGACGGGTTTCGCACCATAGGGCAAGGCGAACACATTTAAAGCTTTGCCACAGCGTTAAGCGGCCCACCTTTTTAAGCTCTGGATGCGCTTTGAGGATTCGCGGGAGTTGATAAAAGGGAATACGGCTAGAGAGGTGATGCACATGATGCACGCCGATATTGCCTGTGATCCACATAAGCGGCTTTGGCAGATCATAATAAGAGCTGCCGTGAAGCGCCGCAGACTCGCGGTCCCAGTCCCCTGTGCGTGACCAGTGGGTCTCGTCAAATTGATGCTGAACATAAAACATCCAAACCCCAATCGACGCGCCGATGATGATGATTGGCACTTGTATCAACAAGAAAGCTTTCAGGCCGACGCCCCAAATCAAAAGACCATAAAGAAGGGCAACGCCTGCATTTGTTGTGAGGGTAGAGATCCAAGGCATCTTGCGCTTCATCGCGCCAATCGGAAGGCGTTGCGCGAGGATAAAAACATAAGCTGGGCCGACGCCAAACATCACAACAGGATGACGATAAAGGCGGTATTTTAGCTTACCCCATTTCGATAGAGCCGCATATTCGTCAACCGTTAGCGTAATGATATCATCACCCACGCCGCGGCGATCGAGATTGCCTGAGCTCGCATGGTGAAGTGCGTGACCTCTGCGCCAATGATCATAAGGAGTCAGGGTCAGGATACCGATAAATCGGCCCACCCAATCATTCGCTTTCTTTTTTGAAAACATAGAACCGTGCCCACAATCATGTTGGACGATGAACAAACGCACAATCAGGCCGCCCGCAGGAATAACACCAAGCAAGGCCCAATATTGACCGATAGATAGCATGCCCCACATGCCCGCCCATAATATCAGGAACGGTATTAACGTCACCAACACCTCATAAACGGCCCGCCAATCTTCGGATTTTCGGTATGGCGCAAGCCTCGAAAACCATGTTTTAGCCGTTATCGCAGGGTTTGGGAGAGTCATAGGGAAGCCTTAAAGTTAGAGCTCAAAGATGGGCCCAAGGACGTTAACCCTTAGTTAAAACTGCCAAGATGTGACGTTAAAATAACACCATCTTCTGAGATAAAATGACCCTATTCGGCCAATCGTTTCGCCACGGCCTTTGCAAGCTTTTGGGCGCCTTTATTTTCGCCCGCTTCACCTTCCGCATGACCAAGATATAAATAAGGCTCTATCATTTCGAGCTCTATAAGTTTTAACTTACCATCAAGGCCCCGAAGCAAATCAACCCGCGCATAGAGCGGCGTAAAGTCCAGTGCGTTTAAAACAGCGCGAGCTGCATTGCGCTCTTGTGAGCTCGGATCATAAGTTTCCTCTGTTCCGCCATAGAGCGATTGAATACGGTAATCGCCTTTTTTGGGCCGCTTAATAAGACCGTGCGAAAATTCACCTCCAAAATAGAGAAATGAATACTCACCCTCTTCGGTTACGCTCGGCAGAAAGGCCTGTATCATTGCAGCTTCAGGGGGCAGCTCATTTTTATTTGGAAAAGGATCGCCCTTTTTATACAAGACCTGCCGCCAAGCTCCGCCGCCCACTTGCGGTTTAATTACGAGCGTATCAGTGCCAAGCTCTTCAAAAGCGCGAGCGACTCCGCTTTCTGTCACGCGGTCCACAGTAAGCGTAGAAATAACAGGTGCACCTTCACGTTCTAGTTCATCCAAATAGGATTTATTAGAATTCCAATTGAGGACTTTAAAACGATTAAACAGTTTTGTTTGCGCCTCAACCTTGGCCATTTCTGCGGTAAAGGCCGCTTCATTTCCTTCAAAATAATCCCAAACGAGAAGCGGTAACATTGCATCATATTCGGCTGATTTTTCTGCCGCGTCGCGCCAACGAATTAAGTCAAGCTCCATACCCTGCGCGGCAAAAGCAGGGACAAGTTTACCCATTTCTTCATCGCGCTCAAAAGAGTCTTCACGTTCATTCGGGTGGCCAGGCATCATATTGTCTGAGGCAAGAACGGCTATTTTTTTCATGGGGAGGCTTTTGCTTTTATGAGGTTGGGATGAGTTTTGTCTTTTAATGTAGGGTCTATGTAATTATGAGGCCCAGAAACAACAAGGCTGAAGACGATGAAAACTGAATTTGACGTATTAGGTATCGGCAATGTGCTGATGGATATTATCGCCCCTGTGGAGGATGCCTTCCTGACGGATAATAGCGTTGAAAAGGGCTCCATGACACTTATCGATGAGCCGCGAGCTTTAGCACTAAACAAGGCTTTGAAAACCGTAAGCAATATTCAAGAAATTGCAGGCGGCTCTGCGGCAAATACAATGTTTGGTATAGGCGCCCTTGGCCTTCGTGCCGCTTATCTGGGCAATGTCGCCGATGATGGTGTAGGCAAACGTATCAGCGCTGGCATGGCTGAAGGCGGCGTTGATTTTTCTAGCAAGCCTAAAACAACTGGCCCTGCCAGTGGCCGCTGCCTCATAGCCGTCACGCCGGATGGGGAGCGCTCCATGAGCACCTTTCTTGGCACGTCATGTTTATTCACCCCCAAAGACATCGTAAAATCCAAGGTCGAAAGCGCGTCTTGTGTTTATCTCGAGGGCTACCTTTTCGATACTGAGCCCGCCAAAGCCGCTTTTGTCAAAGTGGCCGAAATTGCCCGCGCGGCTGGACGCACAGTCTCGCTAACACTCTCCGATAGTTTCTGCGTGGATCGTCACCGCGCAAGCTTTCGACACCTTGTGGATAACCATGTGGATATCCTGTTTGCAAATAACGATGAGATTCTCAGCCTTTATGAAACAGATAGCCTTGATAAAGCGCTCGATGAACTCACAAATACAAAGACTGTAGCTTGTGTGACGCGCGGAGAAAAAGGGTCTATCATTCAAGACAGCCAACGCCGTTATCATGTAAAAGCCCATCCTGTGAATAAGGTTGTGGATACGACAGGGGCCGGAGATCAATATGCAGCAGGTGTTTTAGCTGGACGCGCTATGGGATTGGACTGGGCAGATGCCGGACATTTAGGTAGTCTCGCCGCAGCGGAAGTCATAAGCCATTACGGCGCACGGCCTGAAACACCCATTCACGAGATAGCAATTGGTCTCTAGAAATCGATTAAGGACTCTGTCGCATTTGTAATTTTCATGAGGCTAATATTCAGGGTCTGTTAAAGCGGCGTTTTGTAAAGCTGGCATTGAATTAACGAACCTTATAAGGATTCGACATGAAAAAATTTTTGATCATGGCCGCCGCCTTAACTGTGCTGCCCCCTGTAGCTATAGCACAAATACAGCCGCAAGCTCAGCTCACCGCTCCCGCGCCGCAAATGGCGGCCTTTACAGATCCACGTTCCGTTCCTGCGGACTTGGCCCGTATTGATGCCTCTATGAACAGCACGGTCAGTTTTTCTGGACGCTTTGCGCAATATGCGGCGGATGGATCCTTTGCACAGGGTCAGGTTTACATTAAGCGCCCTGGCAAGCTGCGCTTTGAATATGATGCGCCCAACCCGCTCTTAATAGTCTCTGACGGTGTCACGCTAACACAGCAAGATAAAGCGCTAGAGACGATTGACCGCGTTCCACTCTCGGCTACGCCGCTTAATTACTTTCTCAAAGAGAATATTAATCTCGCCAATGATACCGAAGTCATTGGCCTGCAAAAAACTTATAATGAATGGCGGGTCACGGCGCGTGACGGCTCAGGCGAAATGGACGGCGCGATAACTATGGTGTTTGACGCCAACACATTAGCCCTAAAAGAATGGGTGATCGCGGATAGTTTTGGCGGCGAAACGCGCGTGCTTCTCTCTGAGCTTAAATATAATGAGCGCATCAATCCCCGTCTCTTTGTTCTGCGTGATGAGTCGCGCAGAGATAGGCGCAGATAAACACGCCTGAATAAACACGTCTGACGTTTTATCCGCATTTACAGCAAAGTTAGGGCCTTGCTGTTTTCATATGACATTGGATCTGGCTGCCCCTTGCATTATTTATGTGACTTGCGTTAAAGAGACGCCATTCTAGGGGGAAATAGAATGGATGTATCAAGCATCATTTCCATTATTGCGACATATGCCGCGCCGGCCGCCTTAGCCTTTGTGACGCTATGGATTGGAAGCATAATAGCCCGAAAAGTCAGCACAGGCGTTGAAAAAGGCTTAAACCGCGCTCCGACATCTGATCCAACACTGTCGCGCTTTTTTGCCAGTATTGTCCGCTATCTTGTTCTTATCGCTGTTATCATCGCGGCGCTGACACTTTTGGGTATCAATACAAGCTCTATTACAGGTGCGGTGTTGGGCCTTGGCGCGGCAATGGCCTTTATCTTAAAAGACTCTCTAGGCAATGTTGCCGCGGGCGTCATGATGATGATCTTTCGCCCTTTCAAGCTTGGCGATGAAATCGAAGTTGACGGCGAAAGCGGTAAGGTGACAGCCATTGAGCTCACAGCAACTCGGCTTAAGACTACGGATAATATCGAAATTATAATTGCCAATGGGAATATTTGGGGCAGCGTACTTAAAAATTATTCCTCATTAGGCCAGCGTCGTTTGGATATGGATTTTGGCATCAGCTATGAGGCTGATATTGATACGGCTATTGCTGCCATTACCAAAGCAGCGGCCGAGCATCCGCTTGTCCTTAAGGATCCTGCGCCTTGGGCTAAAGTCGTTTTGCTTAATGAAAGCTCGGTTGACCTTCAGCTTCGGGCTTGGTGTCAAGCAAGTGATTATAGAGCCCTCAAAGCCTCTATGTCTCAACCTGTTAAATCAGCTCTGGACGCGGCTAAAATCGGAATCCCTTATCCGCACGAGATTAAAATTAAAGTCAAAACTAAGCCCGCTCCCAAAAAAGCGGCTTCAAAATCTAAACCCAAATCAAAGAAAATGAAAAAGGCCTAGGAGACTTCAACATGGCACAAGACGCCACAGAAACTGTAACAGACGCCAGCCAAAGCGTGACGGAAATGGCAGGTATGTTTACGCCTGATAAATTAATGGGCTATTGGCAAACAGCTCAGCCCCTAATTGTAAAGCTTGTCGTCTCTCTGCTGATCTTGTGGATTGGTATGAAAGTGGCAAAGTGGATATCCAAGACGGTTCGTAAGCTTGCCACAAAAAACCCGGCTATTGATGATACACTCGGAAACTTCTTAGCCTCTATTGTAAAATACATCGTGACAGCCTTTGTCGTGATTGCCGCTATCACAAACCTAGGCGTTGAAACGGCTTCACTTGTTGCCATGCTTGGCGCCGCGACATTAGCCATCGGCCTCGCGCTTCAAGGTACATTAGGGAACGTTGCGGCGGGTGTTATGTTGATGCTCTTCAGACCTTATAAGCTTGGAGATTATGTCAAAGTTGCGGGCGAAGAAGGTATTGTCAAGGATATCAATATTTTCACAACGCAGCTCTCAACACTTGATAATGTCGAAGTGATCATTGCCAATGGTGAAGCTTGGGGCTCAACCATCCAAAACTACACCTCTTTGGGTGTGCGCCGCGTCGATGTAGATTATGGTATTCATTATGATGACGATATGGATAAAGCGATCAAGATCATCAAAGATACAGCCGCGGCTCACCCTCATGTTTTATCAGAACCTGATGCGCCTTGGGCCAAGGTCGTTAAGCTGAATGATAGCTCTATCGATATTCAAAGCCGTGCTTGGTGCAAAGCCGAGCATTATTGGGATGTCATGTTTGATCTTAACAAGTCTATCAAAGAGGCTTTTGACAAAGGCGGCATCACTATTCCGTACCCCACAAGCATCGAGCTTGATGGTTAAGCTAACGCCTCATATTTTTAATTGAGAGCCGGTTCACATCCAGTGAGCCGGCTTTTTATTTTAAGCAATTGAGTCTTGTCCCTCTCTCCGCTAAGCCGCTTTCATGAAAATTAAAGTCGCCACTTGGAATATTAATTCTGTTCGCCTTCGGATAGATCAAGTCATTCGTTTTCTTAATGAGCAGCAGCCCGACGTGTTGGGTTTGCAAGAAATTAAATGCGAGACGGATTTATTTCCAAGCCAGCCTTTTATTGAGGCGGGTTATGAATTTATCGAAGTTGCGGGAATGAAGGGCTATCACGGCGCTGCGACAGTGTCTAAGCTTCCCATGGAGCGCTTACCGACAAGTTTTTGTCCTCTCGACCATGCCCGTCATGTCAGCACCCGCATTGTTGCCGGGTCAGAAGATTTTGAGTTTCATAATTTCTATATCCCCGCCGGCGGTGACGTCGCCGACCCTGAGGTGAATGATAAGTTTAAACATAAGCTCGATTTTTTGGAAAATATGCGGTGCTATTTTACAGAGCGTTTTGCCAAGGGGGACGATCAGCAAATCCTCGTCGGTGATTTTAATATCGCCCCGCATGAAAATGATGTCTGGAGTCACAAGCAGCTTTTAAAAGTTGTCTCTCATACACCCCTCGAAGTGAGTATTTTAAAAACGCTGCAAGAGACGCATGACTTTACGGATTGCTCGCGCCTTTTCGCTGACGATGATGAAAAGCTCTATAGCTGGTGGAGTTATCGCGGACGGGATCCGATGAAAAGCAATCGCGGTCGCCGCCTCGATCATATTTGGGTCAGCCCTGCGCTAAAACCTGCTGTAGAAGCAGGCGGGAAAGCGGCCCACGAAATCCATGTGCCTTGCCGCGTTTGGGATGCCAAGCCCAGCGATCACGTACCCATGACGCAAGTGTTGGATTTGTCTGTTAAATAGAAACGCTGAGCGCGAAGAGAGCTTGGGCTCCGAAATAAAGCGGCGTAATAAGAAGTGCCCAATATTTCTTTGGGTCAATAAAGCGGTCCATGCCTACAAAAAAGTCTGATACAGCAAATGAAAGCGCTGCCAATATAATCACTATATTGTTTGTCAATGCACCCAAAAAAGACATCGTCGTGATAATCACAGAATAGATAATGACTGATACGCGCATG
>JAHDDT010000116.1 GCA_020629195.1 Hellea sp.
TGGACAGAATAGGAGTATCCCATGCTGACCAAAACATTATCGAGACGCGAGCTGAGCCTCGGCGCGGCTGCGCTGGCTTTGACGGCTTGTGCGAAATCAGGCAGTAATGCCGAAGCCCAAGAAACGGGAATGGAGATGAAAATGACTGAGACAGCTTCAAATATTGACTGGGCGAACCTGTCCGAGCGCGAATGGGAAGAGCGCCTAACTCCTATGGAGTTCAATGTCTTACGCAAAGAAGGCACAGAGCGCCCCGGCACATCGCCGCTTAATGATGAAAAACGCGACGGCATATTTGTCTGCGCAGGTTGCGAGCTTCCGCTCTTTAAATCTGAGCATAAATACGAATCAGGCACAGGCTGGCCAAGCTTTTTCGACGTGATTGACGGTGCGATTGGCACAAAAACAGACCGCAAACTCTTCATGGCGCGCACGGAATATCATTGCTCGCGCTGCGGCGGTCACCAAGGTCACGTCTTTAAAGACGGCCCGCGCCCCACAGGGCTCCGTTATTGTAATAATGGCGTCGCACTGGATTTTAAGGAGGCATAATATTTTATCTGAGTCTGTGAATCTTTTGTGAACACAGATTCAAATTTAATGAAATAAATCGCTTGCCAGATTTTAAAAACGTCGTAACTTGTCTTCATTGTTAGCCGTCCCATAGTGGGGCCGCATTTATGAAAGGAGGTCGATTTGTTTATCTGTTTTGAGGGGTCTGCCCGAAGCTGTTAGATCAGCCCTTTCGTAAAAGCGAAATTGGGTAAAGACATATCTAATCTTGAAACCAAGCATGGCGCTTGGTGAGACCCAAACTTCAAAGAGAAGCCCGTTGATACTGTCAACGGGCTTTTTCTTTTGTAATCCCATTCCATTACTCTATTAGTTTACATGTGTAATATAGTGGATTTTCCTTATGGCTATCGCTCGCCCCGTTGACCGCCGTCTTTTTTTCATCTTTGACCGTGCCCATACACGCCTGTCAAAAGAGGCTGATAATTATCTGGCAAAAAATGCAGGCATTAGCACGTCTCAAGCTGCTGTTCTGATTTACTTGGGCTATCATGATCGTTGCCGTCTTACAGATTTAGCTGAAGGAACGGGACGAAATAATGCGGCAATTACAGGCCTAGTTAGCCGAATGGAAGCCGATGACTTATTGGAACGCATTACACTTACAACTGATCGCCGCGCAAAGGCGGTGGCTCTCACCGATAAGGGTTGGGCACTGCGGGAAGAGGTCATGAATGATTTTCGTGATTTTAACGACAAATTAGTTAAAGGCCTCACCGAATCGGAAATCGAAACTGTTCTAAAGTTTCTGGCACTTGCGCCTGAAAATGTATCTTGAACGATTGGTTTTTGGCCTAAAACGGCGAAAAATGACAAGGCTGCGTGAGTAAAGTCACAATTTTCATATCTTAACATATGGTAACTTATTTCCGAGCAAAGGGCCCACACCCATGTTCGGGAGGCGTATATGAAAATTCTAAAGACAGCTTTTTTAGCTTTTTTCTTTTCGGCTATTCTATTTGCAAATGAACCACACGGGCATATTTTGGCGCAAAATCAAGTCGCGCCAACAATCACGGGGATAACACCAGCCAGATCAGTTCAGACATCAACTGAGGATATCACGCTTACAAATAGCTGCATCGAGTCCGGCAAAGAAAAGATATATTGCCTCTGCGTCACTAAAATCTTCAAAAATGAAATGACCCTTGATCAATATAGGGCGGCAGCCTCCCTATACAGTCAAGAAAGCCATATCATTCCAAACTTACTGAACAATAGTAACTCAGAAACCGACATCAGCGTGATTGAGGCGCGGATAAAGGATTTATTAGCCGAGAAAATGTTCAGAGACCGCTGCAACCGTGCTGAAATCTATTTTGCATCTGCAACAGAAAGTTAGACAGCCATAGAAGACTCGGCTAAACGCCGACTATGGCAAAGAAAAAATCTAGCAAATCCGCAAACACGCCCATTCAGGTCGATATTGTTTCTGATATTGTCTGCCCTTGGTGTTGGCTTGGTATCAAATATTTTGAAAAAGCGGCAAAACAATCGGGCCGCCAAATAGACCTCACTTGGCGACCCTATATGCTGGACCCCACAGTCCCAGAGGACGGCGTCCCTTATAAGGACTACATGAAGCAAAAATTTGGAGCGGATGGCCCATCTAATCGCTTTAAATCCATGCGACAGGCTTTGGAAGAGGCCGCGCCTGAGGTTGGAATAGATTTTAAGTTCGGTCAAATACCCATGCGACCTAATACGCTAAATGCGCATAGATTACTAAAATGGGCGCAAGGACAAGATTTGGGGAGCACGGCCGCTGAAGCTCTTTTCAAGGCATTCTTCACAGAGCTTAAAGATGTGGGCAACGTTGAAACCCTAAAAGAAATTGCATCTAAGATTGGTATGGACGCCGAGCTTGTAGGAGAGCTTTTGACGAAGGATGATGATAAAAACGCCGTTCGTGAAGAAATTATGTTTTTCCGCAATCTGGGCGTAAATGGTGTGCCCTGTTTTATTTATAATGGACAATTTGCTGTCCAAGGGGCACAGCCTGCGGACACGCATCTGAAAGCGCTCAATGAGGCCGCTAAATTATCGCCTGAAAAATAGAAAGAAAGAGAAACCAATGACAACATTTCAAATCGTTGCACTATACGCCGCTTTAAATCTAATTCTCGCTTGTATCCTGATGCTCCGTGTTGGGTCACAGCGCCTGAACAAGAAAGTCAGCCTTGGTGATGGGGGCGATCAAGACCTTTTCGCGCGCATTCGTGCGCATGGTAATTTTATCGAAACAGCGCCGCTGGCTCTTATTGGTCTCTTTGCCTTGGCCATGATGAATGGGCATGTTTTGGCACTCCACATTTTTGGTGCGCTCTTCTTTTTAGGCCGCCTCCTTCACGCGCAAGGCATGGCACAGGCCGGAGCCAACGGTAAAGGCCGCGGCTTAGGCGCTATGGCGACCTTATTGACATTCCTTGGAACAGGGTTTTACCTGCTCTACCTCGTCTTCACATTCAACATCGCCTAAGATGGCGCTTGATGACCCCATCAGCGCTTCGGCGCTGGCCCCGACGCTTGAAAAACTTCTCGCCCGGGCCAAACATTACGGCGCAAGTCAAGCTGATGCGGTGGCAACCCATGGCCGCTCTTCCGCCATCGTCGTGCGCGGCGGCGAACTTGAAGATGTGGATAATAGTGAAGGCCGTGATATTGGCCTGCGCGTAATCGTTGGGCAGCGCCAAGCCTGCGTCTCTAGCTCTGATATTTCGGACACCTCCATAGACCAACTTGCCGAACGGGCTGTGGCCATGGCGAAGCTCGCCCCTGAAGACCCCTATTGCGGGCTTGCGGATGAAAGTCAGCTTGATACGCATAATGCCGATTTAGACCTTTATGACGATACCCCGATGACGCCCGCGCAGCTCAAGGCCCGCGCCTTGGAAGTCGAACGCGCAGCTCTAGCCGTCGTAGGCGTGCAGCAAGCCGAAGGCGCAAATGCAAGCCACGCGACATCAGCCATACACTTCATGACAAGTCACGGTTTCTCCCAAGGCTGGCTCTCCTCACGGCACGGCCTGTCCGTCTCGGCCATAGCCGAAGCTGACGGCGCGATGGAACGAGACTTCGACTATGACGGTACGCGCTGGTTCGAGGATTTAAAAACACCCGAAGAGATTGGCCGCATAGCCGGCGAGCGCACGATTGCGCGGCTAGGCTCGAAGCAAATGGAATCAGGCGCAATGCCCGTTATGTTTGATCAACGTGTTTCAGGATCGCTTGTCTCGGCGATGATTGGCGCCATAACAGGCCCCTCAATCGCGAGAGGCGTGTCCTTTCTGAAAGACAAGATGGGCGAAGCTCTTTTTAACTCGGATATCCAGATTATTGATGACCCGCTCATGCCGCGCGGGCATGGCTCCCGTCCCTATGACGGTGAAGGTATCGTGCCCGTCACGCGCCACTTGATACAAGACGGAGCCCTACAAACCTGGCTACTAAACTGTGCTTCGGCGCGACAGCTTGGTCTAACGACGACAGGTCACGCCACGCGCGGGATTGGGTCTCCTCCTGGCGTCTCTGCCACAAATAGCTACATGGCGAATGGCACTAAATCACCCGAGCAGCTTATGGCAGAAATGGGCGAAGGCTTACTGATTACAGAGATGTTTGGTCCCTCGCTCAATTCTAATACAGGCGATTATTCTGTAGGTGTTGCGGGCTTTAAAGTTGAAAACGGTCTCAAAGCCTATCCTGTCAGTGAAATCACAATCGCAGGCAATTTGCTTGAGATGTATAAAACACTCATCCCTGCCAATAACCTTATCTTTGACGCCTCCACCGTCGCCCCATCATTGCTCACGGAAGGTCTTACCATTGCCGGAAGCTGATGACATTTGCGTATCTTACGGCGAAGATTTAGCGCTGATTAAAGCGGCGGTTCTCGCGGCGGGTAAAATTGCCAAAGACGCTTACGACGCCAATGATTCAGAGGTTTGGGATAAGTCCAACAACTCGCCCGTCACCGATGCAGATATCGCTGTAAATGATTACCTCTTGAAAACCCTTTGCGAAGCCCGTCCGGGCTATGGCTGGCTTTCTGAAGAGACTAAAGACGACCATTCTCGCCATGCCTGTCCGCGCACATTCGTCGTGGACCCCATCGACGGTACGCGCGCATTTATCGACCGTACGCCAAACTTCGCAGTGTCAGTCGCGGTTATTCAAGACGGTAAATCTATAGCAGGCGCGCTTTATAACCCTCTGACAGATGAGATGTTTGAAGCCACATTGGGCGGCGGCGCAAAACTCAACGGCACCGATATAACAGCGCCCGACTCAGATAAGATAGAGGGCATAAAGATGGTCGGCTACGCTCGCAAATTTCGCCGTTTGGGTTGGCCGGACATGGACTGCCACGTTGCGAATTCAATGGCCTATCGCATGGCGCTTGTAGCTTGTGGTAAAGCTGATGCGACAGTCGCTTTTACGCCTAAGTCAGATTGGGACGTTGCGGCGGCGCAACTCATCGCCACTGAAGCTGGCGCCATCGTCACAAATTTACACGGCGCAGCGCCGAGCTATGACGGCGAAACGACAAGCGGTTTAGGTATCATTTGTGCTGGCAAGACCCTCCACGCTTTGTTATTAGCCCGCGTAACACCCGTCATTGCACAATTTCAAAAAAGCGATGACAAAATTAAAGATTTTGGATTTATGGGGACAACCCAAACCGATAGAGAATCAAAGGACACCCCTATGTCAGACGAAAATATGCAGCTTTTACACCTTGTGATTGGCGGCGAGTTAGTTGACCCGAATAAAACCGAGTTTAAAGACCTCAAAGCCGTAGATTTTGTAGGCGCATATGCCAATTTCGCCGATGCCCATGCCGCCTGGAAAGGCGCAGCCCAGCGCACAGTCGATAACGCCCATATGCGTTATTTCGTACTTCACGCGCACGAGCTGATTGATCCAGATAAAGACGGCGTCATTGGCTAGTTCAAAGCTAAATCAAACAGACCGCCAGAGAATTAA
>JAHDDT010000117.1 GCA_020629195.1 Hellea sp.
CTAGACATTAAATTTAAATAGCATGATATCGCCATCTTTGACGATGTAATCTTTACCTTCTTGGCGAACTTTACCTGCCTCTTTCGCGCCGCTTTCACCATTATATTCGACGTAGTCTTCATAGGCCGTAGTTTCTGCGCGGATGAACCCTTTTTCAAAGTCCCCGTGAATAACGCCCGCACATTTTGGTGCAGTCCAGCCTTTTTGGAATGTCCACGCCCGCGCTTCTTTGGGGCCAACTGTGAAATAAGTTTGTAAACCGAGTAGGGCATAACCTGCGCGGATAAGACGGTTTAGTCCGGGTTCTTCAAGACCAATTGCACCGAGATACTCAGCTTGCTCTTCATCATCGAGCAGCGCCATTTCAGATTCGATTTGCGCCGAAATAATGACAGATTGCGCCCCTTCGGAGTCTGCATGTGCGACAACTTTATCGGAAAAAGCATTTCCCGTTGCGGCGCTCTCTTCGTCAACATTGGCGACGTAGAGGACGGGTTTTGAAGTCAGTAATTGTAGCATCTTCCAAGCTTTTTTATCATCTTCATCAATCTCAGCCGTCCGAGCAGGCTTGCCGTCTTCGAGCACCGTAATTGCGGTCTCTATAAGGCGCATGGTTTGCAGCGCATCAGCATCTTTTTGCTTTAGCTTTTTCTCAAGGCCAGGTTTGCGTTTCTCAAGGCTTTCAAGGTCTGCAAGCATAAGCTCTGTTTCAATGGTTTCAAAATCAGACATCGGGTCAATGCGGCCATCAACATGCGTGATGTCATCATCCTCAAAGCAGCGCAGCACGTAAATAACGGCGTCTGTCTCGCGAATATTGGCGAGGAACTGATTGCCCATGCCTTCACCTTTGGAGGCGCCTTTTACGAGGCCCGCAATATCAACGAAGTTCATTCGGGTTGGGATAATTTGAGCGGATTTGCCAATCTCTGCAATGACGTTCAGGCGGGGCTCTGGCATGGCCACATCACCCACATTCGGCTCAATAGTACAAAACGGGTAATTGGCCGCTTGCGCGTTAGCCGTTTTGGTTAGAGCATTGAAAAGCGTTGATTTTCCAACATTGGGCAAGCCCACAATACCGCATTTAAAACCCATGGGATTATCCTTTTATATATTCTGTGACCCGCGTTTGATACAGCTCGCCATTTCCGCCCGCCAAGAGCCCGGCATAGCGCGCCGCGCCGTTGCAAATATCATCGCGAATGCCGTGTTCAGCCTTAGCAAAATCGGAGAGCACATAGCTATGCACTTTATCTTTATGACCGGGATGCCCAATGCCGAGTCGCACGCGGTGAAAGTCTTCGCCGCAATGTTGGCGGATGGAGCGAAGGCCATTATGCCCCGCAATGCCGCCGCCCGTTTTCAGTCGAAATTTTCCGGGGGCAAGATCAAGCTCGTCATGAAAAACAGTGAGGTTTTCCAGCGGGATTTTGTAAAATGACAGAGCGGCTTGAACGGCTTGTCCCGACTCATTCATGAACGTCGTCGGCTTGAGCAGCAGAACCTTTTTGCCGTCAATCAGGCCAGAGCGGCAAAGCCCTTTAAACTGTGTTTTTTCAGCAGGGAAGTTGTGGTCATCGCCAATGGCGTCAATCACCATAAAGCCAATATTGTGGCGGTTCCCAGCATATTTTGCGCCGGGATTACCTAGTCCTACCCATAAAAGCATATCAGGCTCCGCTTGCTCTGACGTATCAAAGAGGCTGCGAAGCCAGCTAAGCAAGAGGCTTAGCCTTCGCCCTCAGCATCGTCAGTCTGAGCTGCTGCAGGAACTTCGTCTGCTGCAACCTCTTCGCCGTCTTCGCTATCAGCTTCAACAGCCGCACGCGATTCTTGCATTGTTGCGATGGTAAAGTCACGATCTGTGATAGATGGCTTAACATTCTTAGGCAATGTAATGCTTGAGATGTGGATTGAGTCGCCGATTTCCATTTTTGAAATATCAACTTCGATATTGTCAGGAATTTCGCCCGCAGGACATTTAACTTCGATGGCGTAACGGACGACGTTAAGTGCGCCGCCTTGCTTCATGCCTGGGCTCTCTTCTTCCCCGATGAAGTTAACGCTAACTTCGACTTCAATGATGGATTTCGCTGTCACGCGGTAAAAATCAAGGTGAACAGGGACGTCTGTGACAGGGTGGAACTGAATGTCCTTGGTCAAAGCCTTTTGGCCTTTTCCGTCATGGACAAGCTCAACCATGTTACCAATGAACTGGCCTGAGTTAATCGCTTTAAGCACTTCATTATGCTTGATCGAGATTGCCACAGGCGCTTCATCGCCGCCATAAAGAACGCCGGGAACCATGCCATTACGGCGAGCTTCGCGCGCATTACCTGTGCCCGTATTCTCACGGACATTTACATCAAGAACAACACTCATTTTCTTTTGCCTTATTCATAGGCTCTAAAATAATCAGCCGCCCGTAAGAGGCGGCACAGAGGTATAGAGCCAATAGATTCCTATTTGCCGCGCTACTTATGGGAAAACGCCCAAGGATGCAAGGGGGTATCGCGGGGTAAATTCGTGAGGCGGTGTCTACAGCTTTCTGATAAAGAAAACCGTTTAAATGTTAAGGCTGTTATAGCTAGAAACCATTACCACTGAAACCATTCGCCAATAGTCTTATCACCTGTAATGCAGCGATGATAATGCCAATAATCATCCATGGACTCATGCTGTCATCCTCTGTCGTGCTAACAGTTTTCGTTCCATCCGTCCGCGCACTGGACGGCTGGTTTTTGCGAATGACATCTAAATCGGACTGTAACCAGTTCAGCTCACCTTGCGTGTGATAGTCTCTTTCAGAAATTTTGTGCCACTCCATAGCTTTGAAGATGTAAGTCGCGATAAAACTTGAGATAAGTGAGGGTCTGCGGTTTCTGTTATGTTTCTTAGCATCACCGTCATAATAGCCTAGAATATCGAGCAAGTAGCGCCTTAATAATGCGTCGAAATCAATATATTCATCGATAGAGGTCTCGCGGGCTTGCTCAATGAGCTGTTCCCAAGCGTTTTTATCGTTTCGCCGAATGGGGTCACTCAAAAGGTCTTGAATTTCGAGATAAAATGGAGGGTATTCAGGCTCATCAGGAGGAGTGGGGACAGTCTCCAAGCTCTCCATATTGCCGGGCTCTTCAGGCCGCGCATCTTGATGCAAAAACTCGCTCACATCATCTTGCGGAGAATTAGATTGCGGGGTTTCAAATTCCAGTGGCTGTTCTTGTGCCTCTAGCTCTGCCGTGTGCAAATTATAATATATATTCTGCTTTGCAATTTCCAATGCATCACGAAGCTGCATAAAGCCTTCTGGGTCGTCATCTGGGCGGGTGACTTTCAGCTTAGCGGCATAGGCCCGTTTCGCAGATTTTAGATCTGCGGGCGGGGCGTCAAGGCCTAAGACTTCCCAGTAATCTTGCATTAAAAGACGTCCGCAGCCTCTAATTCATCTAGCCATGTTGTCAGTTCAGTCCGCATTAACTGAATATCCGTGTCATTTTGCTTTTCTAATACAGACTCAAATTGAGTGAGAAGGTGGTTAATATGGGTTCTAATGTCCCCAAGGTGGTTTTCATAGGCCGCTTTTAGGCGCGCCGTTAATTCAGCATTTTCGGATTTGTCTTTGGGGTGAATTTTCAGTTTCGACAGTTCTTTAAAGCGCTTATCGATATCGCTTTGTGACAGGCTGCCCGGATTACCTTCAATGACCATACGCTGCGTTTTTTGGTCTGAAACAGATGTCACGAGAACTTCTAAAACGCCAGAAACATCATAGGTGAAACGAATATCGACCTCTTCATATCCAGTATGATTGATAGGGACGTATTTTGTTATTGTGCCGAGTTTAACATTCTCAATAACGCGTGGTGACTCGCCTTGATAAATTGTAAGTTCCAGTTTTTGCTGACCCTTTTGTAGAGTTGTATTTCGCACAACGCGCGAGGCAGGTATAACCGTGTTTCGCTCAATAACGGGTTGAAAGTGCCCCGTTTCATATGTCGTAGCACTTGTTTGAACAGCTACGTCAGTTCCTAGTGTAAAAGGACAGACATCCGTCATGACAATTTCATCAAGGGCTTTGTGCCGCGTTAGCAAGCCTGCTTGAACAGCTGCGCCTAGAGCTATGACTTCGTCAGGGTCTAGGCTGTGTTCTGGGAAAACTTTTAACAGCCGCGTGACAATTTTACGGATGATAGGCATGCGCGTCGCGCCACCAACCATTACAACACGGTCAATATCTTCTGCGCGCATGCCAGCATCCATAATCGCGCGCTGTATGGGCTTGCGAAGCCGATCTTGAAGTTTCTTCGTAATCTCTTCAAAATTGGAGCGCGTTAGCGTCAGAGAAGACTCCGATTTTTTACCTTGGAATCGTACTGTAACATCGTCCGATTGGCTGAGTTTGAATTTAGCTTTATTGGCAAGATCTCTTAACAGACCCTTCTTTTTATCATCTAGTTTTTCGGCCTCTTTACCGAGCTGCTTTTCAAACTCTTTTACGATGACGTCGGTGAAGTCTTCGCCGCCCAAAAATGCGTCACCCGCACTGGAGCGCACTTCCATAACGCCGCTAAAAATTTCTAAAATTGAGACGTCAAATGTGCCCCCGCCAAGGTCAACAACAAGGAATGTGTTTTCGTCTTCAACGCTATTCAAACCATAAGCGAGCGCCGCAGCCGTAGGTTCATTGATGAGACGTTCGACTTTCAGTCCCGCAATTTTTCCTGCGGCATAAGTGGCCTTTCGCTGTACGTCATTAAAATACGCGGGAACGGAAATAATAGCGCGTTCCACGGGACACCCTAGATGCGCTTCGGCGTCAGCTTTTAATGATTTTAAAACAAGCGCGGAAAGCTCTTCTGCTCGAAGTGTTTTCTTCCCAAGCTTAAATTCGCGCTGGGTTCCCATATAACGCTTGAAGCGTGCAGCTGTTAAATTGGGATGTGATATGAGCCTGTGTTTGGCCGTCTCGCCAACAATAATGTCTTTTTTATCAGAGAGGCCTACGACTGAGGGCGTTAAATATTTACCAGAGCCATTGGGGATGAGGACAGAGCCCTCATCCGTAAAAATTGAAATGAGTGAGTTGGTTGTTCCTAAATCAATACCAACAACCGTACCGATATTATCCCCCATTTATTTTACTCTCTTAATCTATTTCTTTTTAAGACCGAACCAGTTGCGTTTGGTCTTTTTTGGTTTTGCCTCGGTAGCGTCCGTTGGCACGTCTGCGGGGTCTGTGCTGATAGAGGCTTTTGGCGCGGCGGCGGCTTTACGTGTTGGCGCTTTGCGGCGCGCCGTAGATGCGGGCGCGTCAGCTGCTTTCTCGGGAGCCGTATCCGCGGGTGTTTCCGCCGCTGATTTTGCAGGTGCAGTTTTAGCAGGTGCAGTTTTAGACGCTGCTGGCTTAGGAGGGGCCTTTCGCGTCGCCGCTTTTGCAGGAGCTTTTTTACGGGCGGGTGCCTTGCGCTTTGCGGCGGGCTTTGCTTTTGCCTCTGCTTCTTTTATGTCTGCCCCTT
>JAHDDT010000016.1:0-5466 GCA_020629195.1 Hellea sp.
CCAAGCGTTCGCATGAGTTTAGGCAAATCCTTTGGCCCCACGACGATAATCGCAAGCAACGCCAGCACAACAATTTCAGCAAATCCGAATTGTGGTATCATGAAAAGCCCCTAAAGGCCTATGTTATTTGTCTTTTTTTTCTTTAGGCGGCGTAACATCAAGAGCATCCTCCGCCGCATCTTTGACGTCATCAACGCCTTCTTTAAGGCCCTTTTTGAAAGACGTTATACCCTTACCAAAGTCACCCATGATACCAGATATTTTACCGCGTCCGCCAAAAACAAGCACCGCAATCACGAGGATAATAGCAATCTGCCAAGGTCCAATAGCCATAGTCTTTTCCTTAAGTTAGACAGTATGTAGCGCCGCGCAGCAAAGGGTTCAAGAAGACATTACGCCTCTGCTATCAAAATTATGCCCTGTCGCCTTCATCCTCTTCAAGAAAATCTTCAAAGAAGTTCGGATCGTCTTCATCTTCTAGAGGATCTTCTTCATTCGTAAGCGCATCTGGCATCATCGGCTCAGGCATTTCAAAATCCTTTGGCAAACGCGGATCAAGCAGGCCAGCCGCTTTTAAGTCATCGCGGCCCGGTAAATCAGAAATATCTTCCAGATTAAAATGCGCAAGGAAAGCCTCGGTCGTGCCATAAGTCACAGGCCGCCCTGGGGTACGGCGACGTCCGCGTAATCTTGCCCAGCCTAATTCCATTAAAACATCAATTGTGCCTTTTGAGACGGCTACGCCGCGCACATCTTCGATTTCAGCGCGGGTAACGGGTTGATGATAGGCAATAATTGCTAAGGTTTCCAACGCCGCCTTGGAGAGCTTTCTAGGGGCTTCTTTGATATCCACAAGGTGCGGCTCTAAATCTATAGCCGTTTGAAAACGCCAGCGATCTGCCACTCGCACAAGATTCACCCCTCTACCCGAATAATCTCTAGTTAATCGTGCCAATAAGGCTCCCACATCTGCATCTTCTGGTAGGCGGTCGCGAAGCGTTTGAGTATCAATGGGCTCAACAGCAGCAAATAGGAGCGCCTCTAATAGACGCAAATCAGCCTCTACAGCCTGTCCGTCGGGTGCGCTATGCAAACGCGCCGTGAGACTGACGACTGAACTCTCAATACCGTCTGCGGCTTTTTCTACGCGGTCATCACTCATGAGGTTTCCTTATCTGCTGCATCTGCATCGCGGCTGACAGTTCTTACAAAAATTGGGGCAAATGCCCCTGTTTGGCGAAGTTCCATATGACCTTCTTTGGTAAGCTCTAAACTCGCGAGTAGCGAACTAGCCTTGATAGATGAGAGCGGAATATCTTTATCAAATTCATCTTCAGTGGGCAGCAAACTTTCCAAAGATGTCCAATCATCGCTTCCGCTCGAAAGCGCCAAAATAGCTCTCTTCAGCCGCGCGCGAGCCCCTTCAAGACTAAGGACTAAGGGCTTGGGAAGCTTATGGTTTTTAATTATAGAGCGTGAGCGTGAGGCGCCATAAGCTTGAAGAATATCGAATATTTCAGCATTCCAAAGCGGAGTTGTTCTTGAGCGTAACCCCTCTGGCATTCCGCGCTTAAATACATCCTGCCCCTCTTGAGGAAGGCGAAACAGTCCGCTGGCCGCGCGGCGCATGGCTTCTAGGCGCTGCAAGCGGAACGCAAGGTGCGCGGCGAGTTCATCTGCCTCAGGCATTAGCTCTTCGACACCCTCTTTGGGAATGATCAAACGTGATTTTAAATAAGCGAGCCAAGACGCCATTACCAAATAATCTGCGGCCAGCTCAATTCTCAAATCCTGCGCATTTTTGATAAAAGCAATATATTGTTCCGCCAATTCCAAAATTGAAATTCGTGCTAAGTCAACTTTTTGCTTTCTCGCCAACTCCAACAAAAGATGAAGCGGCCCCTCATAGCCATCAATATCAATGAGTAAACTTTCGCCCTCATCAGCCGCATTATCCGCAGCTTCAAATTTCAGGTCTTCTTGGAAATCATCACTCATCCTGCTAGCCTTTCAGCAGCGGGCTTGAGGTAAGGTACTTGCGAGAGCAAGACGTTAAATTCTTCTTCTGCAGCCTCGCGGTTAAAAGGCTGTATATGGTCAGCGCAATTATCTGCAATGATAGCTCTGCTTTCAGCGCGCCCACTTAATAGTTTCGCTCCCTTGGCAACGTTCACCATATCTGGGAGTTTCCCTGAACATTGTAATGCGATATCGCAGCCAGCCGCCAAAGCTCGCTCCGTTTTTCGCTTCAGCCCCCCTCTAAGTGCCTTCATATCCAGATCATCACTCATCACCAGACCATTAAAGCCAATTGCGGCTCGCACAAGCTCTGTCATGGATTTTTTAGACACAGTTACAGCTGATCGTGAACTACATTCATAAACAGCATGAGCCGTCATCGCCATAGGCGCATCGGACAAAGACCGAAAGGGAATAAAATCTGTTCTTTCAAGCGTTTGTCTTGAAGTCTTAATTTTTGGAAGCTCTTTATGACTATCCACAGTTGCGCGGCCATGTCCCGGAATATGCTTGATAACGGGCGCAACGCCGCCGCACATAAGTCCTGCCATTGCCGCATGAGCGATATCAATAATTGGCGCGACTTTACTGCCAAAAGCACGGTCTGAAATAATGGGGTCAGCCGATTTTTGTGGCAAATCCAATACGGGTGCACAATTTGCCGTAATCCCAACTTTACGCAAGTCATCCGCGATCAGTCGATAGGACAAATATGCAGCTCTCTTACCGAGATATTCCTGTCTAGAATAAAGATATTGAAAAGCGGCGCCTGAGGGAAAATCCCTCCAATGAGGCGGCCTTAGCCGCTGAACGCGCCCCCCTTCTTGATCTACAAATATAAGACAATTTCGTCCTACAGCGTCGCGCAAGTCATGAGTGAGGCGTCTTAGCTGTTGCGGTGTTTCAACATTGCGCGAAAATAAGATAAATCCCCAAGGATTAGCATCACGAAAAAAGACTCGTTCAGCCTCTGTGAGTCTTGGCCCCGACAGCCCAAGAATGACAGCCAGAGCGCTCACATTATTTCCGCGTGACAAAGCACGCCTGACCACGCGCCTTAAACTTATCACATAGAGCTGTTGCAGACGCCTTATCGGCAAGTCCAGCAACTCGCAGGCGGTAGTAGATGCCCTTTTCTGCAAGATCAGCAAATTTTATATCAGCATACATCTGGGAGTTTATAACGTCGCTAAAATTAGCTTCTGTTTTATTCCAAATATCTTGCGCAGCAGCGGCGGTTCTAACAGAAGCCACCTGAACAACAAATTCGCTATTGCCTGTGCGAATAGTCGCTCCTGATGGAGCAGATTTGACGTAACCAGGCCCCGCCGCTTTAATACTTCCAGACGGGTTGGCTGCCTGTGGTCTGGGTTTAGGCGCTTCAGCTTTAGGCTTTGTGGCCGCTGGACGGTTAGGTGCAGGTTCAACCTTGATATTCGCAGATTTGGGAAGCTCAATCGGCGCCTCTGCGCCTGCTTTGGGCGTCACAATTTCATTGGGCGCTTTACCGTCCATAACCTCGTAAACTGACTTATCCTGATTAGGGGTCTCAACGCCTCCCGCATCTTCAAGTTCGACTTTAAAAGGCGTATTATCTGCAATAATCTTAGGCGGCGTATCCCGGTCCCGGACGCCAGGTTGATAAACTTTCAATATGATAAGTGCCAAGGCTAACAAAAACCCAAAACCAACAGCAAGCTTAACTATCCCTGCACGACCAGAACTATCTCGCACATCAAATGGGGCTAACTCATCATCAGCGCGTCCCGCGGCGGAAAATATGTCGTTGTCATTATTCGTCATGTTTCAATCCTGCAAATCTGCATACGCCTATGTTCGAGTGCCGATTCGCACCAATATTTATACAGTAATAAGGCAGATTTAGGTATGAAGGGTTAACGGATATTTACAATGTTTCTCTACAGATAACCTGACACTGAAAACAGCTGTTTATGTTCCGTTATAGCGAAACTATCCGTCATACCTGCAATATAATCACACACTACACGTGCTGTTTGCTCAGTTTTAGGGCCGTTGCACTTAAGGCGCTGCGGCGTTGGCAAAAGAGACGGGTCATCAATGAAAAGATCGAACAGTTCTCGTACAACGCGCCTCGCCTGCCCCATCATCCGGTTTACTTTGTAATGACGGTACATATTGTCGAACAAGAACTTGCGTAGCGGCGCTTCTTTGGCGCGGAACTCTTCTGAAAACTCACATATCGAATGATCTAATTGCCTGATATCGTCTGCGCTTTTGGGGTTAGCTTCGGCCAAGCGTTTGCGCGTCTCAGCCAGAACATCCGCCACCATATAGCCAATCATGTCGCGTACAGCCTCGTGGATCAGGCGGTCCTCGGAAATATCGGGATAGCGGCGGCGCACATCAGCAAAGGCCTCGCCAACCATGGGCACTTCACAAATATCCGCAACAGAGAACAGCCCTGCCCGAAGCCCATCATCAATATCGTGGTTGTTATAAGCAATATCATCAGCAAGCGCGGCGACTTGGGCTTCGGGGCCTGCATAGGTATCAAGCTCAAGCCCTTCCCAATCCTGCAAATCGCGCAGTGCCCATGGCAGTGCAGCTTTATCAGCCTCTGTTTTAATGACAGGCCCATTATGCTTAGCAATGCCTTCCAGCGTTTCCCATGTCAGGTTCAGCCCATCAAATTCAGCGTAGCGGCCTTCTAAATGCTCGACGATACGCAGCGTATTGGCATTGTGGTCAAAGCCGCCATAAGGCTCCATTCCCGCATGAAGCGCATCCTCACCGGAATGACCAAAAGGCGGATGGCCGAGATCATGCGCCAGAGCGAGGCATTCCGCCAAATCTTCATCGAGCCCCAGAACCCGCGAAATCGAGCGCGCAATTTGCGAGACTTCGAGCGAATGCGTCAGGCGCGTGCGGTAATAGTCGCCTTCATGAGCGACGAAAACTTGCGTCTTGCCTTTAAGGCGGCGAAAGGCGGAGCTATGGATGATCCGGTCTTTATCGCGCTGAAACGGGCTACGCTCTGACCCGCTGGGCTGCGGGATACGCCGCCCCCGACATTTCACAGGGTCAGAGGCGTAAATGGCGCGTTCGCGAATGGCGGGAAATTTACCCATTATGTAAACCTTTATTTATCCGACTCACAGCCTATATAGACCTTATGACCACAGTTGCCACACAAGTTTCCCTTTCCGCCAATGCGGCCAAGCAAATCAACGCCATCATGGCCAAGCAAGGCGTGGACAAATATCTACGCGTCGCCGTCGAAGGCGGCGGCTGTTCAGGCTTCCAATACAAATTCGATTTCGCGGACGCGCCAAATGCCGACGACCTCGTGCTAGAACGCGACGGCGCAAAAGTCGTCATTGACGATATGAGCCTGGAATTCCTCGAAGGCTCAGAGATTGACTATACGAATGAACTGATTGGCTCTGCGTTTAAGATACATAATCC